>JASEHH010000050.1 GCA_030017685.1 Thermodesulfobacteriota bacterium | reverse complement strand
TCAAGAACCTCTTCAATCAGGAAGTTGCCCGGATGGGCGGCAAGGTTTTGGGCACCGTGGTCTATCAGGAAGAACAGACCGATTTTCGCCAGGAGATCAAAGGTTTTTTCAAGGTGGAGACCATCCAGAAGCAGGAGGGAACAAAGAGAAAGGAGGAGGAATTTAAACAGGGCCTCTCTGTGGATGGACTCTTTATCCCAGACACGCACGATCGCGTGGGCACGATCCTTTCGCAGATGGCTTATTTCGATATCAAGGGGACAACCTTCCTGGGGACGAATGCATGGAATGGCCCGGGACTCATCTCTGTTGCCGGAAAAACCGCAGAAGGCGCCATCTTTGTCGATGCCTTTTCAAAAGTCCCCTTCGTTAAGAATTTTATTGATGAATTTCAGAAAGAGTATCTGCGTCAGCCGGAGACTCTCGAGGCCATCTGTTACGATGGGGCGAGATTTCTGAGGGAGATCCTCCAATCCAAATCCCCCTCCACTCCTTCCGAATTGAAGGAAGAACTTCGAAAGTTCCATCCCTTTCAGGGGGTTTCAGGTTTAAAGGGGTTTGGAGAGGATGGCAGGGCCATTCGAACCCTCTCCATCCTGAGGGTCAAAAACGGTCGGATAGAACACTTTTCACCCTGACAGAAGGGCTCAAGGAATCCTGGGTTCAAGTGGTCAAGTGAAATCCCTAAAAAGAAACCCTTGAACCCTTGAATCCTTGAATCCTCGGCCCCTTTTTGAAGGATGAAACCACTCCATTCCTGGGAAGTCAGCATTGAAGAGGCCATTCGGATTCAAGAGAATTTAAAAGACCATCTCATCCTGAAAAAGACCTTCTCTTGCTTGAAGACGATCGGGGGAGGAGATGTTGCCTATTCCACAAATAAGAACTCCCTCTTCGGTGCAATCGCCGTTCTCTCCTATCCGGAAATGAAGCCCATTGACACGGCCACAGCCAAAGATGAGATCTCTTTTCCATACATACCGGGCCTGTTAAGTTTCCGTGAAGGTCCGATCCTTGTTAAAGCCTTTCAGAGTTTAAGGGTGAAGCCTGATCTGTTGATCTTTGAAGGTCACGGCACAGCTCACCCAAGAGGAGTGGGATTGGCCTCTCATATGGGCCTCTGGTTTGATCTCCCATCGATCGGTTGTGCCAGAACGCCCCTTTTAAAGAAGTTTGACAATCCAGGCCTATCAAGAGGAAGTTTTGAATGGATCTTTCTAAAAAGGAAAAAAGTAGGCGCTGTACTTAGAACTAGGCAAGGAGTCAAGCCTGTCTTCGTTTCTCCTGGCCATCGAATCGATCTCATGACCAGTATCCGTATCGTGCTTGCTACCTGCCAGAGATATCGGATTCCTGAACCTTTAAGAAGAGCACACCAAATCTCCCGGGAAATGATGAGTGGAAATAATTGACATATTTTGCAAATATGGTAGTTTTTATTTTGGGAAAGTTTCTGGCGATTCTGTCATTGGAAAGGATATCTTAATTGAAATATCGAATTGAATATTCTCCCGACACTGAAAACCATTTTCACGTTCTGACAACACGCCAGCAAGTGACGGTACTGGACACAGTGGAAAAACAGCTCCAATATCAACCAGCTGTTGAAACCAGAAATAGAAAACCCATGCGCCCTAACCCAATCGCTCCGTGGGAGTTGCGAATTGGTGATCTGCGTGTTTATTATGATATTGAAGATGATCCGGAATATGTTGTTTATATTCGAGCCATTGGAATCAAGGAGAGGAACAATGTTAGAATTGGGAAAGAGGTGATAAAATTATGAAAACTGTTGAATTTGTTAAAGCTACCCTGCCGCTGTCAGATTACACAAAAAAGGTTAAAAAGGAACCGTTTATTATTACAAAAGAAGGTAAACCTGTGGCAGCCTTGGTAAGCATCACAAATGCTGATATGGAAACCGTTTCTTTGAGCAGTCATCCAAAGTTTATTGCGCTTATCGAACGGTCACGAGCAAGGCAAAAAGCCGAGGGGGGAATCTCCACGGAAGAAATGCGTCGGCGGCTTGAAAAACCAAAGCGTTCGGCACACGTCCTATAACACAGAATACCCGCTTATGGCCTTCGGCACATTGCCTCTTATCAGAAGATTTGAAAACAAACCCAAGTCTTGCGCCCCCCTTTGGTATGAACAATGTCGAGTATTCTTGAAATGTTACCTGCTCATTGCCCTCTGAATTACTTATAACGCTTCAGATACCGTTCCAGTCGATTCATTCCCTCCACAATATTCTCCATTGAATTGGCATAACAGAATCGGAGGTAGCCCTCTGCATTGCTTCCGAAATCAATGCCCGGCGCCACTCCCACTTTTGCTTCCTGAAGGATGTCAAAAGCCAGACGGTAGGAATCCTTAGAAAAGCGTTTGGCATTGGCCAGAATATAGAATGCTCCTGTGGGTTCCACCGTGATTCCAAACCCCAGCTCTTTAAGTCTGGGGATCAGATATCGGCGCCTTTGATCATAAGTCTCAACCATTTTTTGAACATCTTCGCCTGCGCTCTGAAGACCCGCAAGGGCCGCCCATTGTGAAAAGGAGCTGGCGGAGATGAAGAGGTTCTGCTGAATCTTCTGCATGGGTCGGATAAACTCTTTCGGGGCAATCAGATATCCCAGCCTCCATCCGGTCATTGCGTAGAGTTTTGAAAACCCATTGATGACAAAGGCCCTCTCTGTGAACTCAAGAATCGAATGGGCCTCTCTTTTATAGACCAGGCCATGGTAGATTTCGTCTGAAATGATGTAAGGAGAAAATTGGGCAATCCTCTCCATTCTCTCTCTGGACATGATATTTCCGGTCGGATTGGACGGGGAATTAATCATGATCCCTTTGACCTTTGGGCTCAGTTTCTCTCCAATCATCTCAGGAAGGTACTGGAACCCCTCTTCCTCCAGGACCTCGACGAAAACCGGCGCTCCATCCACAAAGCGGATGATATTGGGATAACACGGGTAATACGGATTGGAGAGAATGACCTCATCCCCGGCATCCAATAAAGCCGAAAAAAGGAGGACCATGGCCGGAGAGGTCCCTGAGGCCACCAGGACCTGCTCGGGGGATATCTTGACCCGATACTTATTCCAGTAATCTTCCGAGATGGCCTCTCTTAACTCGATGAGGCCCATGCTATGGGTGTAATGAGTCTTTCCATCGCAGATCGCCCGATAGCCCGCCTCATTGATACATTCCGGAGTATCGAAGTCGGGTTCTCCCACTTCGAGATGGATGATATGTTCTCCTTTTCTCTCCAGTTCCTGCGCTTTCTCCAAGACATCCATCACAATGAACGGAGGAATCTCCTGAGCCTTTTTCGAAATCATCTGATCACCCCAAGATTAAATTATAGCTTTTATATTGTCATTGCGAACGCCTGCCTGCCGGTAGGCAGGAAGTGAAGCAATCTCGTGAGATTGCCACGGGCTTCGCCCTGAACACCATGCGGTGCAGGGCTTCGCCCTCGCAATGACTATTTTCAGGCTCGTCACTTGAACTGATTACTGATCACCGATTACTGATACAATGATTTGATCTCCCCTCTTCACTTTCAAAATTTTTTGGGCATTCCCTTCCCTGACAGCAATTTCCAGAAAGCCACTGCTTCCGAAGAGGGCTGTCGGTTCATTCCTCTTCCCTTCCCAGTATCCTCTTTTCAAACCTTTTATCGTTCTTTTCCCTGCCCTGGTCAGAAATGGCCGGTCTTTTATAAATCGGGAGAATCCTTTCTTGTCGATGTTGCTGACCAGATTTCCGAAGGCGTCAATATGGATGACCTCCCCGATCAACTGATCTCCCTTTAATTCGGGTTGGCCCAAGCCGAGCTCCATCCAATGATCTGTCCTCTCCCCAAAGGTTTGGGGGTTGGTGCCGAGTGAGAGATAACCTGCCACAGGAGCAAAGATATCCCTTCCGTGAAAAGTGGCGCTCACTTCAGGAAGAAAATATTTCTTATGGGTGAGGACGATGATCCGCTTGATTCCATCCTTCCTTGCCGCCAATGTGAAGAGGCCGTTGTCAGGCCCTATGAAGAAATAATTCTTCGTCACGAGTAGAATCGGTTTTCTCTGGCTCCCCACTCCTGGATCGACAACAGAGAGATGGATCGTTCCTTTTGGGAAATAAGGACAGGCGCCCGCTAAAAGAAAGGCCCCTTCCTGGATATTCTGCGGGCTCACTTCATGGGTGATATCAATTAGGGTGCATTGAGGGTTGATCCTCAATATCACCCCCTTCATGGAGGCCACGTAATGATCTTTTGTCCCGAAATCGGTAAGCAAGGTGACGATGGGGTCTCTCATGGCCTTCATTTCGTTTTCAGCTTTCTCAGGCTTTTTATGAAGGGTTTTCGAAGAATTCCTTTTTCAGTGATGATGGCTTCAATGAGTGAATGCGGGGTGACATCAAAGGCGGGATTGAATACTTTAACCCCTCCTGGAGTGACTCGTCTTCCACCCATATGGGTGACCTCTTCCCCTGCCCTTTCTTCAATTGGAATGTCGTTTCCGGAGGAGAGGTTGGGGTCAAAGGTAGAGGTAGGAGCCGCCACATAGAAGGGGATCTGATGCCAGTTCGCAAGCACGGCAAGACCATAAGTCCCTATCTTATTGGCCGTATCCCCGTTTCTGGCAATTCTGTCCGCCCCGACCAGAACGAGATTAATCTTCCCCTTCTCCATCAGCCAACCGGCCATGTTGTCAGTGATCACCGTTGCAGGTATTTTCTCCTGAACCAATTCCCACGCAGTCAACCTCGCTCCCTGGAGCAAGGGCCTTGTCTCATCTACATAGACATGAAATCTCTTCCCTTCAGCCCAGGCCGCCCGGAGCACCCCCAGGGCTGTCCCGTAACCAGCCGTAGCCAGACCACCGGCATTGCAATGGGTCAACACCCGGTCTCCATCCTGAATGAGGATCTTTCCGTTCTCTCCGATTTTGTGGTTGATCTTTAGGTCTTCCCTGTAGATCCGGAGAGCTTCTCTTTCCAGTTTTGATTTCAAACCCTCCACATCTTCAGAATGGAGTTGATTGAGCGCCCTCTTCATCCGTTCGATGGCCCAGAAAAGATTGACGGCGGTAGGTCTGGTCTCCCCCATCAGATGGCAGACCTTTTCCATCTTTTTCCAGAATATCTCCGGACGATTGGAGCGGATCTTTCTGGCAGCAAGTGCGATTCCCATGGCTACCGCAACGCCGATCGCGGGCGCACCCCGGATGGCCATGTTCCGGATGGCCTTTGCTACAGCGGGAGCATCCCTGCATTCCAAATAACGGATTTCTTGAGGAAGCTTCCTCTGATCAAGGAGTCTTACATGGTCACCTTTCCATTCAATGGTTTTGAATTTCATGATTCTTCTAAGCCCGAAAAAATCGAATGATAACGAATAAGGCGAATAGCTCAACCTTAACCTTATCCTTCACCTTTCAGTTTTTTCTTAAGCAATTCATTGACCAGTTTTGGGTTGGCTTTCCCTTTTGTCTCCTTCATCGCTTCGCCCACGAGGAATCCGAATACTTTTTCCTTTCCCTTTTGATAGTCTTCCACCAGTTTCGGATTGGCCTGAATCACTTTTTCGACCACCCTTTCAATCTCCTCCATATCAAGGATCTGAATCCATCCCTTCTCCTTGACGATCCCCGACGGCGGTTCTCCGGTCCGATACATCTCTTCAAAAACATCCTTGGCAATCTTTCCGCTGATCGTTCCATCCTTTAACATATTGAGCATCTCCGCCAGATGTTTGGGCGTGACAGGACATTGATCTATTTCCCTTTCGTCCCGCTTCAACTCCCTCAGGAGGTCTCCCATCATCCAGTTGCTCACTGTTTTGGGTTCGGAAAAGACGCGGACGCAGTCCTCAAAATAGTTTGCCATCGTTTTTGTTGAGGTAAGAATCTCGGCATCGTATTCGGGAATCTTATAATCCTGTATAAATCTCTCCTTCTTCTGGTCGGGCAGTTCGGGAAGGCCCTTTCGTATCTCCTCGATCCATTTTCCATCAATCCTCAGGGGAACGAGGTCCGGATCGGGAAAATACCGGTAGTCGTGAGCCTCTTCCTTCCCCCTCATCGACACGGTAATGTTCTGGTCTGTGTCCCAGAGCCTCGTCTCCTGAACGACCTTTTCCCCATCTTTTAAAGCTCCGATCTGACGCTTGATCTCATACTCCAGCGCCTTCTCCACATGGCGGAAGGAGTTCATATTTTTCAATTCGGTCCTCGTCCCTAATTCGGTCTGTCCTTTAGGCCGGACCGAGACATTGGCGTCGCATCGAAAGGTCCCCTTCTCCATGTCTCCTGTGCATACCTCTAAGTACTGAAGAATGGTCCGAAGTCTTCTCAGGTATTCCCCTGCCTCATGGGGGGAACGGATATCCGGTCCGCTCACAATTTCAACCAATGGAACGCCGGTTCGGTTGAAATCGACATAACTGAATGGCGCTGTTTCAGGTGTCTCACCATGCTTTAACTTCCCGGCATCTTCCTCCATATGGATCCGTATGATGCCGATTCGTTTCTTCTCTCCCTGAACGGTGATTTCAATGAAACCATGTTCCGCCAGAGGATATTCATACATGGAAATCTGATAACCTTTTGGAAGATCCGGATAGAAATAGTTCTTCCGGGCGAATACGCTATAGGGTGCAATTCGGCTGTTGGTAGCCAAACCCAACTTAATGGCAAATTCGACAGCCTTTCGGTTGATGACCGGAAGAGATCCGGGCTGACCTGTGCACACCGGACAGGCCTGGCTGTTGGGTTCTTCTCCAAAAGACGTGGAACAGCCACAGAAGATCTTTGATCGGGTGAGGAGTTGAGCATGTACCTCTAAGCCAATGACAGGTTCGTATTCCACAGGCATCTCCTATCGTTAAATTTTCAACTTAAATTATAACAAAGGCCCTTCCTTGTCAAATTTCAGAATTGACAAAAATGGGGGATTCCTTTACGTTAAACCCTGATGTTTAAGAAAATGTCCATCCCGGTTTCCTACTCTTTGATCCAAATTGGAAAAACCTATCTTCTTCTTCATAACGATTATAAAGAGAGCCTTCTTCAGCGGGGAATCGAAGAAGTAAAGACATTTCTTAAGAGATCCCTTCATGATACTCACTATCATGAAGGCAGAACTCTCCACCCTTCCATCCCCCTTGAGGATGGAAAAAGAATGGTTCTTCGCCAATATTCACATGGCGGACTTTTAGGGGCTCTTACTGGAAACCTCTACCTCATTGGGTCAAGATCCTTCCGGGAGTTAGCCTTAACAGAGGAGATCCGCTCCTCTGGAATCCCAACGATCCAACCTATCGGAGGGATTCATCAAATTGTTTTCGGCCCATTCTACCGGACTTATCTCCTCTCATTAGAGATTCCTCATGCTAAAAACCTGATCCAATATTTTCAGCAAAAAGGCTCTCACCCTTCCCTCGAAAACCTCCTCCATAAGCGAAAAACGATACGCTCGGCAGGGGGTCTCCTTGGACAATTTCATCGGGCAGGTTTTTACCACAATGACCTCCAGCTCAAAAATCTCCTCGTCGTTGAGGATCAGGTTCTGATTATCGATTTTGACCGATCCTACCGCAAGGCAACCCTCTCTCTCAGGGAAAGGATCAAGAACCTTCTTCGCCTCAATCGGTCTGTGGAGAAGTGGAAACGCTTCGGCTTATCCATCACAAGAACAGACCGCTGGCGATTTTTGATGGCCTATGCAGGAGGAGACCAGGAAATTATAAAAGCAATACGGAAAGTTCTCCCAAGCTATTCCCTCGGTCTTTTCTTTCATCGGTGTGGCTGGGCCCTTGAAAAGATAGTTCGGAGTTAGGAGTTCGTAGTTAATAGAAAAATATCTAAGACTAAAACTCCGAATTGAAGAAATTTCTGAGCGGTTGGGTAAGAAGGTTGGCTTGATAGGAGTAGAAGTGGTCTACTCCTTGAATGAGGGTTAAAGATTTTGGTTCATCGAGCTGCTGGTACCACTCCTCTAACCTTGATGAAGGGCACCAGATATCCTGGTCCCCGACGACAATCAATTTCTTCTTCTTATATCCTTTCATAAAATTAAAATCGTAGATATCCAGTGGAGGGGAGATGGCCACTACCCCTTTTATTCGCTCATCCTTGATAGCCACAGGAATGCCTGTACATGCCCCGAAGGAGTACCCTAATAGGATGAGAGGAAGGTTGGAGTCTTTCTGTCTTGAATGGAGGAATTCAATGGCCGCCCTCACATCTTCCATCTCTCCGATGCCTTCACCATATGATCCTCCGCTACTACCCACTCCCCTAAAGTTAAACCGGAGAGTGGAGAAACCTTCCTGATGGGCCGACCCAAGAGCCGTCGTGATGACACGGTTGTGCATATCTCCGCCGTATTGCGGGTGGGGATGGCAGAGAATCACGCCCCCCTTAACAGAAAGGGCCTCATGAATGTTCAGGAGGCCCTCCAGTTGAACCCCTCCATATGGGAAAAAAACCTTCTCTTCTTTCATCTCTTATGAGTTAAACTTCTTCTCCCCTCATTTTCTTTTTCGGTTTCTTCTCTCCGGATTCAATCTGAGCATCAATCTTCTCCCCCACCCATTCCAAAAAACTTCTTAAAATCTCTAAAAACCGGACTTCAAATCGTGTGACATCCTCACTCTCGATCCGTTGATTGAGGTCTTTCAACCAGCCGTCCACTTTCGTTCTCAACTGCCTCATCAGCTGGGTATAATGTGAATCCTGTTCACCCCCTCCCGTATTCTGGACCCATACTATTCCACTTTCGATCCTCTCCGGTTTTTCCTGCCCTAATCGGCCAGAAAGAGGAAGGGGACTCAAAATTAAACCTAACAGAATGATTATAAGAAGGGGTGAAAAATATTTGTTTCTTTCTCTCATAAAAACCTCTTCTTGAATGGAGAATAAAAGCAAATGGTGGGCGATGCGGGAGTTGAACCCACGGCCTTTGGTTCCGGAGACCAACGCTCTATCCAACTGAGCTAATCGCCCCAACAAACATTCAGGGAATAATGGAATTTTGGAATGCTGGAATATTGGCTCATTGAATTAAATATGTTTAAAACCCATCATTCCATCGTTCCAATTTCTGGTTTAAAATATTTACCATAAATTTGGAGACCCTGTCAATTTTTTCTATTGACATCAGGCAATTCAATTTTATACTATTAAAAGCCACAGTGGGTGGGAGCCGAATAAAATTCTAGCCATCTATTTTTAACTTTACAAGGAAGGAGGGAAAAATGATGAAAAGAGGCTTAATCTTTTTTTTAATGGTCTCTCTTATCTTGTTCCCTGTCTTTGTCTTGGGACAGGGTTTAACCGACACAGAGGTGGTGATTGGATTAACTACACCTCTATCCGGGCCTGCAGCCCTTTGGGGGGTAACGGGACTCGGAGCACAAGCATGGGCGAATTACATCAATGATCAGGGAGGGGTTCACGGCAGAAAAATCAAGGTCATCCTGAAGGACGATGGTTATAACCCGGCCCGGGCTATGGCCAATCTCCAGGAGATGAAGGGGAAGATCTTCGCCGTCACTGCCTTACTGGGGACCGCTGTGGTCAGTGCCTGCAGGGACTTCTTCCACGAAAACAAAATGCCACTGATTTTGCCTTATGGAAACACCCGGATGTTTGTGGATTACCCAAAGGAAAAGCTTCGCTACATCTTTGTCGCTTATCCCGACTATGAGGATGAGGCAGCGTTTTTTACCTCTTATGCCATAAGGCAAATGGGCACCAAAAAAATCACCCTCTTCTATCAGAACGATGATTATGGAAAAATGGCGATAGAGGGTGTCAAGAGGACTCTCAAGGAGATGCCAGGTAAAGGTGAGCTGATGGCCACCATCCCTTATGAGGTCGTTGAGAGGGCCCTTGGGACCCACGCCCTTAAGCTTAAAGAATCAGGTGCGGATACCGTGCTCTTTTACACCACGATGAGTCACGCCGCTCTCATTCTGAAGGAGATGGCCAAAATAGGTTATAAGCCAAAATCGATCTTCTCCTTCCCGATGGGAGACCCCATCATGTATAAGATTGCTGGAGAAGTCTGGGAAGGTGTCTATGTCGCCGCACCTGCAAACTCAGGTGTTCCAGGGGCTGACCGGGAGGCTGATAAGGTCGCTGAGATTATTAAAAAATATGACCCAAATATTGTCGGCAAAGAATATCTCGGCGTCTTCGGAGCCGTCTCCATGATGTATGTGGTGGAAGGCCTTAAAAAGGCAGGCAAAAACCCCACGGCGGATACAATGATTAAGGGCCTGGAAAAGATCAAGAACTGGAAGCCTGAGGGTATCGGAGCCCCGGCTACTTTTGATGAAAACCGCCACATGGGTGTGACTGGTGTCCGCATTATGCATGCAAGAAAAGGTGAGCACGTCCCCATCACTGACTTTGTGATCTTTAAGCCCAGATTTTGAGAGCTCTGGAAAACTCATCAGGGCTCCATGATTACAGCGATTTCGATTTGATGACACAGATTTTTTGCAATGGTTTTGTCTGAGTCATCGGTGCGTTAATCTGTGTAATCAGAGATTTCTCGAATTTTTCAGAAATCTCATTTTAACTCTATGACTCTTCTTAGAATCGATGATCTCGCCATCAGCTTTGGCGGGATCACAGCCTTAGCTGGGATTGATCTTCAGGTGGAGGAAGGCGAGATCATTGCGGTCATCGGCCCAAATGGATCAGGAAAGACTACCCTTTTAAATTGTATATCAGGTGTTTACAAGCCCGATCGGGGAGAGATTTTCTTAAACGGGGAGAGTCTTCTGGGGCTCTCCCCGGACTTCATTTCTCATTGTGGTATCGCCCGTACATTCCAGAACCTTCGCCTATTCCTCCACACCACTGTTCTCGACAATCTTTTGCTGGGTCGTCATATCAAGTTCCGAAAAAATCCCATTCATGCCTTGTTAAGGATGAGGAAGGAGGAACTCCGCCATCGGGAAATGGTGGAGGAGATCATCGATTTTCTGGACCTCCAGGCATTCCGGAAGGCCCGCGTCATTGATTGCCCTTTTGGGATTCAAAAGAAGGTTGAGCTGGGGCGAGCCTTGGGTCTTGAACCCAAGTTGTTATTGCTTGATGAGCCGGTCTCCGGCCTGACGATGGAAGAGAAAGAGGAGTCGGCCTACCGGATCGGTGAGATTAGAGGCCGTTTTCATGCAACCATCCTCCTGGTGGAGCATGATCTCCGAATTGCTTCCAGGTTGGCTGACCGAATGGTGGCCTTCAACTACGGACAGAAGATTGCCGAGGGAAGCCCGGAGCAAGTCCAGAAAAACCCCGAAGTCATCCGGGCCTATCTGGGGGAAGAATGATTCCTCTCCTTAAAATAGCCAGTATTGAGACCCTCTACTTCGACCGGATCTATGCACTGCATGGCCTCTCCCTCGAGGTGAGGGAGAAGGAGATCTTCACCGTCCTGGGCCCAAATGGCGCGGGGAAGACGACCCTTCTTAAGACGATTGCAGGGCTCCTCAAAGATCAGCCGCGAAAGGGAACGATCGAGTTTTCAGGAAATAAGATCCATCGCCTTCCACCGGAGAAGATCTCCTCCCTGGGAATCGTATACGTTCCTGAAGACCGGGGGCTCTTTCGAGAGCTGACCGTGGAGGAAAACCTTGATCTGGGATGCTGGGGGAGGAAGGACCAGGGGATACGAGATGATCTTCAATTTGTTTACTCCCTCTTTCCCATCTTAGAAGAGAGGAAAATCCAGCAGGCCGAGACCCTCTCCGGAGGAGAGCAGCAGATGCTTGCCATTGCCAGAGCCCTTCTCCGCAGACCCCGGCTTCTGATGCTCGATGAGCCATCCCTCGGTCTGGCCCCTCTGGTGGCTCGAAGTGTGTATGATGCCTTGATTCAGATCAGCCAAACCGGCACGACCATCCTGATCGTCGAGCAGAATGCCAGATTGGCCCTCAAGATCGCCCATTACGGCTATATCCTCGAAGGGGGAAGGATCGTCCTTGAGGGAACATCAAAAGAATTGGAGGAGAATGAGGACGTCAAGGAGCTCTACCTAGGGCTCAGCGGTGAGACGATCTCTCCAAAGGGATGGCGTCTCTACAAGAAGAGGAGGACATGGTAAATCAACAGGGAGTGAATAACATCCCTGAACTTTTCTTTAAACAAGTAGACCGTCTGAGAGATCGTGTCGCCTTAAGGCATAAGGATTATGGGATCTGGCACCGGATCTCCTGGAAAGAGTATGGTCAGAAGGTCACAGAGGTGGCGGCAGGCATCATTGCATCGGGATTATCCAAAGGAGAGTATGTGGCCATCCTCGGTGATAATCGGCCCGAATGGCTGATCTGCCATATCGCTACCATGACGGCAGGGGGAGCCACCTGTGGCATCTACCCCACCTCTGCTCCCGAGCAGATCTTCTACGTGGTCAACCATTCCGAAGCAAAGATCCTTTTTGTGGAGAATGAGGAGCAGGTCGATAAAGTGTTGCAGATCCTTCCTCAACTCGATTTGAAGGGGGTGGTCGTCTGGGACCCGAAAGGGCTCTGGGGATTTTCTCATCCGAAGATCATCTTTTTCGATCAATTTCTCGGGAAGGGGAAGGCCATTCTTCAAGCCAACCCAGAATGTGTGAAGGAAAAGATGAAAGCCATCGATCCCGAAGAAACGGCGATGATCATCTATACCTCTGGAACAACAGGTCCACCCAAGGGAGCGATGATCTCCCATCGAAATATCATGACCCTTACCCGATCCTTTTTGGAGGCCAATCCCACTTACGAGACCGACGAAGTGCTCTCCTATCTTCCTCTGGCTCATATCTATGAGAATCTTCTCTCTCTTTTTCAAGCAGTCTGGTCTGGCGGAACGGTCAATTTCGTTGAACACATCGACACCCTTGGCCAGAACTTAAGAGAGGTCTCTCCTACCATATTTGCCAGTGTGCCACGGATTTGGGAGAAGTTTGCCTCCATGATCGAGATCCGGATGTCCGATTCCACGTTTTTGAAAAAAGCCCTTTACCGGTTGAGCATCTTGGTTGGACTCCGTTATATCAGGACAAAAGTAAGCTCAAGAGATCGTTTCCTATGGGGGATCCTCTATTGGCCGCTCTACTTTACCGTCCTATACCACTTAAAGAGGCAATTGGGCTTCGATAGGGTCCGTTGGGGAGTATGCGGTGCAGCTCCAGCCTCTCCCGAACTGTTCGAATTTTACAATGCTTTGGGAATCCCTTTGAGGGAAGGCTATGGCCAGACTGAATCAACTGGTGTGATCGCCACACAGAGGATCGACCGTCCCAGATGGGGATATGTGGGTGAGCCCATCCCCAATATAGAAGTGAAGATTGCCGAGGATGGAGAGATAGTGGTCAGAGGACCCAATGTTTTCAAGGGTTACCTGAAAGACCCCGAATTGACAGCCTCAACCTTGGAAGATGGCTGGCTTCACACAGGGGATGTTGGGACAATGGAAGATGGATTTCTAAAGATACTGGATAGAAAAAAGGATATCATCATCACTAGCGGGGGGAAGAACATCACCCCAGCCTTCATTGAGAATAAACTTAAGTTCAGCCCTTATATTCAGGACGCCGTAGTCATCGGTGAAGGCCGGAAATACCTGGTCGCTCTCATTCTAATCGATGAGGACAATGTGACAAAGTATGCCCAAGACAACAGAATTCCCTTTACGACCTTCGCGGGCCTGACACAGAACCCACAGATTCACAAGCTCATCGATCAAGAAGTGGCCAAGGTGAACAAAACGGTTTCTCAGGTGGAGACGGTTAAACGATTTTCCCTGCTTCCTCGGCGTTTTTATGAGGAGGACGGGGACGTAACGCCTACGAAGAAAGTGAAGAGACGGGCCTTAGAGAAACGATACAGTGATCTGATTGAATCTCTTTATAAGGGAAGAGAGTAGAAAGGATAATTTCAAATGACAAAGTCCAAAGTTCAAATGAAATCCAAATGACTAAATGCCCAATATCAGTCGCTTGGATAATAATGGGTTTGATTCGAGACATTTATCATTGATTTGGAAAGAACATGGATCTAATTGAAAGTTATCGAGAGGAGCTTCGACTGATAAGGAAGCCTTGGACTGGATTCTGGGTGGGGATGATCTTCTTTGCCGTCATCCTCCTTCCTTGGTTTTCCCCGGAATATTACGCCTATATCGCTACGCTGATCTTCATCTATTCTATCGGCGTTCAGGGCCAAAATCTTCTTATTGGATACACTGGGCAAATCTCCTTTGGTCAGGCAGGTTTTTTGGCCATCGGCGCTTTTACATTCGGCCATCTCTCTCGCTTGGGCTCACCTATTCTCATCAATCTCCTCTGCGCGGGATCGGCTGCGGGGCTATTCGGCCTTTTGGTAGGATTTCCATCTCTCCGTCTCAAAGGGCCCTATCTGGCCATTGCAACCCTCGGTTTCGGAATCACCGTATATCAGATCCTTGCCAATTCGGAAATCCTTTCAGGCGGTCGGATGGGCCTGAGTGTACCCAAGCTCACCCCTTTCCTTGGCCTTACAAAATCAATGTCCATCTATTACTTCAATTTCTTTCTCTTCCTCTTCTTCACCCTGTTTTCCTATAACCTCGTCTCCTCTTACATTGGCAGAGCTTTTATCGCCATTCGTGACAACGACATTGCTGCTGAGGTCACAGGCGTCAACTTGGCTCGCTACAAGCTCCTCTCCTTTGCCATCAGTTCTTTCTATACGGGAATACAGGGCGGACTCTACGCCCTTCTAATGGGATATCTTGAACCGAATATGTTCACCTTCATGGAGGCGATCACCCTCTTTGTGGCGGTCATCATCGGAGGATTGGCGTCGGTGGAAGGGTCGATCTTTGGCGCTGCGTTCGTCATTCTCATACCCCAGATATTCAGCGGTTACAAAGAGTTGGTTCCTGTGATTTTCGGTGTGACGATCATCATTGTCTTGATCTTTGAACCTCTGGGCCTTTTCGGAAGATGGATGAAGATGAGGCTCTATCTGAGAAACTGGCCCTTTCGATGATAAATTCAAAATTCGAATATCGAAATTCGAAACCAAATTCGAATTTCAAATGACCAAAATTCAAAACAGGTTTGAAACATTTGAATTTATGATTTAGAAATTGTTTCGAAATTCGGCCCGCCCTGGCGCGACATCGTTGTATTGGTATAGATGTCTTTGTCGCCCAGATTAACAATGGCACGAGTGCTCTTTTGCTTACCAGGTCTGGGCCAGGGATTTCGTGCTTCGGATTTTTGTAACATTATGGAGCGATTTCTTCAATATTCTATCTCCGGACTTTCCACAGGAAGTCTCTATGCCTTGGTTGCACTGGGACTCGTTCTCATCTACCGCTCTACTCGTATCCTCAATTTTGCTCATGGGGATATGGCCACGGTTGGAACATTTTTCGCCTTCACCCTTCTCGGCCTGAAGATCCCCTTTGGGCCAAGTTTTCTTATCGCCCTCCTCTTTGGTGGAGGGGTGGCCATGGCCTTTTACTTCCTCATCCTCATACCAGCTCAGAGGAGAGAAGCCACCCTTCTTGGTCAGATCATCCTCACCCTCGGCCTTGGTCTTATCTTTCAGGGACTCATCAGTTATATCTGGGGAACTGTACCCCAATCTTTTCCCTTTCCGCTATCGGATATTAAAGTCTGGAAGATCGGTGGTGTGGTGATCAGTGAATTAGGTCTGGGTGCCTTGGGAGTCGGTCTACTGGGAAGCCTTTTACTCTATCTTCTCGTTCAGAGGACGCGGTTGGGATTGGCGATGCGTGCCACTTCAGAGAACCTTCCTGCTGCGCAAACCCTTGGCATCCCCACCCGAAGGGTGCTGGCTATCTCCTGGGGATTGGCCGCAATTTTAGGAGTCATGGCAGGGATCATCCTCGCTCCTGCCCTCCTGCTCGACCCCTTCTTCATGCTGGAGCCCTTTCTCAAAGGATTCGCTGCAGCCATCATGGGAGGGCTGAATAGTCTTCCTGGGGCAATTGTGGGAAGCCTCATTTTGGGTATAGCTGAAAGCTTAGCAGGTGGCTATATCTCGGTCGCTTTCAAAAATACTCTTGCCTTTCTCATCATTATCGTCGTCCTCATAATAAGACCAGAAGGACTTTTAGGAAAGGAGTTTAAGGAGAGGGTTTAGGTATTAAGTCCGATCAAAGGAGAACTTCCATATGAACAAATGGTTAGAGACTGTTGAACCATTAGTCTATGAGAGCCGGATAAAGGTCCCTTATACTTGGTCTGTCGGGGAAGTTGGAAGTCGATTTCTGATTGAATTAAGAGATCATAAAAAAATTTACGGCACCAGATGTCCAAAGTGTAATATCGTTTATCTCCCTCCAAGAAAAACCTGCAGTCAATGCTTTTTCAATCTCGATGAATGGGTTGAGGTAGGTCCGCAAGGGACCTTAATCACCTATACCTTAGTTCATTACGAGAGTTCCATGATGCCAATGAAATCTCCATTTGCTTATGGAATCATCCTTTTAGATAAAGCCAACACCGGTTTGGTACATTTGCTCGACGAGGTTAAATCTGAAGAGATTAAAACCGGCATGAGGGTTGAGCCGGTCTTCAAAGACGAAAGAACTGGCGACATCATGGACATACGATATTTTAGACCCGTACGTTAGCCCCCTCACCCCATCCCTCTCCCCCATGCCTATAGGCAGGCCAGGGGAGAGGGGAAGGGTGAAGGGTAAGGTGAGTCATGGAAAGAACAGCCATTATTGGAATTGGCATGACCAAGCAGGAGAGAAGGAAGGAATCAGAGACCTTCTCAGACATGGTCTTCGAAGCTGTCACAAAGGCCCTGAACGATGCAGAGATGACCATTAAGGATATCGATAATATCGTCACAGGGTGCAATGACTTTTGGGATGGTAGGACGATCTCCAGTATGGCGGTAGGGGATGCTTCAGGAGCTTGGGACAAGAACATCTCCTGTGTCGAAGGGGATGGAACTTTTGTGGCCCTTTATGGGTTGACCCGAATTCTTTCCGGTTCTTACCGCGCTACTTTGATTACCGCGCACTCAAAGGGATCAGAGAGTATTTCCAGTCTCATCACCAATGCCATGTTCGACCCGATCTATACCCGACCTCTTGGTCTCGATGCCATCACCTCTTCAGCCCTTCAAGCGAAATGTTACATGGACAAATACGGGATCACGGAAGAGCAGTGCGCCATGGTTTCCGTGAAAAATCATAGAAATGCTAAGAATAACCCCTACTCTCAACTGCCCATGGATCTTTCTGTGAAGGATGTCTTGAATTCGAGAAGGCTTGCCGATCCTATTAAACTTTTGGATGCTTCGCCCATTACTGATGGCGCCTGCGCGATTATCTTGGCTGATGAGGGAATGGCTAAACGTTTTTCGAAACACCCTGTTTGGATTAGAGGGGTAGGATTCTGCGCTGATGCATACCATCTGGGAGATAGAGATCTGGCAGAATGCAAATCCCTTGAAAAGGCAGCCAAAACTGCTTACAGGATGGCCGGGATTGAAAATCCTTTTAAAGAGATCGATGTGGCAGAGATTTATGATGCTTTCTCATATCAGGAATTGATGTGGTCCGAAGGGCTTGGTTTCTGTGAGAAAGGTGAGGGTGGAAAATTAGTAGAGAGCGGGAAGACGGAAATGGGAGGCTCAATGCCTATTAATCCTTCAGGAGGATGCCTTTCTGCGCATGCGGTAATCGCTGCAGGTCTGATCAGAATTGCAGAAGCGGTACTTCAGGTGCGTGGAGGTGCGGGTAAGAGACAGATTCCGGATGTGAAGACGGGTCTGGCTCATGGCATCAATGGACCTTGTGGCCAGTCCCACTGTGTCTGGATCCTTGGAGAATAGATTACCATATCTGTAGCTCAACCCTTTAGGGTTGATCTCGAGGTTAGCAGATGGCAAAAAGAGTGGCTATTGTTGGCACCGGACAGACCTATCACAAGTCGAAACGACTCGACGTCAATGGCGTAGAGCTGATCCACGAAGCCGTTGCCAGGGCTCTTGAAGATACAGAACTCACCCGTGATGACATTGATCTTGTCATCATCGGAAACATGGACCATTTTGAAGGCATTAACTATGTGGACATGTGGAGCATTGACGGGTCAGGCGGTTTTATGAAACCTACTATAAAACTGACCACAGGAGGGACGACAGGGAGCACACTGGCCATTGCAGGCTATCATATGGTCGCCTCCGGTCTCTTCAATAAAGCCTTGGTCATCGGCTGGGAAAAGAATTCTGAATCTGACACCACCGCTGCCATTAACACAGCCTTTGATCCGATCTGGGACCGATTGACCTTTGCCGGAGCCATCGGTGCGCTGGCTGTGGAGGCCTCGGCCTATATGGATGATTATGGAATCACAGAGAGAGACGCTGCGAGAGTTGTTGTGAGAGATCGCAAAAACGCCTGCAATAACCCCTATGCTCATCTTCGAAAGGAGGTGACCATTGAGGAGGTTTTAAGTTCTCCCATGTTATGCGATCCCGTTAAACTCCTCGACATGTGTCCCCGATCGGATGGCGCCTGTGCTGTTATTTTTGCCTCTGAAGATGTGGCAGAGAAGATCACAGATACCCCGGTGTGGATATGGGGAACTGCCAACAGGCATCTTTACAGTTACATTAATGATGTCAACTTTCACGGTCTCCAATCTCTTAAGAATGCCTCCATGGAACTATACCAAAAATGCGGGATTAAAGAACCTTTGAAAGAAATTGATGTGATCGAGCTCTATCAGCCTTATTCTTTTGGAGGTCTTCTGTGGCTCGAATCGATGGGGCTGTGCAAGGAGGGTGAGGCTCCAAAATTGGTCTGGGATGGGGTCACCGATATGGATGGAGAATTGCCTGTCAACCCTTCAGGAGGAGTGATCGCCACCAATCCAATCGGAGCGACCGGTCTCATTCGGTGTGCGGAAGTAGCAAGGCAGATGATGGGCAAAGCAGGGGAGCATCAAGTTCCAAATGTAAAAATAGCAATCAGTACCGGCTTTGGGGGATGTATGTGGTCAGACATTCTTCTCTATGGTAAAGATAAACCATATTAATCCCCCTAACCCCCATTTAATAAAGGGGGGAGAGGGGGGATTACTTAAAGGGAAAAACAATGTCTGAAAAAGAGATGGAGTTGTTGACAAAAGGGTCCGGAGAAGCTGAGCAACCTTTTCGATACTCGGTTGGAAGATGGGGAAGCAAATTCCTGATCGAGCTCCGAGATCATAAGAAACTTTTGGGTATTCGATGTCCCAAATGTCAGAAGGTTTATGTACCCCCCCGGCAGGTGTGCAGCCCATGCTTTCAAAGAATGGAAGAACTGGTCGAGCTGAGTGATAAGGGAACTCTTATGGCCTTCACCATCATCCGCTTCTCTTTCATCGATCCTGAAACAGGAATCACAAGGCCTGTCCCTTATGGGTATGGTTTTATAAAGCTTGATGGCTGTGATAACTCCTTTCAACATTTTATCAATATTGAAGATGAATCCAAAGTGAAGATCGGTGCAAGGGTCCAGGCGGTCTTTAGCGAGGAGAGGAAAGGAAATCTGATGGATATCAAATATTTTGAAATGATCGATGATTGATCAATCGTTCTATATCTTTGAACCTTCACAAGCTATCGCGCCCCTCTTTGTCATCCCGCGAAAGCAGGAATCCATATCTTTTGACGGCAGGAGCTGGATTCCCGTTTGCACGGGAATGACAGAATCGACACGGAGGAAAAATCGATGGACAAATTGATTATCACAGCGGCCGTAACCGGTTCTGTTCACATCCCAACCCAGACGCCTTATCTCCCTCTTACACCCAAAGAGATCGCTGATGAGTCTGTTCGTTCAGCCGAAGCCGGAGCAGCCATCGTCCACATCCATGCGAGGGACCCAAAGGACGGAAGACCCTGCTCTGCTCTGGAGGTATTCCAGGAGATCATTACATCGATCAAAGAGAGAAGCGATGTTATCATTTGCATTTCTACCGGGGGAGGAGCAGGAATGTCTATTGAAGAAAGAACCAGGACCATTCCCGTCTTTAAACCCGAAATGGCCTCCTGCAACATGGGGTCGATGAATTTTGGTCTTTATCCCCTCCTTGAAAAGTATAAAGAGTTCAAATTCCCATGGGAGAAACCGTATCTTGAACTGACCCGCAATTTTATTTTTGCCAATACCTTCGCCGATCTGGAATACATCTGTAAAATCGCAAGGGAGAACGGAACAAAACCCGAACATGAGATGTACGATGTGGGCCACCTTTACAATACAAAGTTTCTTTTCGATAAGGGGCTATTGGATCGCCCTCTTCACATGCAGTTTGTTACGGGTGTTTTGGGAGGCATCCAATCTACCCTTGACGATCTCCTCCACATGAAAAAAACAGCCGACAAACTCTTCGGAGAAAATCAACACACCTGGTCGGTCATCGGTGCAGGTTATCCTGCTGAATTCCATTTGGGTGCCATCGCTGCCATGTTAGGTGGACATGTGAGGGTGGGGATGGAAGACAATTTCAGGATTAGGAAGGGGGAATATGCTAAAAGCAACGCTGAATTGGTCGAGAAGATGGTGCGGATAGCAAAGGACCTTGATCGGGACATTGCTTCCCCTGATGAAGCAAGGGCAATCCTGGGCCTCAAGGGAAAGGAAAAAGTCAATTTCTAATCAGGGCCGTTTCTTCATGATCACTTTAACCAATCCTCCCATTACTGAAGTATCATCCTGATTCATTACATCTACCATAAAGGCAATTAACCCCTGGTTCTCTTTTTTGGATTCTTTCTTCTCCACGACTTTGGCTATCACATGGATGGTATCTCCTATCTTTATCGGGGCGCGGAACCGCCACTCATCGATTCCATAAAAGGCGACAATCGTCCCCTCGAGAATATTGAGGCGGACCAATAGGCCGGTTGCCATTGAAAAACCACACATTCCATGGGCTATCCTTTCTCCAAACATGCCTTTTAAGGCATACTGGGCATCGGTATGAAGGGGGTTAAAATCTCCAGTAAATCCGCTAAAATTGACAATATCAGCCTCCGTCATGGTTCTCCCCAAGGTCAAAAAATCCATCCCCTCTTCAAAATCCTCAAAATATTTCCCAAGAATTACAGTCATCTTTTTTTACAACCCCAATAGTTTTGCGATGATATTCTTCATAATCTGAGACGTTCCGGCGCCGATATTTGACAGCCTGACATCTCTATAAATTCTCTCAACCTCATACTCCTGCATATATCCATAGCCACCAAAAATTTGTACTGCCTTGTTAGCAACCTGATTGGCGATCTCTGTGGCAAAGACCTTTGCCATATGGACTTCTTTCCTGCACGGTTTCCCTTTGCTCTTCAACCAAGCGGCATGATAGGTCAATTGCCTGGCAGCCTCAATATCAGTGGCCATCTCGGAGAGCATATGGGAAATCACTTGGAATTGACCGATGGGTCTTCCAAACTGGATTCTCTGCCGGGCATATTTGAGAGACAGATCAAGGGCCACCTCAGCTCCTGAATAGGACATCGCCGCCCCAGCAAGGCGCTCATTTTCAAAGCCTGCCATGATCGCATAAAAGCCCTGCCCCTCTTCTCCCAAAAGATTTTCTGCGGGAACAACACAGTCATCAAAAAATAACTCAGCCGTATCAGAGGAACGCATTCCCATTTTCTTCAATTTCCTCCCCACGGAGAAACCGGGTGTAGTGGTCTCAAAGATGATTAGAGACAGTCCCCTTTCGCCTTCTCCTGGTCCCGTTCTTACTCCAAGGGTTATGAGATCGGCTTGAGTCCCATTGGTAATAAATATCTTGCTTCCCTTGACGATATAGTTGTTCCCATCTTTTACAGCTGTTGTCTCGATGGAGCTTACGTCTGAGCCATGATTGGGTTCAGTGATCCCTAAGGCAATGATTTTATCTCCGGCAAAGACCGGTTTGAGATATTTTAACTTCTGCTCGCGGGTACCATATTCGTTGATGGCTGGCGTAGCTATATCCGTCTGTACCAGAACGCTCATCGCAAAACCGAGGGTCCCGCATTTAGAGATCTCTTCGGCAAAAACGATAGTGGTGAAATAGTCTCCTCCACCACCCCCGTATTCCTCAGGGTAGCTGACACCCAAGAAACCAAGATCTCCCATTCTCTTAAAGATCTCCCGAGGATAAATTTCAGCTTCCTCCCATTCCTCAGCATAAGGACGGATCTCTTTCTTGACAAAATCTCTGACAGATTTCCTAAAGATATTATGTTCTTCACTAAAATAGATTGAGTCCATTTTAAGCTCCTAAACTTTTCCCGTTACCGTAATTATGATGGTCTCGTAAAAAGTCGTCATTCCCGTGAAAACGGGAATCCATAGAATTCTAACTACTTGAAAATACTGGATTCCTGCTTGTGCAGGAATGACTGATGATGGGCTATTCAGACTTTTTACGAGACCATCAATAATTACTCCGAACTTTTTTTTCAGCAATTAAATCGGCTCCAATACAATCGTGATCTTGCCGTCGGGAAGGGTAAAGGGCGAGGCCTTCATCTTCATCCCCACTTTGATCTTTTTGATATCCATTTTGGGTATCCAGCCCATGACTGGCAACCCCTTCTCCACCTCCAGGATCCCAATCGGACAGGGTTCAAATTGAATGCTCGAAAAGGGCATCAGCGGTTGTCGAACTGCAAAATGCTCCGGTGGAACATGAATCTTTGTAAAGGTGAGCAGTTTCCCCTCAGTCTTAATTTCTTTCCACTCCATGTCGCTTCCCATACAGGACGGGCAATCAGCCTGGGGAGGATAGTACTGCTTTCCGCACTTCTTGCAGCGGGTGGACATAATCTTTCCCCCTGCCAAATCATCCGCAAACCGGTTCACCTTTGTCTGGTTGATGAAAAGAGAAAAATTCTTAAACTCCATTCTACTGCCTCCTGAAAATATGAATGAATGACACCTGTCCGGATCCGCCCACATT
>JASEHH010000157.1 GCA_030017685.1 Thermodesulfobacteriota bacterium | reverse complement strand
CCACGCCCAATTTCTTAGCAGACTCCCTCATCTCTTTGATGTGGACCATGGAGTTCGCATCTCCTGCATTATAAATGGTTCCCCATTTTTTTGCCTTGGGAACGAATTTGGTATACATCTCAAACTGGAGATGGACAGGCCACCGGTCGCTCACCCCGGTCACGTTCGTCCCTGATTTGGTCCCGGGAGGGCTTGTTTTTGGGACAAGCCCTGCATCAACAGGGTCAGTGACGGAAGAGAAGACGACAGGAATCGTTTTAATCGTCTTCACAACCGCCTGAGAGGTGGGAGTGGCAATGCTGTGGACCATGTTCACTTTTGCATCGAGAAACTTCTGTGCAATGGTCTGGGCATTGGCCATATCGCCCTGGGCATTCTGCCGATCGTAGGTGACATGGACGCCTTCTTTAAATCCCGCATCGGCCAGAGCCTTCTCAAACCCCTTCTGGTCCGCATCAAGGGCCGGGTGGGAGACGATCTGAGTAACGCCGATCTTGAATATCTTAGATTTTTTCTCCTGTGCAAAGGTAATCGAGACAGCACCAACAAGAATTAAAATCAGAATAGGACACAACTTTTTCCACATATTGAACCTCCTTTTTAAGCGTTACAACTCTTCACTTTAAACTCCCAACTGATTTTGAGCACCTCCTTTCTCTTCAGGTTTTAAGTCGTTTCTCACAGCAGAGTACAATCGAAAAATATCATCTTTTAAAGACCCTGTCAAATCGTCAGGCATAGTAATCCTTATGACGGGTAAGACACCCCGACCCATGAAAATAGTCCTCGGGTTACGGTTACGAAGTCCGTATCGTTTAGCGTTAAAAGATGAAGGTTAGGATTTAAAGACGATTAACGTTACCCCTTAACGAAACGGGCCCTGAACCTAGCATGGTACAGGGCGGGCCTCCCTGCCTACCGGCCCCGGTCCCGACCGAGGGCGGGGCAGGCAGGCTTCCCCTTGGTTAGATATTAGACTTTTATTTTCTGAGCAACTATTTCGGGACATAGAGGCGTCTCATTTTGTGGATCTCCCGGATCCGCATCTCGGCGTAGCGGTTGGCCGCTTCCACGGGGAAAATTCCTTCCTTTTGGGCCATCTCGAAAATATGGAGAAGGCGGACATAAATCCGTTCTGTTTTCATCTTGACCCGTTCGGAATGATAGCCCTGTTCTTCATCAATGGCCTGGATGACGCCTCCGGCATTGATGATGTAATCCGGCGCATAGAGAATCCCGCGCTCATGGAGCATCCGACTGTGACGACCCTCATCCTCTAATTGATTGTTGGCGCAACCCGCAATGATCCTGCATTTCAATTTTGGAATGGTCTGATCATTCAGGATGCCGCCAATGGCGCTGGGAGAGAAGATATCGCAATCGACCTCATAGATTTCTTCGGGCTTGACCGCTTTGTATCCATATCTCATCTGAAGGCTCTGAAGGGTTTTCTCGCTGATGTCCGTGGCGATCACTTCCAGGCCCCCTTCTTTTAAATATTCCAGTAAGGGCTCCCCCACTGCCCCAAGTCCCTGAACAGCAATCTTCTTACCTTTTAAGTTATTATCGCCCCAGAGAAATTGGGCGCAGGCTTTAAGCCCCACAAAGACTCCATAAGCGGTGATGGCTCCCGTATTCCCGGAGCTTCCCTCCTCTTTGGGCTTTGCCAGAATGTAGCGGGTCTCCCTGCCCATGATCGAACCGTCCGCCTCATTGAGATTGAGGTCAGCCGCCCCTGTGACGAAACGCCCTTTCAAAATCTCAATAAATCTTCCATAAGCTCTGAGGTAAGCTTCGTTCTTATCTTTCTTCGGATCGCCCCAGATCACTCCTTTCCCGCCTCCCTTATCCTCATCAGCCGCCGCGCATTTGTAGGTCATTGCCTTTGAAAGCCTCATCGCATCCTTAAGGGCATCCTCCATTGAGGCGTAGTTAACCATCCTCGTCCCGCCGCAGGCATGACCAAGCGTTGTGTCGTGGATGGCGATGATCGCCCTCAGCCCTGTTTCTTTGTCGTAGTTAAAGATGACCTGCTCATGTCCTCCTTTTTTCATCAACTCGAATATATCCATCTTCATTCCCCCCTTTTGATTTTTATCCCTTGTTTATTATACCCTATACATTTTTTAACCCTCTGTCAATTTATCAAGGATGCCTATCGCAAGGCTAAAGCCTTACCCTACACAAAACCGTAGGGCAAACCTTCAGGTTTGCATTCATTCTCTTTTTTATAGCTTGAACAGAACCCCGAATTGAGATAAGTTATTCACCATGATTCGCCTCTACATCTTCCTCCCCATCGGCATCATCGCCATCTCCACGGCCTCGATCTTCATCAAACTCTGTGATGCGCCGGCCCTGGTCATCGCCGCCTACCGGATGACCCTTGCCTCCCTGATTCTGATGCCCTTTGCCGGTTACCAAAGGATCTGGAAAGGATGGAACGGATCCGAATTGCGATGGTTGATTCTCTCCGGCATCTTCCTTGCCCTCCACTTCGCTTTCTGGATCGCCTCATTGAAATTCACCTCCGTGGCCAGTTCGGTCGTTCTTGTCTCCACCAATCCCCTCTTTGTCGGAATAGGAGCCTGGCTCTTTTTCAAAGAACCCGTGGGACTAAATCTCATCCTCGGAATTACCCTCTCCATTTTAGGAAGCGGTGTGATCAGCTTTGGAGATATGTCCATCTCCAGTGATGCATTGATGGGAGATGGGTTGGCCCTTCTGGGTGCCATCACTGCCTCTGGATACCTTCTCATTGGAAGAAAGATGAGAAAGGGGCAGGACCTTCTCTCATACATCTTCCCTGTCTACTCAACCTCAGCAATCGTATTGATCATCCTCTCTCTCATTTCTCAAAAACCCTTCTTCGGATTCTCTTCGTCCACCTATCTCTATCTCTTTCTCCTTGCCCTCGTCCCTCAGTTAATTGGACATACCACCTTCAACTGGGCCCTGAAATACCTTCCCGCCCCTCTGATAGCCATTGCCATTTTAGGCGAACCCGTAGGCTCGACCATCCTGGCTTTCTTCGTTCTCGGAGAAGGATTAACCCCTTTAAAAATCATCGGAGGAATCTTGATCTTCGCCGGAATTCTGATCGCTCTGAAAAAGTCCAAGGTGTAGAATGATCGATTTATTAAAAGATGATAGAATCCAAATATCAAAAGGGGAGTGAAAAATGAATCGCAGAGACTTTTTGAAGTTTTCAGGTGAAGGAATGCTTTTATTGGGAGGGATGTCCATGATAAATGCCTGCATCGGGGTGAAACGAGAAGATCTCCCAAGATCGAACGATGAGAAGACATCGATCAAAGGTCTTGAAAAAGATGAGATGGAAATTCTTTATCTTGCCTCCCTTGCGCCCAGCGGCCATAATACCCAACCCTGGACAGTCAAAGTTGTAGAGCCAAAGCACTGGATTATCGGTTCGGATATGAAACGTTGGTTACCGGCTGTTGACCTTGAAAATCGGGAATTGCTTCTTTCGATAGGTGCCTTTATAGAAAATCTTGTCCTTGCTGCCGGAACATTCGGTTATAGTACTGATATTCAAATCATAGCCAAAAACCGAACCGATACTGAAATTGCAGATATTCGACTTAAAAAGGATAAAGTCCAAGATTTTCCACTCGAAAAAATCAAAGAGAGACGAAGGGTTAGGAACAATTTTCTTGATCTGGAAATTAAAGCGGATGATATAAAATACATTACAAAACATGATACTCGATCTTGCCTTATCCCGACCGTGTCCCCTCATAGCTTTTATTTCCCCAATAACTCCCCTCAAGGAAAATATTTTCGGGAAGGGACCATCGAAGCAAATCGAACTCAAGCCTTTCGGGATCCAGCCCAGGAGGAACTTGCAAACTGGATTCGGTGGTCAAACAAAGAGGCTAAGAAATATCGAAATGGGTTAACCGCAGAAAGCATGGAAATCACGGGAATAGCTGGTTTATATGTCCGGAATTTTTATAATCGTCAATCTGTTCTTAAGAAGGGCTTTCGGGAACAAACCGTGGATATTGTTGCAAAGCAGGTGAAAACGTGCGGGGGATGGCTTCTGGTAACCAGCTCTGATTCAAACATTCCGACCTTGATCGAATACGGGAGAGTTTTCGAAAATATGCTCCTGAGAATCAGAGAGAGGATGATCGCGATTCATCCCATGAGCCAAATGCTTGAAGAAGAGCCTTGGAAAAAACAAGTGCCAAAAGAGTTGGGTCTACCCGGCGAGGTTCAGTGGATCCTCCGAATGGGATACCTGAAGTCTTATCCAGATCCCGTCAGTTTACGGATGCCGGTTTCGTGGTTTATTCAAGCTTGATGCTTCAAGGAATCGAGCCTCATGCCTCTTCGATAGAGAAGGGAGGAAGCAATGAAATTCGTCATTCATGAGCACCATGCCACCCGCCTCCATTATGATTTCAGGCTGGAAATAAGCGGTGTTCTTAAATCCTGGGCCATCCCCAAAGGACCTTCTATGAATCCTTCTGATAAAAGGCTTGCCGTGATGGTGGAGGATCATCCTCTCGAATACGGCAATTTCGAGGGGATCATTCCTCAGGGACATTATGGAGCCGGCTCGGTCCTCATCTGGGACACAGGAGAATTTGAGTCGGAGGGAGACCCTGAGGTCGCCTTAAGACAGGGCAAACTCCGTTTCACTCTAAACGGAAAGAAATTGAAGGGAGGTTTCTCACTCGTTTTGATGAGAGGAAGAGGGACCGGAAAGGAATGGCTCCTCATTAAAACAGAGGACCCCTTTGTCCAAAGAGATTGGTCCATCAAAGAGGAGCTGACACCAGCGAGAAAGAAGAAACTCATCGAAAAGATCCCGCCCTGTGAAAATAGCTAAGTCCAGATTGCAGATCGCAGAAGGCAGATGGCAGAATGAAAATCTGAAACCTAAAATCTTAGTAACGTTCAAAAGGTGAGGCATAAATGTTTTGACAAGAGCACGATCTCCTT
>JASEHH010000156.1 GCA_030017685.1 Thermodesulfobacteriota bacterium | reverse complement strand
TCGTGGACCTGCATGATCATCTTCGTTGAGAGATGAAGCTCTTCCAACCGGTTCTGGATCCGGATCATCGCCACCTTGATGATGTCTGCGGCTGTTCCCTGTAAGGGCGTGTTGATGGCCATTCTCTCGGAGGCCTGCCGGATGGCAACCGTTGGGGAGTTTATCTCCGGCAGGTAACGTCTCCGATTGAGAAGGGTGGCGACAAACCCCTTCTCCCGAACCTCCTCAAGGCTTTTCCGAATATAGGTTTGGACCCCGGTATATTTCTTGAAGTATTCGTCGATATAGACCTGGGCGACCCTGGGCTCCTTTTTCAGTTGCTGTGAGAGACCATAGGCGCTCATTCCGTAGATGATGCCGAAATTGATCACCTTGGCCTCCCTTCTCATGGCCGGCGTCACCTGTTCCAGGGGAACACCGAAGATCTCGGAGGCGGTCCGGCTATGGATATCTTCATCCCTCCGAAAGGCCTCCGTCAATACCTCATCCCGAGAAAGATGGGCCAGAATCCGTAACTCAATCTGAGAATAGTCCGCAGAGACGATGGAACACCCCTCCCCAGGGATGAAGGCCTGACGGATACGATTTCCCTCGTCCGTGCGGATGGGGATGTTCTGAAGGTTGGGGTCGCTTGAAGAGAGCCTTCCCGTCGCTGTGACCGTTTGATTGTAGGAGGTATGGACGCGACCAGTTTCCGGATGGAGCAATTTTGGCAGGGCATCGATGTAGGTCGATTTGAGTTTGGCAAGGTTCCGATACCCGAGTATATCGAGAGGGAGATCATGATGGAGGGAGAGTTTTTCCAGGACCTCCATATCGGTGGAATATCCTGTCTTCGTCTTTTTAATCACGGGCAGTTTTAGTTTGTCAAAGAGGATCTTTCCTAACTGCTGGGAGGAGTTGATATTAAAGACCTCACCTGCCAGCCCGTAGATCTGATCCATCTTCCGGGAGAGCTGGTTTTCGATCTCTTTCGAAAAGCCTCTGAGGAGATCGACATCAATCTTCACGCCGTTCATCTCCATCTTTGCCAGAACTATGGCAAGAGGCATCTCAACCTGTTCGAAGAGCTCTTCAAAGCTCCCCTCCTTCAGTTTCGGAACGAGGAGATGGAAGAGCTGGAAGGTTACATCCGCATCCTCACAGCTGTAATCCCTGGCCTTTTCAAGATCGACCTGATCGAAGGTCATCCCCTTTCCTCCAACCACTTCCTTGTAGTCGGTGACGCTACGATCCAGATATTCACGGCTGATCTCATTGAGGTTGTGATTGTGTTTCGTGGGATTGAGAAGGTAGGAGGCGATCATCGTGTCGCAGAGAATCCCTCGCATGCCGATGCCATGGTGTTTCAGGACAATCCAGTCATATTTGATATTCTGCCCCACCTTCTTCACCTCTTCATCCTCGAGGAGTGGTTTCAACTTTTCCAGCACCCAAGGAAGAGGAAGTTGCTCGGCCTGCCGATGGCCGATGGGGATATAGAAGGCCTGATGGGGCGTATGGGAGAGACTGATTCCGACAGGTTTAGCCCACATCGGATAGAGGGAGGTGGTCTCGATATCGATGGCAAAGCATTTCGATTCCTTCAGGTCTTGCAGCAATGAAAGGAATCCATCCTGATCCGTGACCAGACGATAATCCCAATCCCCCTTTCCTTCCGAGACCTCTCCGGGAAATTCCCTGAGAAGTTTATTGAACTCCAATTCCTTAAAGAGCCCTCTGAGACCTCCCGGGTCCGGAGAAGAGAGAACGAAATCCTCTTTCAAAAAGGTGATGGGGACATCGGTCTGAATCGTGGCTAACCTGCGGCTGAGCCGCGCCAGTTCGCCGTGGTTTTCCAATTTCTCCTTCAATTTTTTCTGGGGAACTTCGTCTAAATGATCGAGGAGGTTCTCGATCGATCCGAATTTTTTAATCAATTCGATCGCCGTCTTCTCTCCGATTCCAGGGACGCCAGGAATATTATCGATGGCATCTCCTGCCAGGCCCATCACTTCTACCACCTGTTCAGGCCCCACCCCGAAGCGCTGCCTCACCTCCTCCGCCCCCAATCTTTTTTCCTTCATCGTATCATAGACCTGGATTTGATCGCTCACCAACTGGAGGAGGTCCTTGTCTCCGGTGATGATCACCACATCGAGTTCCGACTCCAACCCTTTTGCTACGGTTCCGATGATATCATCCGCCTCGTATCCATCCCTCTCCAACGTGGCAATGCGATAACCTTCGACGATTCTCTTGATATAGGGAATCTGGGGGATGAGCCCTTCCGGCATGGCTGGCCGGTTGGCCTTATATTCCTGATAGGTCTCGCTCCGGAGGGTGGGCGCCTTCGAGTCAAAGACAACGGCGAGATAGTCGGGCCGATGATCTTTTAGCACCTTGAGGAGCATCTGGGTGAAGCCGTAGATGGCATTCGTCGGAAAACCTTTTGAATTGGAGAGGTGGCGGATGGCATAGAAGGCCCGGTAGATGTAAGAAGAACCATCAATCAGAAAGAGTCGGGGACGATTGGACATAAGCGTTGTCGTCGAATGGTCGTATGGTCACATCGTCTTAAAGGCTGTGAGACTAATGGCTAAGAGACGATGTGGCTCCCTATGCCTTTTGCATCTCAGCGAGTAGATGTTTGAACCCGGTTTCCGCCCAACCGTTTGGCCTCATACATTGCATGATCCGCTGATTTGACAAATTCCTCGAGATCGAAGTGATCTTTGAACTCCGCCAAACCGATGCTCACCGTGATCTTCTCGAATCCAGCCTCTTCGATCGTTGAACGGATTCGTTCGGCAATGTGGAGGGCCTGATCGCGTGTAGCGCCGACAAGAAGGGCGGCAAATTCATCCCCTCCGTAGCGATATCCGGAATCGACATTGCTCCGGATGGAGTGTTTGACAATCTCACCGATCTTCTTCAACACCCGGTCTCCCTCGAGATGTCCGAACATGTCATTATAACCCTTGAAATTGTCGAGGTCGAACATGATCAGCGAGAGGGAGGTTTTCTGGCGTTTCCTCCGGACCAGTTCGGATTCCAGTGTTTTGAAAAAATGGCGGTGGTTGTAAAGACCGGTCAGGTCATCGGTAATGGATAACCGCCGCACCTCCTCCTCCAATTTTTCCTTCTCTTTCAGGGTGAGGTATTTTTCAAGCGTCTGGTTGACGATATGGACCAGATGCTCATTCTCAAAGGGCTTCTTGATGAAGTCCGAGGCGCCTTCCTTGAGGGCCTGAATGGCGTTGTCCAGCGTGGCATAGGCGGTCAGCATGATGACACATTGAATAGGATTGATCCCTCTGATCCTTCGCAGGGCTTCGGCCCCATCGATACCGGGAAGGTTAATGTCCATCAATATGACCTCCGGCTTCTCTGCCTCTGTTTTTTCCACTCCTTCTTCTCCGGTCGATGCCGTGATGACTTCGTATCCTTCATAGATGAGAAGTTTCCGGATGATCTCCCGTGTATCCGGTGCATCGTCGACGATCAATGCCTTGCCTTTTGTCTCTTTATAAACGGACTGTTCTTCCATCTTCCTTTTCCTTAAAGGCCGGGAGAGTGAAATAGAAAACAGAGCCTTTTCCCGGCTGGGATTCGACCCAGATCCTTCCCCCATGTTCTTCGATCACCCGTTTGGCAATGGAAAGGCCCAGGCCCGTGCCGCCGTGTTTATTGCCTTCGACCTGGTAGAATTCCTCGAAGATCTTCTGGAGTTTATCCTCCGGGATGCCTATACCGGTATCCCGGATTTCGTGAAAGATATCGTCACCCTTTTGGCTGGCGATGATTGAAACCTTTTCTCCCTCCGGAGTAAATTTGAAGGCGTTGGAAAGGAGATTGATAAAGATATCGTGAAGCCGGTTTCGGTCGGCATACACGAGTAGGTCTTCAGGAATATCAACCCGGATGGTGAGGTTTTTATCCACCGGTTTCACCTCATGGATATATCCCTCCACTACTTCAGAGAGGAGGATCGGTTCCTGATCGATGAGGAGGCGGCCTGATTTGATCCGGGTGAGGTCCAGCATATGATCCATGGTTGCCTGGATCCGGTTAGTGTTTCTCTGGATCGTGAGAAGATGGGACCTCAAATCATCAGGCACATTCCCTCCTTTCCCGGAGAGGATGAAATCAATATTGGCTTTAATGGCAGTAAGCGGGGTCTTCAGCTCATGGGAGGCCATCCCGATGAATTTCATTCGGGTCTCATCCGCTTCCTTTAATTCAAGGTTGACCCTCTCCAGCTCGATTTTGGCAGACTGGAGGCTTTCAAGCATTTTCAGCGCCACCGTCCTGGCATTGTTGATCTCAGCGATGTTCCCCTCCAGTTGACGGGTCCGTTCCTCCACTTCTTTCTCCAGGTCATTCCTGGAGTCTTTCAACTGGAGGGTCATCTGATTGAAGGCCCGGGCCAGATCTCCGATCTCATCTCTTGAGTGAATTTCAACAGCATGGGACAAGTTGCCCTCTGTGATCTTTTCCGTGGCTGAAGCCAGCTTTTCAATGGGCTTCAGGAGAATGCGGGTGAAGATAAGGGTGAGCAGAAATCCAATTCCAATAACTCCCATGGCGACGATAAGGATATCCCTCTTCAGTTCGAACATTCGTTCTTCCATCTGGCTAAAAGAAAGGCCGAGATGGAGGGTTCCGAGGCTCTGACCATCCTTGGATTGGATGAGATGAGTGATGAGATAGGTGTTTCGGGGATCGATGGATTTTCGAACGGCATGGGCCACCCATTCGCCATGACTGTTTATAACGGTAAAGAAGATGACATCTTTTTCCATCACCATCCTTTCGGCGATTCCCTGTAAGACAGGACGATTGGTCAGGCCGGTTCCCTGTTCGAAGAGAAGGCTGATGGAACGATTGGAAAGAAAATTGTTGATGATGGATTTTCCGTAAGCATCTAATTGGCTTTGAAGTTGGGAAGCCTCTCTTCCAAGGAAGAACCATCCGAAGGCGCCAGAGGTGATAACAACCAGACAGATCATGGCCATGAGAAATTTGATGGTCAGACTGATTCGGAAGCGGAAAAA
>JASEHH010000155.1 GCA_030017685.1 Thermodesulfobacteriota bacterium | reverse complement strand
TGTCCATCCCAAGGAGGTCAACGGTGTTTTGCTGGAACTGATTGACTATCCATGGGATGAGTTTAAGAAAAAATAATAAAAGGCCATCCGTTCCTAAAAGCACCCCGGCCCAAACGGGGTGCCTTTTTTATTTTTTTACCGCCTAAAAACCTCTAAAACCAAAGAAAAATTCCAAAGAAAAATTCCTTGACAACTCCATCAATTATTGATATTTGCAATACTGCTTTTGAAGGTGGGGAAATTTATAAAAAAGCAATCAAAGGCTTTAGAAAAGGAGGTGAGGAAAGGAATTCCCACACCTAAAAAAAACTCTTCAAGAAGAGAAGGAGGGAGATTATGAAGGAGTTCAAAGTTTTTCTTAGAGAAGATGAAATTCCGAAGCAATGGTATAATATTCAAGCAGATTTGCCCACACCCCTTCAACCACCCATCCATCCCGGCACGGGGCAACCGATCGGTCCTCAAGATCTCGCCCCTGTATTTCCGATGAATCTGATTGAACAGGAGGTCAGTCAGCAGCGATGGATCGATATCCCACAAGAAGTGATGGAGAAACTTCTTCTCTGGAGACCCACCCCTCTTCATCGAGCCTATGCCTTAGAGAAGGCTCTGGGAACCCCGGCAAGGATTTATTACAAGAACGAAGGAGTCAGCCCTCCAGGAAGTCACAAACCCAATACCGCTATTGCCCAGGCCTATTATAATAAGGTCTTCGGGATCAAACGGATCACCACAGAAACCGGCGCTGGACAATGGGGAAGCGCCCTCAGTTTTGCCTGCTGTCTCTTCGGCTTGGAGTGTAAGGTCTATATGGTGAGGATCAGTTTTGACCAAAAACCCTACCGCCGCATGATGATGAACACCTGGGGAGCCAACTGTATCCCCAGCCCGAGCAAAGACACCAATGCAGGAAGAAAGATGTTGGAGGAATACCCGGATTGTCCAGGCAGTCTCGGGCTTGCGATCAGTGAAGCTATCGAAGATGCGGTCACTTCCAAAGATACCCGGTACTCTCTGGGAAGCGTCTTAAATCATGTGCTCATGCACCAGACGATCATCGGACTTGAAGCGAAGAAACAATTGGAAAAATTCGGGGAAAAGAAGGTTGATGTGGTGACGGGTTGCGCCGGTGGCGGAAGTAACTTTGCCGGCCTTGCCTTTCCTTTTGTTCTAGATAAGATCAATGGCGCCAATATCACCATCATCCCTGCTGAACCGACCTCCTGCCCCACCATGACAAGAGCGCCCTTTGTCTATGACTTTGGTGATACAGCCGCCACAACCCCCCTCCTCCCCATGTACAGCCTTGGGCATACCTTCATTCCACCACCTATTCATGCTGGTGGATTGCGATACCATGGCATTGCCCCTCTCCTGAGCCAATTGATTATTGAGGGACTGATTGAGCCACGAGCTTACAATCAATTGGAGTGTTACGCTGCCGCTGTCCAATGGGCGAGAACCGAAGGAGCCATTCCTGCTCCGGAAACCAGCCATGCCATTGCAGTCGTGATCGAAGAAGCCAAAAAGGCCAAGGAAGAAGGAAAGGAGAAAGTCATCCTACTAAACTGGAGCGGCCACGGCCTCATGGACCTGGGTGGTTACGACTCCTATTTCAGTGGAAAACTTGTTGACTACCCATTACCGGAAGATGTGATGCAAAAATCTCTGAAGGCCATTGAAGGGCTGCCAAAACCTGTGGCGATGAAAAAAGGCAATCCTGCCTGATTGAATTCAATTCCTACAGGCTCTTAGGCCTGTAGGATTTTTTTTTGACCGACTTTGTGATAAAATATTCAAATGATCGAAGCATACGATAGCCTCATCATCCGCTGTCCCCAACTGGGCGGTGAAGTCCCATTCAAATACTGTCGGACACTCAGTGAAGAACTTCCTTGCAGAAAAATAATCATCTGCTGGGAGTTTCGGATTGAGATCGGAAAATACCTGAGTGAACATTTTTCTTTTGATCAACTCCAGACGGCCTTAGCACCTCCAACCAAGACGAGACTCGAGACGATCCTCGAGTTTATTGAAAAAGCGAAAAAGACAAGAGAGGAAGGGTGATCGAATGCTCATCTCTGACAGATTAAAGAATATCAAACCCTCCGGAGTGAGGCGGATCTTTGACCTTGCGCGCCAGATGAAAGATCCCATCAATCTCAGTATTGGAGAACCCGATTTTGATATTCCGGAGCCCCTCAAAGAGGAGGGGATCGATTGGATCCGTAAGGGGTTCAACAAATATACGCCCACGCAGGGCATACCTGAGTTGAGGGAAAAGATCGCCTCCCATCTCAGGAAGAAGGGCGTCCATTTTGAAGAGGTGATGGTGACGGCAGGCGTGACCGGTGGTTTGCTCTTAGCCAGCCTTGCCCTCATCAACCCAGGAGATGAAGTGATCATCCCCGATCCATTTTTCGTGATGTATGAATATCAAGTTCTTCTGATGGGGGGGGTTCCTATTTTCGTCGATACCTATCCTGACTTCCGACTGAGGGAAGAAGAGTTCATTAAGAAATTATCAAAGAAAACAAAATTTATTATCATCAATAGTCCAAACAACCCAACAGGAGCCCTCTATCCAAAAGAAGACCTCATGATGGTCGTGAGAATTGCTAAAGAAAGAAATCTTCTCATCCTCTCCGACGACATCTACGATAACTTTGTCTTCGATGCCCCTTCCTGTCCCTGCATTGGACAACTTAATGAAAACACAATAACCTTCGGTGGATTCTCAAAGGGTTGGGGAATGACTGGATGGAGATTGGGTTATGCAGCAGGTCCTAAGGAAATCCTCCAACAGATGATCACCCTACAACAATATACCTTCTCCAGCGTCAACTCTTTCGCCCAGAAAGCAGCGGTCAAGGCCTTGGACTTCGACGTAGGGGATTACATCCAGGGATACAAGAGGAAACGAGATATCATCTATGAAGGATTAAAGGAAAAGTTTAACGTCCAAAAACCACAGGGAGCTTTCTATATCTTTCCGGAAGTCCCTGGAAGAAATGGAGATGCCTTCGTGGAGAGGGCCATCCAAAACAATCTCTTCGTCGTCCCGGGCAGCGTCTTCTCCAAAAGAAATACCCATGTCAGGATCTCCTTTGCGGCCTCGGAGGAGACCCTCTTGAGGGGAATTGAAGTGCTCAACCGAATCGGTTAAAATTATGTTGTTAAAACCCTATCCATTCTGAGACTGTGTCGTAAGTCCGTTCATGGTTCGACATACTCACCACGAACGGACCAAGGGACTTTAAAAATCATTTACCTTGCCGTTCGCCCTGAGGCTCTCGAAGGGCGAATGGAGGATTACGATACAGTCTCTCTCGAAGATGCGGATGGGAGAATAGAGTGTAGGATTCATGAAAAGGGGCCGTCATGTCGTTAAAAGAAGAAAAGGTTGTCCTTGGAAACGAGGCTATTGCCAGAGGAATCGTGGAGAGCGGATGTCATTTTTTTGCGGCCTATCCGGGAACTCCCAGTTCGGAAATCCTCCCTGCCATCGTCCGTTTCAAAAAGGAGAATAACCTCGACATTTATGTGGAATGGTCCATCAACGAAAAGGTGGCCTTCGAAAACGCATTGGTGGCCTCTTACACGGGGAAGCGGACCGCAGTGGCCATGAAACAGGTAGGGCTCAATGTGGCTACGGATCCATTGATGAGTTCAGCCTATATCGGAACAATCGGTGGTTTTGTGATCATCAGTTGCGATGATCCCGGACCTTTTTCTTCTCAGACCGAACAGGACACCCGCTTTATGGCTATGTTTGCAAAGGTTCCGGTCTTCGATCCGGCCAATCCAAAAGAAGCCCAGAAGATGTTACCCATTGCTTTCGATCTTTCGGAAAAATACCAGATTCCTGTCATCCTCCGCCCCGTATTAAGGGTTTCTCACGCCCAGCAAACCATCACGTTCAATCCCATCACCAACATTGAAAGGAAGGCCAGCTTCCAGCGCAACCCCCAGCGATGGAGCGCAACGCCAAGGTTCCGATTCATCCTCCACAAGCAGCTTAATCAAAAACTCAAAAATATTTCAGAAGAGTTCAACTCGATGACCTTTCTCAATTTTATTGAGCACGACAAGGACAGGACTGCGCTGGGAATCATTGCCAGCGGAATCGGTTACTCCATCGCTCGAGATATCCTGTCTGAATTAGAGCTCCAGGAAGAGATCCCGATTCTCAAGATAGGAACTCCCTACCCTCTTCCCGCTGAGATCGTGGAGTCCTTCATCGAGAAATGTGATCATGTCCTGATCCTCGAGGAGACCGAACCCGTCATCGAGCTTCAGATCATGGACAAATCAAAACTCATTGGCAGGCTGGACGGAACCATTCCCAGCGAAGGAGAGATGCTTCCCGAAACCATCACATGTGTAATATCGGATCTCTGCAGGAAGTTTTCCATCCCCGTTCCGGAAGTGACTTCCACAGCCCCGCTTGAGAAGATGGTGGCTGAACTTGGACTTCCCATCCGGCGGCCAACCCTCTGCTCGGGCTGTGCCCATCGGGCTTCATTCTTCGCTTTCAAGCGCGCCTTCCCCAAAGGCATCTTTCCCAGCGATATCGGATGTTACACTCTGGGAATGAATATGGAATCGGTAGATACCTGTCACGATATGGGCGCTGCCGTCACTTTTGCCAGCGGCCTCTATCAAGCTTATCATCAAGATGGTAAAGAGATTCCCATTATCGCCACGATTGGAGATTCGACTTTCTATCATTCGGGTGCCCCGGGGCTCTTGAACGCTGTCTATAATGGGGCTAAATTTATTCTCGTCATCCTCGACAATTCCATCACAGCCATGACAGGGATGCAACCCACTCCGGAATCCGGAGTGACGGCTGATGGCCATCCCGGCAAGGCCCTCTCGATTGAGGAACTGGTGAAAGGATGCGGTGTCAAATACCTCCGGGTGGTCAATCCGTATGATATCAAGGGATTGATACGGGAAGCCGAAAAAGCGTACAATTATACTCTGAAAAAAGAGGGGGGAATGGCTGTCATCATTACCCGTTATCCCTGCATCATCAATCAAAAAGAG
>JASEHH010000154.1 GCA_030017685.1 Thermodesulfobacteriota bacterium | reverse complement strand
GGAAAAGGGAGGTTGGGAGGGATTTTAAAAGACGATTTCAAACAACTAAATTGATTCGTTCTGTCTGGTTTTTGGAGACCGGAAAACATATTCCAAGGTTTGTAACCTCTTATCCAATGCAAAGGAGGGCCTGATGATAAAAGAATTAGACACCGTCGTGCTCACTACCGATTTGCAGGAATATGGCCTTGAACGTGGCGACATCGGAACAGTTGTGCTGGTTCACGATAACAGTAACGGATTTGAGGTTGAGTTTGTGACCCTTGACGGTGAAACAATGGGGGTTGTTTCACTCTTTCCGCCACAAGTCCGCCCAATCGGCCGCCGTGAGATCGCCCATGCGCGACCAGTCGAAAGCTCTCAACAAAAAAGTTGATGGGGTGGCAGAGGTAAAATTGGGGCACATCTTCAGGGCCTGTTGCCCAAACCAACCATTTGCCCTTCGACCGTTCGACAAGCTCACGACTCAGGGCGAACGGTAAATTGCCTGTCCTCGGCTTTGCTTTGGCGAGGCAGGGAGGACTCAGAGATTTCTGGATTTTTTTAGAAATCTCAAAAAAATACTTGACAAGTTTTTTGTGAGGTGCTATAGGATTAGAAAAATTTAATCTGCTTGTAAGTTCTTTTCACAAAATCCATGAGGAAAGGAGGTGAAAATGGGTGGTGCGTCTAATGCCTCTTTATGTTTAGCTGACATGTCATGCCGCACTTGATGCGGCATCCAGTCTCTGTTTTTCTGGATTCTTGCTGGAGTTTATCCCGATGAAAATCGGGGCAGGAATGACAAACATTTTCGAGGGATTTTTGGCGCACTACGATTGGTAGTAAGGAGGTTGGCTAAGGTAAGTGGTAGTGAATTCTGTTTTTCGATTTTTGATTCATGAAACACGATTCACAAATCACAAAATCAAATCTGAGGAGGAAAAGAGATGAAAAAATTTATTGTTTTGAGTGTGGTTGCATTGCTGGTTCTTGCCTTTGGCACCATGGCATTTGCCCAGGCGAAAAAAGAGCCACCAAAATTAGATTTCAAGGCATCGGGGTTCATCGATATTCAGTCTTTCTGGTTCAGAAATATCGATTCCGCTGGTGCCACCTCAGCCGGGGGTACTTATGGACCTCCGAGTGCGACATATCTTCCCGGTGGAGGCGCTTTTGACCGCACCAATTCCTATATGGACTCCCGGGCCAGACTCAAATTCGATGCTGTCATGGGCAAAGAATTGAGCGGGACCATCTTTTTTGAGATGGACTCCACCCGATGGGGTGAGAGAGGCGATGGAAGGAACCTGATGGGAGTTTGGGCCGGTGACCGTGCCGCCCTTGAGATTAAGAATGTTTATATTGACTTTGGTATTCCTCATATTGGAATACCATTACCTATGACTGTGAGGGTTGGTCTTCAGCCTCTCGCCATCCGGCCGATGATGGTTGTCTATACCGATGGTATGGGAATTACCGGTGGTATTAAGGCTGATCCGGTGATTATTGCTCCGCTGTGGTTCAAGGCGATTGAAGGAAAAGATGCTTCTTCGGACGATGTTGATGTCTATGGTCTCCATGTCAGTGCAAAAGTCGCTAAAATGACAATCGGCGGCTATGGGCTCTACTACAATATGAACAGTTATCCATTCCCTGCTGCGGTGTTAGCTTATGGTGCCAACCCGGTGAACCAGGCTGACATGTGGTGGTTGGGAGGTTATGTCGATGGGAAATTAGGCCCTGTCGATCTCAACTTCGACTTCGTCTATGACACAGGGAAAGTTGAGAGAAAGCATGGAGCTCCTGTACGAGATGTTGATTACCGTGGCTGGGCAACAAGGGCCAAAGTTGACTTTCCCTGGGAGAAATTCAATTTTGGAGTGGTCGGGATGTATGCTACGGGGTCTGATACCAGAAAGACATCCGCTACCGGAATCCCTGGAACGACAGGTTCTACGGGTCTAAACTCCACAAAAGTGGGTTCCTATGTGATCCCACCCGGATCAGAAAGTTTTGCCGTCTTCACGGAGAGTGTGGGCCTCTACTATCCAAGCTGGGTGAATAGCGGTGATACAGGCTACTACTCAGTCAATTACAGCGCAATGGGTAGAGGTGCAATCGGTGGTTCCTGGATGGCTAAGGTCTACACCAGTCTCAAAGCCACACCCTGGTATAAGGCCACTCTCTACGGTATGTATATTGGCGACACCACAAAGCATGGGAACACCGTTGGTACTGCCAGAAAGGCTCCCTATGGGGCTGGGAATCTCAGGGATGAAAAAACCATCGGCTGGGAACTCGGCCTGATCAACGAAATCAACATTTACAAGAATCTGAAATGGGATATCGGCGCTGGTGTGCTCTTTGCTGGTGATGCACTTGATTATTGGAATGGCACATTGAGTGTGAACGACTCACCCAAGAATCCATGGATCATCACTACCAGACTGGCCTACACCTTCTAACCGACCTACCTGCCGGCAGGCAGGAGTGTATAGCAAAAAGGGCGGTCTTCGAGCCGCCCTTTTTTTATTTCGATTTTTTCATTCCCCTCATTTTCCTTACCATCAGGTTTGCAAGAGAGCCCTGAAAAACTACTTCACGCTCTCTTGATCAGAGATTTCTGGACTTTTCCAGAAATCTCCGCAGGAATGCTTGACAGACATATTGAATTGGCATATAATTTACGCATAAAAAAGAGGTGATAGAGATGCGTGCTACGCTGGAAATCCCTGATAGTTTAGTGAAGGATCTTCTTAAAGTGACCGGAGAGAAGACAAAGACAAGAGCGATTTGTCTGGCGATCGAAGATTTTCTTCGCCGTAAAAGAAAAGAGAAGCTCCTCTCCCTGAGTGGTAAGATCCGCTTTGATTTAGATTGGAAACAAATCGAAGAGAATGAACTGAAAGGAATGAAGGAACGTGAAAAGCTCCGGAACCCTCGTTGATACAAGCATCTGGATTGATTTTTTCAGAGGAAATCCATCCGTAAAGATCCTCCTGGAAAAATTGATTGCGAAGGATGAGGTTTTTATTTCGGGCCCCATTCTTTACGAGCTATTCCAAGGCATACGATCTCCAGAAGAGAAAAAACAGGTTAAAGAAGCGCTGCTTTCCGCTCATTATATAGAGATAGAATCAAACGACTGGGAAGAGGCCGCCTCTCTTGCCAGTCATCTTCGTGCAAAAGGGAGCACGCTTCCTATGACAGATATTTTGATCGGACATTTAGCAAAGACCAGAAACCTCGAAATCCTCTCTTTTGATCCCCATTTCGATCAAATTCCCGGAATCATTCACCGTAAACTCTCCGCCTGAAGGAGAAGCCTGCCGGGGTTACATCTTCACAGGCTGTTGCCCAAACCAACCATTTGCCCTTTGACAGGCTCAGCCTGCACGCCGAAGTGAGGCCTGCCTTCGCCGAAACGCTTCGTGCAGGCAGGCGTTTCGGCACGCAGGCGTGCTGAGCCCTTCGACTCATCGTTCGCCCTGCCCGTCCCGGGCCGGGTCGGGCCGGGGAGGCTCTCGAAGGGTGAACGGTTCGCTCAGGCTCCGCCCCAGCCTCCGGCCGCGTAGGGCCTATGGCCCGGAGGGAGGGGCTTCTGCCCCGGAGGGAGAGCCTCTGGCTCGGAGAGGATAGGCTTGTCGAAGCATGAAATCGATTTGGGCAACAGCCTGTTCAATTGTCAATGGATGGATGATTCATGATGTAAGACAAAGGCTCCTCTTTTTTGCCTTGACTTTTCATGGAGAATGCATCATTATTTCTAAGAAGGTGAGGAGTCGAATGATTCAAAAAAAGGTGATTCTCTTAATTATTTTTATCTGTATGGGGGTGACCTTATCTTTCAATCCTGCCTTTGCGCAAACCCCAAAAGATATATTAGATATCAGGGAGCGCCTCATCAGGATTGAGGAAGGACAAAAAGCCCTGAATCAAAGGATTGATGAATTAGATAAGAGGCTCAGTGGCAGGATAGATGGTCTTGAAAAACGGATGGATTACCTCGTAAATCTCATTTATGTAGTTCTCGCCGGAATGTTCACCCTTGTTGGATTTGTCCTCTGGGACCGACGCTCCGCCCTTGCCCCTGCCATCAGAAGAACACGTGATCTTGAAGAAAGAGAGGAAAGGCTTGAGAGGGCCATTAAAGAATTTGCCCTTAAGAACCCTGATATGAAGGAAATTCTCAAAAGCCTCGGGTTGCTTTAGGATATTGTTCCCGCCTTGACATCTTCTTCAAAATTGGTAATATAACAGCAACTGATAAAGATCGTGACCGTGTCCCCCGATCTGTCGGGGCAGGCGTGTTACGTGTCCGACTTTAAAAACAAAAGGAGAATTCATGAAGCAGAATAGTAAATTTCATATATTCATAGCCATCACTGCATTTTTCTTCCTTCTCACCTCCTGTTCGAGCCTTCCTCTGATCGGGAAGAAAGAGGAGAAGAAAACTGAAAAACTTCCGGAGGGGAAGACCGTCAAGGTCGAAGGGATGGAAACGGTCAAGGGCGTCAATCCTACAAGGCCCGATGCCCCTCCTGTTAAAAAACCTGGACCTGAACCTGCCCCAAAGCGAGAACCGGAAACGAGGGTTACCTCTGCTCCTGCCCGGCCATTTGCCAGCGCTCCCCTTCCCTTCTTGCAGATGGGCTTTAAAAAGAAGGTGGCCATTCTCGACTTTGAAAATAAAACGACTTATCAGGAGGAAATGATCGGAGAAGCAGTTGCAAAAAGGCTTTCGGATAAATTAGAGGCAACCCAGCGGGTGGTCATCATGGACAAAGTCGTCGTTTCAGAAATGCTCAATCGGGAAGGGATAAAATTCGATAGCCTGACAGACCCCTCGGTGATGAAAAAGGCTCACCAGTCCCTCGGGATTCAGGCCTTTGCGCTGGGCGCGGTCACAGATGTAAGCACTCTCTCTTCCAAAGCCTCGGAGACATCGGATGAAGAGGTCTCCTTTGCCACGGCAAAAGTGGAAATCCGCCTCATCGATGCCTCCACCGGAAATCTGCTCAAGACCTTCATCGGAAGAAGTCCCATTTTCGGCACGAAAGAGACAGGGGAATATAGCC
>JASEHH010000153.1 GCA_030017685.1 Thermodesulfobacteriota bacterium | reverse complement strand
CTGTGAGGGGCATTAATTAACCGAAAGGAGGTTATAAAAGATGTCTACTCGACAAGGGTATGCCGGGAAATTATTGAGAGTAAATCTTTCGAATGGTCAGGTGTCCAAAGAGGAGATCCCCGATTCAACCCAGAGGGATTTCCTGGGAGGGAGAGGATTCGCTATCAAACTTTTATGGGATGAGGTCAAGAACATCGATCCCCTCTCCGAGAAGAACAAAATCATTTTTTCTACGGGCCCTTTGAGCGGGCAGTTGCTTCCGAGTGCAGGGAAGATGGTGATTGCCTCAAAGAGCCCCCTGACCGGCGGGTACGGGGATGGAAATATCGGGACGATGGCATCCGTCCATCTGAGAAAAGCAGGCTATGATGTCGTGGTGGTTGAAGGGAAGTCGGAGAAACCCTGCACCCTGCTCATCGAGGATGAAAAAGTAAAGATGGTTGAAGCCTCCGAACTATGGGGGAAGGATACCTTTGAGGCTCAGGATCTCCTTGAGAAAAAGTACGGGAAGAATTCCGGGATCCTTCTCATCGGGCCTGCAGGAGAAAATCGCATCCCCATTTCAACGGTGATGTCCCAGCGAGGAAGGGCAGGGGGACGGCCCGGCATGGGTGCGGTGATGGGATCTAAGCATTTGAAAGCGATCGTCATCAAAGGAACCGGAAATATTTCTAACTTTGACGATCCAAAACTGAGAGAACTTGGGAAAAAAGGGTATGAAGAGATTAAAGGAAAGGAGAGTTTTGATTTCTGGATGCGTCAGGGGACGATGCAGGCGTTTGAATGGTGCAATGAGAACGGGTGCCTTCCGACTTATAATTTCAAGGAAGGGGTTTTTGAATTTTCAAAAGAAATGGATGGCTATATCTTAGAAAAGCTCCATGCTGATCGCAAGGGGTGTCCCATGTGCAGCATGCAATGCGGCCATGTGATCAAGGATTCCGAGGGTCAACGGGCAGAACTGGATTACGAAAATGTCGGAATGCTTGGCCCCAATATCGGTTTAAAAAGCCTTCCCCAGGTGGCCTTGCTGAACCGGATGGCCGATGAATGGGGTTTGGATACGATTTCTCTGGGGAGCGGTATGGGCTTTCTCATGGAAGCCTCGGAGAAGGGACTGATCAAGGAGAAGATAGGGTGGGGAGATTTTGAAGCATCCCAAAAACTCGTCAAGGAAATTGGAAAGGGAGAAGGAACAGGAGCGTTGGTGTCGAAGGGAGTGAAGGCTGCTTCGGAGGCCATTGGGAAGGACTCACATCGCTGGGCCATGCATGTCAAGGGACTGGCGATGTCGGCTTACAACTGCCATGGCTGCCCCGGAATGGCGCTCTCCTTTGGAACCTCTCCGATCGGCGCTTCCCATAAGGATGCCTGGATCATTGCCTGGGAAATATCGACCGATCGATTTTCTTATAGTAAAGAAAAGGTTCAGAAGCTCATCGAGTTTCAGAGAATTCGGGGAGGGTTTTTTGAATCGGCCACGGTCTGCCGGCTTCCCTGGGTCGAGGTCAATTTTGGCCTTCACTGGTATCCGGAATATCTTGATGCCATTACAGGAAATCGAATGGAATGGGACGATCTTTATAAAATCGGGGATCGTATTTATAACCTGATCCGGGCCTACTGGAAAAGAGAAATTCCTCAATTCGGCCGAACGTGGGATCGTCCACCTGATCGCTGGTTTGAAGAGCCTCATTCTCAGGGAAAGATGAAAGGGGTGAAGATCGACCGAGAAAAGTATGAACAGATGCTTTCCTGGTATTATGAACTTCGTGGCTGGGACCAAAACGGGATACCTCTTCAGGCGACGCTTGACCAGTTTGGCCTGAAGGAGGTTGCTAAGGAGATATCGGAAAAAGTTGGCTGAGCTCAAGTTTTTCGGTTACCTGGCAGATCTTGTGGGGACAAGGAAAAAAGAGGTGAATTTAGAGAAGCCCATTCCTTTAAGGGAAATGTTGCCCTCTCCTTTTCCTGAAATGAATATCATCATCCTCATCAATGAGAAAGTGGGCAGTCTCGACAGCTCGATTAAGAACGAAGACTCCGTGGTCTTGATGCCCATTCTATCAGGAGGATAACTCCTGTCCTTCTCCTTTCACCAAGCTTCAGGTTCTCAACAATATCGAATCACCCCCAAACATTAAGTTTACGGATTTCCTGCATTTTGGCCGGCACGTGCCCTGCAAGCCCCGCCCTTCAAGACGGGGTCATGGGGCACAATATAAAAGGAAACTACCTTACCGGGAAGCCCCACCCTTTAGGGCGGGAAGCTTCATAATAAACATTCCTAAAATTTTAAATTTCATGTAACATAAGGCTCATTGACAGGAGGGGGAAGGTATGGAAAAAGGCATGAACATAGAAGCCCTGGAAAAAAGGATTGTGGAACTTGAGGAGAGTTTGAAAGAGTATGAACAGAAAGGCGCGGAGAAGCATCTTCGGGAGATGGCCAGGCGCTTCGAGAAGATTGCCGAGATGGGAGACGATGGGATCATCGTCTTCGATGGTCAGTATAAGATTGAATTTGCCAATACCGTTGCCTCCGAATTGACCGGATATCCGAAAGAGAGATTGATGGAAATGGATTTCCGGCATTTCCTGACCGAGAGGGATAACGGCTACCTCAACCGGATGCACTCGGATGTGGGCGAAGATGAGAGCAAGCGGGTCTGCACAGAGATGGAGGTGCTGACAGCGAAAGGCCTGAAGAAGGATGTGGAAGTCTGCATCACCATCTCAAAGGTGGAAGAGGGTGGAATGAAGACCTATGCCTACCTGAGGGATATTACAGAACAGAAGAGGATGGCGAGGGAGATCCGTGAAGCGACCAAGCGTTTCGAGAAGATTGCCGAGATGGGAGACGATGGGGTCATCGTCTTCGATGAAGAATCCCGGATCGAATTTGCCAACCAGATGGCGGCTGAGATCCTGGGTATCCCGAAAGATCAGATCCTCGGACGGGAATTTTTCTCTCTGATCGGCAAGAGGGATGAGGAGTTTCTGGAGGAGATGGTGATGCGCGGAGAAGGCATAGGCCAGAAGGTGTGCATCGAAATGGCCATTCAGACTCCTCCGGGACGGGCCAAAGAGACAGAGGTCTGTATTGCTCCCACCCGATCAGAGGAGGGCTGGATCAAGACCTATGCCTATATCAGGGATATCACGGAGCGAAAGAGGTTTGAAAAGGAGCTCAAAGAATCGGAGGAAAAATTTAGAAACCTATTTGAAAGGGTCCAGCACGGCCTTTTCATCAGCACCAGAGAGGGCCGGTTTCTCGACTGTAATCAAGCCCTGGCAGAGATGGCGGGATACGATGATAAAGATGAGTTCTTGAAGATCGATATTGCAAGAGACCTTTATGTTAACAAGGAAGACCGTCGGAAATTTCAGAAGTTGATTGAAGAGCAGGGGTTTGTAAAAGATCTGGAAGTGGAGTTTAAAAAGAAGAGTGGTGAGAAGATCACCGTTCTCCTCACCGCCCATGCCAAAAGGGACGAGAAGGGTGAGGTTATTGGATACGAAGGGCTCAATATCGACATCTCCGACCGGAAGAGGATGGAGAGGGAGTTAAAAGAGGCCAATGAATTCTTCATGAATTTAATTGAGAGTTCCGTCGATGGGATCATTGCCTCCGATATGAAGGGCAACATCATCATCTTTAACAAAGGGGCGGAGACATTGACAGGCTACACTGCGGAAGAAATGATCGGAAAGATCCACATCACTCAGATCTACCCTGAAGGCGTTGCCAAGGAGATCATGAAAAAACTCAGGAGCCCCGAATACGGGGGGACAGGGAAGTTTGCTCCCACCCAGCTCAATGTTGTCAACAACCATGGGGAGGAGATTCCCATTCAACTTTCAGCCGCTCTCATCTACGATGGAACAGGCAAGGAGGTGGCCAGCGTAGGGATTTTTACCGATCTGAGACACCGCCTGAAGATGGAAAAAGAGATCCAGGAGTTCCAGCAGGCCTTACTCCTATCCGAAAAACTGGCGGCCATGGGAAGGCTCACCTCCCAGATCGCCCATGAATTGAACAATCCCATCTACGGCATTATGAATACCCTGGATCTCCTTAAAACCGAAATCCCTCCGGAGAGCAAGCGACGGAGAATTCTGGAACTTTCGCTTTCCGAAACACATAGGCTTGCCGAGATGCTTCGCAATATGCTCAGTTTCTCAAAGCCTGAAGAGGAAGTGCGGCGACCCGTCAACCTGAACGAATTGCTGGAGGGAATCCTTTTGATGGTTGATAAACAGATGCAGGAGGCCAATGTCAAGGTAAAGACTTACTTCGACGAGAAGATGCCGCAGGTGATGGCTTCGACGAACCAGATGAGGCAGGTGATGCTCAATATGTTTAAGAATGCCAAGGAGGCCATGCCGAAGGGTGGAATCCTTACCGTTGGAACAGGAAGAGAAAAGAATAAGGTCTTAATCCATATCCGGGACACGGGGATGGGGATTCCGGAAGAGAGCAGAGACAAGATCTTTGAAGCCTTTTTTACGACCAAGCAGAAGGTCAAGGGTGTGGGGCTTGGCCTTTCGGTCTGTTACGGAATTATCAAGAGTCATGGCGGGGAGATCAAGGTCGAAAGCGAAGAGGGAAAAGGCACCTATTTCACCATCAGCCTCCCCATCTAAATTGAATAGGCAATCCTTGATGAAAGAGCGTCACCATCGAACGATGAAAATACTCTGGAGGTTCGGGTTAAGGTTACGGTGACGAAGCCCGTTTCGGTTATCGGTTACGGTTACGTGTCAAGAATGAAGAGACGATCAACGTAACCTTTTGTTAACGATACGGGCCTCGTTACCCTTACCGTTAGACTTTTATTTTCTAAGACAATGAATCACGGAGATTGGGTCAAAAAGGAATTCCAGAAATTAAGTCGCTCTCTGGGTTTTAGATATATCCCTGATGAGGAGATAGAAAACCGTCTCAACAGGGTCAGGGATGGAATGAAGAAACAGGAGATCGAGGCGCTCCTCGTTGTTCAAAAGATGGATTTCTATTATCTCTCAGGAACAACCCAGGATGGTTTTCTCTTTTTACCTTTGGAAGGGAACCCTCTGCTCATGATCAAGAGGGAGTTGGAGCGGGCCAAGGTGGAATCGCCTTTGGAGGATTTGGTTTTATTGAAATCGATCCGTGATGTTCCATCGCTCATTCGGAAGCATTGGAG
>JASEHH010000152.1 GCA_030017685.1 Thermodesulfobacteriota bacterium | reverse complement strand
GGAAGAACGAGCCTCAGCTTAAATTATTTACCCATAAATTTGTCGTGCACCCATCTTAACATTAAAAAATCTTAACCACTTCCTCCCTTTTCCTTGACGGGATAGGGGAATGGTGAAGATGTACCAAGGGAGGTAAGTCTTTGTTATGCGAGGCTTAACACTTCCTGATGCGGCAGAATGAGGATTTCAGAAGCGGGGCTCCTGAAATCGGGTCTCCTGGCCTACAGGTGGTGAGGAGGTTGACATTGGCCTCTGCCCAGCCATGGGGAAGGTTGACCACACCCGGAAGGATGTCCTCCGTAATATGGGCCTTAATTTTTATGGAGTCAATCACCGTCTCCACTTCCATCCGGTCTCCATGCTCAATTTCATATTCGCTTGCCGTCTCCGGATGGAGTTCGGCAAATGGTTCAGGTTGCCTCTTTTTTAATTTGGGGATATGGCGGAGTTCTGAATGAAGATATTCCAGTGTCCTGGCTCCTGTGGTGAGATGAAGCGGATAGTCCTTTGCCAGTTCAGGTTGAAATAAAGGGCTTTCCCGATGAATGGGGAGGGGATCATGACCCAGGGCCTTAAGGGTCTCAGAATAAATTTCCACTTTGCCAGAGGGTGTCGCAAACCCCTTCTCTTTATACTGGTCATATCGGATCGTTCCGAAGGGGATGCCCTGGGAATGTTCCATCAATTTCTCGACGGTCAGGCCTGTCGGTTTGAGCGCATAGTCGATCGCCTCTTCCACATCCTTCCACGGGAAATGTTCTCCGTATCCCATCCTCTTTGCAAGTTCGAACCAGAACTTTAAGTCAGGCCAGGCTTCCGGAACATCGATCACCTTTTTTCTCAGCGTCACATAGGGAATTCCATGGATTGTCCCGTAGTAGTCGCAGAGTTCTGTCCTTTCGAGAAAGGTGGCCGCAGGAAGAACGATATGGGCGAGCCTGGCTGTTTCAGTCATAAAAATATCCATCACCACCAGAAAATCGGTCTGTTTTAGAGCCGCCTCGACCTTTCTCGAATTGGGCCAGGTGAGAAGAGGGTTGGAGGCGGAGATGATCATCCCTTTGATGGGGTAGGGGTGGTTCTGGAGGAGCACATCAGGCAGAACCATTGCCTGTCCTTCTCCGAAGAGTTTTCCCCAGACTTCGTAAAAGAGGGGGAACTGGTCAATTCCGATCGGATCTTCGGTAAGTTTTTCGGGAAAACGGATGGGATTGAGGTGAACCCGCGAAGTGGTAATGAATCCTCCTGGATTATCAATATTTCCAGTGATGGCCTGGAGGATGGCGATGGCCCTCGAATTCTGAAGACCATTCGTATGCTGATCCAGGGCATTGATTCCCTGGGCGATGCAGGCCGGCTTAATCGATCCGAACATCCTGGCCGCCTTTCGAATATCCTCCGCAGGGATGCAAGCGATCTTTTCGACTTTCTCCGGGGAATAGTCCCGGACATGCTCTTTGAGTTGATCAAAACCTTTTGTCCAGTGTTCGACAAAGTCTTTATCATAAAGGTCTTCAGAGATAAGAATGTTAAGCAGGCCCAATGATAATGCTCCGTCGCTTCCCGGTTTGGGCCTGAGATGAAGGTCTGCCTTTTTTGCAAAGGCGGTTGCCCTCGGATCGATGACGATCAGTTTTGCTCCATTTTTTTGAGCTGAAGTGATCCGTCTGACCAGGGGAGGGTTGGAGGCCTGTGGATTATGTCCCCAGAGAATGATACATTTTGAATGTTCCACATCAGCCACCGGAAACTTCCCGAGGGTGAGGATGTAAGCAATGATCCTCGGCCGGTAGCAGATCGATTCGACGGAGAAACAGTTGGGCGTTCCGTAGACATCACAGAAGCGGCGGAGAAGGCTGACGGTGGAGTTTCCGCCAAGAAGAATGGGCATTCCAATAGCAACAGCCAGAGATTTCGGACCGAAGTTGTCACGGATGCTTTGAAGCTTTTCAGAGACCTCATCCAGGGCTTCGTCCCAGGAGATCGGAACAAAATCGCCATTCTTCCTCTTCAGTGGCGTTCTCAAGCGATCCTTTGAATAGACGAATTCGGGAACAGCCATCCCCTTCGGGCAGAGCGCTCCCCGGTTGAGAGGATGGTCGATGGTTCCTTTCACCTTAACGACCTTCCCCTCTTCAAGATAAACATCCATACCGCAGCCCCAGGGGCAGAGCTCACAAGCGGTCTGAATAACTTCCATGAATTCCTCCGGTCATAGAGCTTAAATAACCAATAACCAAATTCCAATATCCAAATAATACCCAATTCTCAATAACCAATTAATAAATACCAAACCATAAACATAAAATTGGATATTGGATATTGGAATTTATTTGATTATTGGTGCTTGGTGTTTGGTTATTTTTGCTCCTTTTGACTCAGCGCCTCCAGCACCTTATCCGGCGTGACAGGGAGGCTCTTAAATCTCACTCCGATGGCATCATAGATGGCATTGATGATGGCAGGAGCAGGGGCCAATTGGGTTCCTTCTCCTGACTCTTTAGCGCCGAACGGACCTTCAGGGTCATCCGTCTCAACTTCCACCGATGAGATCGATGGCACCTCCATCGCTGTTGGGAGTCCATAATCGAGGAACGAAGGATTGAGAACCTGCCCCTTCTCTGTCAGCACATCTTCGTAAAGGGCTTGACCCATTCCTCCCACCACCGAGCCCTCTAACTGGCCCTCCACGAGCATGGGATTGATTGCCCTTCCGCAGTCATGGGCAGCCACCATATTCAATACCTTTATCTTTCCAGTAGTAATATCAACCTCGACTTCAGCCGCCTGGGTCATGAAAGAATAGGCAGGCGAAAAATTTCCATCCTCTTTCAGGAGGGTCGTGGGTTCTTTGGCAGGAGGCAGATAGGAACCCCTGCCAATGATGGGCATGGGCCGATCAGTATATTGATAGACTTTGATCGCCTCCTTTAAACTCATTCCTTTTTCAGGCTGGTTTTTTAGATAGATTCGTCGGTCTCTTGCCTCTAATTCATGGATATCCACTTCCAATTTTTCTGCCACGGCTTCGAGGAGTTTTTCTTTGGCTTCAAAGGCGGCCATTCTGGCGGCATTGCCAGCCCTCAAGGTGACGCCGCTTCCGAATGTTCCGGGGTCGAGGGGCGTGATCTCCGTGTCTGCGGCCGTGATGCGAATATCTTCAAGTCGAACTCCCAGCTCTTCGGCGGCGATCTGGGAGATGACGGTTTCAGCGCCCTGACCGATATCCGCCGCGCCCGTAAGAAGGGTGATGGAACCATCCCGTTCGATCTTTACCACAGCGCCCGATGAGATGTGACTCATATTTGAGACTCCGCTCGGGAAACTGGCTCCGGCCAGACCCACTCCCCTGCCAAAGGGAAGTTTTCCTCTCTTCTCCTTCCAGCCGATTCCCTCTGCCGCTTTTATCAAGGTATCGCTAAATCCACAACTCTGGACCAGCAATTTCGCAGGGTGGGGCTCTCCGGCATGAAAAGCGTTTTTAAGCCGAAGTTCAAGCGGATCGATTCCCATCTTCTCGGCGATCATATCGAGTTGAGCCTCCACGGCAAACCGAACCTGAGGAATGCCGTGTCCCCTCATGGCCCCTCCGACTGGTTTATTGGTGTAAACATGATAGCCTTCGAAAAGAAGATTTTCGAGACGGTAAGGGAGCATGATGAAATAACAGGCCAGGGTGATCATGAGGGGAGCCGTGCTGTTGTAAGCGCCTCCATCAGCAATGGCCCTGAACTGCTGGGCATGAATCGTCCCATCCTTTTTCATCCCTGTCTTGAGATGGATATGAAAAGGGTGCCTCTGCCGAGTCGAGGTGAACATCTCTTCCCGTTCATAAACGAACTTAACAGGTTTCTTCGTCTTCATAGCAAAAAAAGCTGCACAGAAATCTTTCGCATAGAGGTCGATCTTCTGACCGAACCCTCCACCCACTCTGGGCTTAATTACCCGGACTTTGCTTTCGGGGATGTCGAGGGTGGTGGCGAGATTTCTTCTCAGGAAAAAAGGGATCTGAGTAGAGGACCATAGGGTCACCTTGCCGGAATGATCCGCCATGCCTATCGCGGCCTGTGGCTCAAGGGGACAGTGATTGACGGCCTGAGTGTCGAAAGTATCCTCAAAGATAAAATCAGATTCTGATAAAGCCCTCTCCACATGACCGAACTCCTTCCGTATTGAGGCGCTTATATTATTAGGAACCTCCTCATGAATCACAGGGGCGCCGGGCTTCATCGCCACCAGGGGATCAAAAACAGCAGGGAGGACTTCATAATCGACTCGAATTCTCGAGATGGCCTCCTCTGCCGCATCGATCGAAGTCGCCACAACGGCAGCCACTTCATCTCCGATGTATCGGACTTTATCAATGGCCAGGGCATATTCATCCTTGGCCATGGGAACAATCCCGTATTTCTTCTTCGGAATATCTTTTCCACAAATTGCCCCTTTAACGCCTTTAACTTTTAAAGCTCCGGAGAGATCCACGTGGAGGACCTTCGCATGGGGATGAGGGCTTCTCAGGATTTTTCCAAAGAGCATCCCCGGTAGCGCGAGGTCGTCCGTAAATTTAGCCTGACCCGTTGCCTTCTCCAAGGCATCAAGCATAGGCGCTCGCTTTCCAACCACATTGAATTTATTCATAGAAGTCTCCTTGTTAAGAAAAGGGTTCAAGGGTTCGAGGATTCAAGGGGTCAAGGAAAGGTCTTTCTGATGGTTTTAAAAAATCCATTGGTTTGGACTTGATTAGTTTGTCACTTGAACCCTAGAACCCTCGAATCCTGGACCCCTATTGTTTTTCAGCCACCGACAATATCGCCTCCACAATCTTCACATAACCTGTACAACGGCAGAGGTTTCCGGAGATTGCCCTTTTCATCTCTTCATCCAAAGGATGAGGATTCTCATCAAGGAATGCTTTGGCCGTCAGAATCATTCCAGGGGTGCAGAACCCGCACTGGATCGCCCCTTTTTCAGCAAAGGCCTTCTGAAGGGGGTGAAGTTCTCCGTCTTTTTCCAGACCCTCGATGGTGAGAATCTTCTTTCCCCGAACATCCACAGCCAGGGTCAGACAGGAGATGTAGGGCTTATCATCAATAAGGACCGTACAGGCACCACAGGTGCCCAGGTCACAACCCCTTTTGGTCCCCGTCAATCCCAGATCCTCTCTTAATACTTCAAGAAGGGTCTTGTGGATTTCCGTGA
>JASEHH010000049.1 GCA_030017685.1 Thermodesulfobacteriota bacterium | reverse complement strand
AGATGCTTTTATTTTTACAATTAACCTTCACAATAATTCGTCATGAACCTTAAAAACCTTGATACTACAGACAGCGGTTCAATCGATATGGAGAATTTAAAGCGGCAGATTAAAATGACAATGGAAACCGTCGGCGAAATGAGAGATTATTTAAGTCAGCAAAGGGACCTCTATCGATCAACCCCGCGGGGATGGCCTGTCGATGGTCGCATAACATCACCCTATGGACGCCGCGAACACCCTAAATCAGGGGATGATGAATTCCATGGCGGGGTCGATATATCAACAGTCCCCGGCATGCCTGTCAGGGCCACTGCGGACGGGATTGTAAGTTTTTCCGGGTGGAGTGGAGGCAGTGGAAATCTCGTGGTGATAGAGCATGGGTTCAGGTTTTCTACTTTTTATGCCCATAACAAGATGGTGAATGTCAAGGTAGGGCAAAAGGTTAAAAGGGGTGATATTATCAGCTATACAGGTTCAACCGGTAATTCAACCGGACCTCACCTTCACTATGAGGTGTGGCGTGAAGGGCATCCTGTGAACCCTGGTAGTTATCTTGAAGGAAGGTCATGATGTTTCATAAAAATACTGAATCTTTAATAGGGATGAATTCAAGTTTTAAGGGGGAGATAGATTCTAAGTGGACATTGCGGGTAGATGGTATCATCGAAGGAAACATCGCTGTAGACTGGGTCGTTATTGGCGAGAAAGCCCAAATAAATGGCAATATCAGTGCAAGGGGAGTCGTTGTCGGTGGAAAGGTTGAAGGCAACATTAAGGCAAAGGAGATAGTCGAAATTAAGGATAAAGGACAGGTATTAGGCGAGATATCTACACCTCTTCTTTCTATTGCAGAGGGCGCGATATTTGACGGAAGATCTATCATACTCCCCAAAAACGAGACAAGAATTTGGTATCCACAGAAATCCCTGAATTAAAGGGATACGTACCTGGCAAAAAATTGTTATAAAGGGTCCGTTCATGATTGTCGCCTGTGGCTCATGTTTAACCAAGTTTCGTTTAGACGGCTCCAAAATCTCAACAAAGGGAACAAAGGTTCGGTGTTCGCGGTGTCAGCACATCTTTTCAGTCATGCCCCCTCCCGTCGCAAGAGAAGAGATCTTGGGGTATTTCGAATCCTTTGCCCGATGCCACGAAACATTGATAGAGCCGGATCAAAAAAAGGTGGATGTTCCTCCCCCGTCAAAGGCCGAAAAGATAGAAAAGGCGGCAGAGGATGAAGAAACCCTCTCCTTATATAAAGAGACAGTCACAGAAAAGGCGGAACAGACGGTTCCTGAAAAACCTGTAAGAGAAGAGAGGATTAAGGTCAGGACATTCAAAATTGATCAGAACTCGTTTGGGATTGAGTGGAATATATATAATTGAGTCGAGGGTAAGGATTGGGGTCTGCCCGTTGACATTTGACAAATTAACGACAAAGAGTGAAAGGCAGATTTACGAGTTAAAAAGGAAATAGAGACAGATACAAGACCTCGAATTGTAGATTATGGGGTCTTGTAATATAGCAATGCGATAAGAATGGTTAGGAATGTGTTAATGCAAGACCTGACCCTGGCGATGATCCTACCACGACATCCCCCTGTTTCGCCCCAACACCCAAAATAATTCCGGTATAAGAAGGGGACTAAAATTCCCTTCAGAATTTTATTTAATCTTCCGATATCTCTATAAGGTGAGGCGTGATTTTGGCCGGCTGAACAGGGCCATTAGATGAAAACGAAGGAGGAGAATTGTTCCATGATAAAGCCCACTATCAGCAAGATTGGCATTTTAACGGGGGGCGGCGACTGCCCGGGACTTAATGCAGTGATCAGAGCGGTTGTTAAATCGGCGATCCTTCAGCACGGATGGAAAGTGATTGGGATAGAAGACGGGTTTGGAGGACTTCTTGTCCATGGAAAAGCCAGGTCCCTCCTCTTTGAGCATGTAAAAGGCATTCTGGACAAGGGCGGAACCATACTGGGTTCTTGCAATAGAACAAACCCTTTCGAATACAAGTTTAAAACGAATGGAAAGGTGATTACCGAAGATCGCTCTCCCATCCTTATCGAAACTCTGAAAACCCTTGAAATTGATGCTCTCATTGTCATCGGCGGGGATGGGACGCTCTCCATTGCTCATAGGCTTTTCCAAATGGGGGTTCCTGTTGTCGGTGTTCCCAAAACCATTGACAATGACCTTGCCTCAACGGACATCACCTTCGGATTTGATACGGCTATTAATACCGCCACCGAAGCCATAGACAAGATCCGAACAACAGGAGAGAGCCACCATCGTGTCATGGTGGTTGAAGTGATGGGGAGATATGCAGGATGGATAGCCCTTCAGGCGGGGGTTGCCAGTGGCGCTGATATCATCTTAATTCCGGAAATCCCTTTCAGCCTCGAAAAGATTTTTCACGTGATTAAAGAACGGGCGAAAATAGGAAGGCATGATAGTATCATTGTGGTTGCAGAGGGTGCAAAGCCCAAGGATGGAGATAGGTTCGTCAAGAGGATTCTGGAGGAGAGCGCCGATAGCATTCGGCTCGGGGGTATCGGGGAGATGCTGGTCAATAGAATTTCCGATGAGCTTGACATTGAATCCCGAGAGACCGTACTCGGTCACATCCAGCGGGGAGGATCTCCGAGCGCTTTTGACAGGATCCTATCCACCCGACTGGGTTTTGGGGCCGTCAATTTGATTGCAGAAGGAAGTTTCGGGGAAATGGTATGCCTTAAAACCCCCAGAATTGAAGCCGTTTCCCTTGGAGAAGCGGTCAAAGAGCTTAAAAAGGTGAGTGTGGAACTTGACATCGTTCAGGCGGCCAGGGCCATAGGAGTGAGTTTTGGAGATTAACAAGATGCTGGAAAACTTAGAGAGGTGTATTTCCGGGGGGCCGTAGGCCCGAAGCTTGCCTTGACCCTTGCGAGGGAAGGAGAAAGCTTAATGAGATGAAGAGGAAAGAATTCGGTGAAGCGTTTTAAAACGTGGTGAGTTCGGGCGTGCCTTTCTGATACCCATAGTTTTTAACAACGCCCTCTTTGTCAAAGAGGATGACAAGAGCATCTTTCTTCTGTTGAATCCGGGAGTACTGGAAGAGGGTCAGGTTGGTGATGTAGGGTTCCTCTATGGTGAACTTGGAGGAGTTCTTGCGGAGATAGGCATAGACGAAGATATCCCCGTCATACTGCTTCTGAATCCGGTCCGGCGGGCCAAAGGTCTCAAGAATTTCACTTTTGGTGGTGGAGCCGGTTTTGATTTTCTCCTTGGGATCGTTTTTGAGTTCGGAGCCCACATAGATCCTTCCGATACTGCAACCCCAGATCCATAATAAAAGAGAGAGGGCGATGAATATCTTACTGTAATTCATCCGTTCCTTTGTGGAATCCATAATATTTAACCCTGTCATTTTCATCGAGGAAGATGACCAGATGATCTGATTTCACTTTGGCTTCTACGAAGTTGAAGAGGACCAGGACAATGGCCTGGATGTTTCCCCGATTGTACTGGTAGGAGAGGATATTGGCGAAGGGGTAGTTGGTGAGGGGCTCCCTTGTCACATCCATTTCCCGGAGGATTTCATTGAAGACCGTGGGGCTGATGTAGTTTTGCGGCGGCCCAAACCAGCTGATAATCTCTTGTTTCGTGGTGATACCGGGCTTGATCTCTCCGATCTTCTCGGGAGAAATCTGGGGGCCTTCGTAATACCGTCCGACCACACAGCCTGAAAGGTGGAGAATCAGGGAAAGAATCACGATGATCGGGAACGGAGATCTCAAAAGCCTCTTCATACATCCTCCCTCTTAAATGGGAAAAGGGAAATAGGAAATGGGAAGTAACAAATAAAAATTTTAAACTGAAAATCGAAAATTGGCAATTGCAAATTGAAAATCGGAAATCGGAAATCGTCTTATCTTCTTGCCATTCCGTATTTATCCGCCACCTCTTTAAACCCCGGTAGAGACTTTTCGATGGTCTCTCTGTCGACGGCGTAGGCAATTCTAAAATAACCGGGCTTGCCAAAACCCGTTCCGGGCACGGTCAGAATTTTTTTTGACTGAAGCTCTTTCACAAAGGCGACATCATCTTCAATGGGCGCTTTCGGGAAGAGGTAGAAGGCGCCCTCAGGCTTGACGATCTGGTAACCGTAAGAAGATAGGGAATGGTAGAAGAGATCCCTTTTCTCTTCATATTCCTTAATGTTGATCGAATTCCTCTGAAGGGGAGCAACCAGCCTCTGCATCAGAGCCGGAGCATTGACAAACCCGAGGGTCCGGTTGGCAAAGACAATGGCGGCGATCAATTCCTCCACTTCTTCACAGAAGGGATTGGCCGCAATATAACCGATCCTCTCTCCTGGCAGGGAGAGGTCCTTGGAATGAGAGGTGACCCGTATGGTGTGAGGGTAGTACTGGAAGGCAATAGGGAGCTTGACCTGGTCAAAGATGATCCTGCGATAGGCTTCATCGGTAATGAGATAGAGCGTCCTTTTCAGCTCCCGGCTCTTCTCCTCTAACATTTTTCCCAGCTCTTCGAGAGAGTCCTTATTATAGACTACGCCTGTCGGGTTATTGGGAGAGTTGATTAGAACGGCCTTGGTCTTCTTTCCAAAGGCTTTCTCGATCTCTTTCAGATTGAGAGAGAAATCGTCATGGGTTTCGACCAGACGAATCCGGCCGCCGCTATTTTCAATATAAAATTTAAATTCCATAAAGTAAGGGGAAGGAACGATGACCTCATCGCCTTCATCGAGGAGAGCTTTGAAGACGACATTGAGCCCGCCGGCTGCTCCGACGGTCATCACGATATGTTTCTCTTCGAAAGGGAGCCTGGATTCTTCTGCGATGTATTGGGCAACGGCCCTCCGAGTCTCGACATAGCCATTATTGGGCATATAACGGTGCATTCCCGCAATGGGTTGGTCGGCAAGGGCTTTGAGCGCCTTCTTTAATGAGGCCGGAGGCTCAAGGTTGGGATTTCCAAGGGAAAAATCAAAAATATTTTCCTCGCCATAAAGCTTTTTCAATTCCTCTCCCTGCTCAAACATCCGCCTCACCCATGAGGCGCCTTCTAATGCGTTCTTCACCTTCTCCGAAATCGCCATTCTTCATACTCCTTTCAGTGTTCTTATTCTTAAAACAAAAAAGCCATAAGGTTGCCCCTATGGCTTAAAAAATGGAAAAGCCATGGGGCCTGATCAATCACCCATGGCTCAATATCCCGTTATGGGAAGGCCTTTATGGGTGACCCTTATCAAAATAAAAATAAAAATAGTTGAAATTGAAGATGCTTCCCATAGCCGTTCCTTTTGCATAAAATTTAAAACATATCCGGTTGAATTGTCAAGGGAAATTTGACATTTATCAAAAATCCCTTTAATATTGCCGAGATATATCTCCTTTGAATAGCGGATGTGGAATATGGCCGGAGAGAAGCGGCTCGCTCGTACCAGAAATATAGGGTTTATGGCCCACATCGATGCCGGAAAGACAACTGTCACCGAAAGGGTCCTCTTCTATACAAAGAAGACCCACCGAATGGGCGAAGTCGATGATGGAACCGCAGTGATGGACTGGATGGTCCAGGAGCAGGAGAGGGGGATTACTATCACCTCTGCAGTGACGACGGCAGAGTGGAAAGGAAAGATCATCCACATCATCGATACGCCGGGCCATGTGGACTTCACCATGGAGGTTGAACGCTCCCTCCGGGTGCTCGACGGAACGATCGCCATCTTCAGTGCGGTGGAGGGGGTGGAACCCCAGTCGGAAACGGTCTGGCATCAGGCGGATAAATATCGTGTTCCCAAATTGGCATTCGTCAATAAGATGGACAGGCTCGGGGCCAATTTTTTCGAAACCGTCAGGATGATGGTTGACCGGCTGGGAGCCCATCCGCTGATCATCCAGATTCCCATCGGCATGGAAGACCGGTTTATCGGAGTAGTTGATCTCATCCGCTTAAAAGGGATTGTCTGGGATGAGCACAGTCTGGGCATTGAATATAAGGAGATCACCATCCCCAAAGATCTGGAAGCGGAAGCTGCCATGCATCGGTCGAAATTGATCGAATCCCTTGCCGAACTGGATGACCATTTGACGGAAAAGTATCTCAATGGAGAGGAGATCTCCGAAACGGAGATGAAAGGAGTTCTCAGAAAGGCGACCATTTCGATGAAGGCTGTCCCTGTTCTCTGCGGGGCGGCGTTGAGAAATCAGGGAATCCAGCCCCTGATCGATGCCATTGTGGACTATCTTCCTTCTCCCCTCGATATCCCTCCTTCCGAGGGGACCCACCCGGTCACCGGAGAGAGGGAAGAAAGGGTGCAGAAGGATGAAGCGCCCTTCAGCGCCTTAGCTTTCAAGGTGCTCATGGATGAAGGGAGGAAGTTAATCTATATCCGGATATACTCGGGCGTGCTCAAAGTGGGCGGAGAGGTCTATAACCCGAGATTGAAGAAGAATGAAAAGATTTCGAGAATCTTTCAGATGCATGCCAATCAGCGAACCCGGGCGGAAGAGGCAAAGACAGGCGAGATCGTGGCTGTCATGGGTTTGAAGGAGACGACCACAGGGGATACGCTCTGCGAGCGAGGTCATCCCATTCTCCTTGAGCCGATCGATTTCTATAAACCGGTGATGTCGGTGGCTGTGGAGCCGAAGACAGGCCGTGATCAGGAGAAACTCGCTCAATCCCTCGAAAAGTTGAGCGATGAAGACCCCACCTTTCAGGTCAGGTTAGATGAGGATACGGGTCAGACGATCATCTCCGGGATGGGGGAGTTGCATCTCGATGTTCTGGTCAATCGTCTCCTGACAGAATACCATCTCGAAGTGAATGTAGGGAGACCGCAGGTCGTCTTTCGGGAGACAGTGGAGAAGGAGGCAGAGGCTTTCTTTAAATTTGCCAAAGAGATGGAAGAGATCAAGCTTTTCGGGGAGGTTTTTTTGCGTATCTCACCTCATGGCAGGGGAAAGGGGATCGAATTCCATTCTGAGGTCCCTGAGGGAACCCTGCCACACGAATGTCTTCTCTCCATCGAAGAAGGGGTGAGAGAGGGTTCCACCGTTGGGGTGATCATGGGTTATCCTTTGACAGACATTCGTATTACTCTGTTAAAGGCCAATGCAGACCCGAATCATCCCTCTCCTCTTGCCCTCAAGATCGCCTCATCGAATGCCCTAAGGGAGGTCTGCCGGAAAGCACAACCGGTGCTAATGGAGCCGATGATGGAGGTGAATATCATCGTCCCCGAAGAGTTCATGGGAGAAGTGGTGGGGGATTTAAAGGCACGAAAGAGTTCGGTTGAGGCGATCACTCCGAAAGGAAAGATCACTCTGATCAAGGCCCTCTCCCCCTTGACCCGGATGTTCGGTTACTCCACGGACTTAAGGTCATTGACCCAGGGCCGGGGGACCTTTTCAATGCAGTTCTCACGGTATGATAAAGTCATAAGTTAGAAGATAAAAGTTTCGTGAAACGGTAACGGTGAGGATGCCCGTATCGTTAATAAAAGGCTACGTTTATCGTCTCTTAATTCTTTGCACGTAACCTTAACCAATAACCGAAACGCCTGCCTACCCCGCCCTCGGTCGGGACCGGGGCCGGTAGGCAGGGGCTTCGTAGCCGTAACCCAAAGACAATTTTCACCAAAGAATGCCTATGATGGATGATGAGATTCTTAAACTCCTCAGAGAACACCCCTCCGCTTTTCTTTCCGGGGAAGAATTGAGCCGCCGGCTGAATGTGAGCCGGACGGCGGTCTGGAAGAGAATGAGACATCTGAGATCCCTTGGCTATGAGATCGAGGCGTCGACTCGCTCAGGTTACCGGTTGATTCATTCTCCTGACCTTCTGACTTCCACTGAAGTCAAACCCTCTCTGAAGACCAGATGGATGGGAAAGGTGATCCACTATTTCACCCACCTGGATTCAACGAACTCCAAAGCCTATGAGCTGGCCACCCGGGGCGCAGAAGAAGGAGAGGTGGTTATTGCGGAGTCTCAGGAGAAGGGGAGGGGAAGACTGGGGAGAGACTGGTTTTCGCCCCCTTATTTAAATCTCTATCTCTCCGTCATCCTCCGGCCCCAAATTCCTCCACATCAGGCTCCGCTCATTACTCTGATGGCGGCCGTGGCAACCGCAAAGGCTGTTGAGAAATGTTCGGGCCTTCGCCCATTGATCAAATGGCCGAACGATATTCTTCTGAAGGGCCGAAAGGTGGCAGGCCTTCTCAATGAGATCCAGTCGGAAACAGATCGAATCCACTTCGTCATCCTTGGCATCGGTGTTAATCTCAATGTTGACGAAAAGATGTTTCCGAAAAAGATTCGTTCAGTTGCCACTTCAATGAAGAAAGAGATGGGGCAGGCGATTTCGAGAAAGGATTTCCTTTCCTCTCTTTTACAGCAATTGGAAGAGTGGTATGCAATTTATTTGAAAGAGGGCGGCGATGTTATTCTGAACGCCTGGAGAGAACAGGCCCAGATCAAGGGGAAACCGGTCAAAGTCACCTCTTTTGGCGAGACCATTTCAGGCATTGCGGTCGATGTCGATTCAGATGGTGCTCTCATATTGAGAATGGAGAATGGGAAACGGAGAAGAGTGGTGGCAGGAGATATAGAATATCGAAAGTGGAAGGTGGAAGGTAGAAAGTAGAAATTAGAAAGATAAAAGTACTTTTTCGAATTTATCAACTATCTACTTTCCACTCTCCACATTCTAAAAGGGAGGTCTTATGCTGCTGGTCATCGATATTGGCAACACGAACACCGTTCTGGGAGTCTATGATGGAAAAGTCCTGGTTGACCACTGGCGGATCAGGACGGAGAGGGAGAAGACGGCTGACGAGTGGGGGATCCTCTTTCGCGATCTCTTCAGGTTTGACCATATCGACATGAAAGATTTCGACGGAATGATCATCTCCTCCGTTGTTCCGCCGGTTCTGGACATGTTGCAAGAAATGGCAGAAAAATATTTTCATGTCAAACCCCTGATCGTAGGGGCAGATATTGAGACGGGAATGGTCATCTCCTATGACCATCCCGCAGAGGTGGGGGCAGACCGGATAGTCAATGCGGTGGCGGCCTATGATCGGTACCGAAGGAGTTGCATCGTGGTTGATTTCGGAACAGCCACCACTTTTGATTACGTCTCCTCCCGGGGGGATTACATGGGGGGCGCCATTGCTCCGGGAATTGGAATATCGGCAGAAGCCCTCTTTCAACGGACCTCGAAGTTACCGCGGATTGAGATCACCAAACCCGGGAAGGTTGTCGGAAAGAATACCATTCAAAGCATGCAGTCGGGCATCTTTTTCGGATACGTGGGACTGGTCGATGAGATTGTGAGACGGATGAAGAAAGAGACGAAATCAAATCCCAAGGTGATCGCCACCGGAGGACTGGCAGGCCTGATCGCCGGAGAGTCAGAGACCATCGAAGAAGTCAACGAGTTTTTAACGCTAGATGGATTGAGAATTATCTATGAGAGAAACAAGAGAAAGAAAAAAGTAGGCAGAAGGCAGTAGGAAGGAGGCAGAACCTTGTAGTTTACGAGCAAAATCGGAACTGCCAAAATATTGAAGATTAGAGGTGGATATCCACAAAGCATGATGGTACCCATGGCTGTTTGCCTTGACGGATTGTATTTGGAATATTTCTGGGAAAATGGTATATATTTTACAGAACCGGATCCAAGAGGAGGTTTGAGTGATGGATTATATTTTTGAAGCAATTTATGAAAACGGAGTCTTAAAGCCTCTTGAGTCTCTTAAACTGCCCGATCACCAGAGAGTCACGATAACGATTCAGTTGCCACCAGTGGAGAATCCGGACGAAGAATTGGAATCATGGCACCAGGTGTATGCTGGCCTTTCTGATTCGGACATCCATGAGATCGAATCCATGGCTCTCGACCGCAGTCACTTCATGGCCCAGGAGACCTGATTGTGCCGCCACTTGCCCTGCTCGATACGGATACCTTGTCAGAGATAATGAAAGGGAAAAACGCTTCCATAGAGAAACATGCCAGGGAGTATCTGAAGACACATGGCCGATTCCGCTTTTCGGTCATCACCCGCTATGAAATCCTGCGTGGCTTAAAAGCGAAACAGGCTGTCCGACAAATAGCAATTTTTGAAGACAAATGTAACGGGAGTTATATATACCCTGTAACCGACGAGATTGTTGTCCAAGCTTCAGACATATACGCTTTTCTGCATCGAAAAGGATTACTGATCAGTGATGCAGATATTCTGATAGCATCTACTGCTATGGTGCATCATCTAACATTAATCACTGGGAATGTGGATCATTTTACCCGTATCCCTAACCTTCTTTGCGAAAGCTGGAAATCGTTTTAAATAAGTAATCGGGGTCTGGTCCCAACTTTTAGCAAATTATTGTTGATTGTTGAGGCCTAACCCTCACTTTCACATCATAGTAAGCACAATTCCTACAAATATCCAAAACCATTGGCAAGGCTAACATCGTCTGGGGAGGATACCATGAAACTCAAAGACCAGACCGCACTTGTTACCGGCGCAAGCCGGGGCATTGGCGAGGCTATCGCCCGCGCTTTTGCAGAGGAGGGCGCACAGATCGCCATCACGGGAAGATCAAAACCGGAACTGGAGGCATTGCAGGAGGAATTTAGCGCCCAGGGTGTTCGGTGCGAAAGCATCATTGCCGATCTCTCACAGAGTGGAGCCGTCGAGCAGGTATGGAAACAAGCGACACAGACGTTCGAGCACATTGACATCCTCGTGAATAATGCAGGTGTGGGCAGCAGCGGCAATCTCAAGCCTGTCGTAGATTATGACGACGACTTTTGGGAGAGGTTGCTCCACCTCAATCTCACTGTGCCATACCTGTTCTCAAAGAGAGCGTTGCCCTCGATGATCGAGCGCAACTATGGGCGCATCCTAATGACCGCATCCGTCATCGGCAAGATTGGCATGTCCCATGGGGCGGCCTATGCGGCAAGCAAGCATGGACTTCTGGGATTGGTGCGCACCCTTGCGATAGAGACGGCGAAACAGGGAATCACTGTAAATGCCATTTGTCCGGGGCCTGTCCGTACCCGCATGACCAAGTTGCGCCTGGAACATGAGGCGAGGCGGCTGGGGAAATCGGTTGCGGAATTCGAGGCGACCTGGACGCCGATTGGCCGCCTGCTTGAACCACACGAAATTGCGCCGCTCGCCGTGTATCTCGCCAGCCGGGAGGCATCGGTCGTCACGGGTCAGGCATTCAATATCGATGGCGGATTTTTGATGGTATGAAGTAAGATGGCCTCGAGAAGTTCCTCGCTTGCTAAATTGGCCCGTCCCGCTCTCAGCCGGGTGTTCCTGCGCGAGCGGACCTTCGATCTATTGGATCGCCTGCGCCAGCAGCCGGTCATCTGGATCTCCGGGCCTGCGGGGTGCGGCAAGACAACCTTAGCCTCCAGCTACATCGAAACCCGACGGCTTCCCTGTTTATGGTACAGACTCGATCGGGGAGATGGAGACGCAGCCACTTTTTTCTATTACCTCGGCCTCGCTGCGAAGAAGGTTTCTCCGCGGGCGAAGACACCTCTTCCATTACTCACTCCAGAGTACCTCCGGGGTATGTCCACTTTTGCCCTGCGGTATTTCGAAAAGCTCTACCAGAGGCTGAGAAACCCCTCCGTCCTCGTGTTCGACAATTACCACGAGGTTTCAACCGATTCCCCCTTCCACGAGATCATCTATAACGGCTTATCCAATATCCCGGAGGGCATCAATGTCTTCCTGATCAGCCGCCAGGACCCTCACCCGGCATTGATCAGCTTAGAAGCGAATCATCTGATGGGGATCCTCCGGTGGAATGAACTTCGTTTGACTTTGAAGGAATCATCGGGAATTGCCAGCGCACGATTCCGGGAGAAATTTTCTAAAAAGACCCTTCAACAGATCCACAGCCTAACGGATGGGTGGGCAGTCGGATTGATCCTCCTCCTGGAACGATTCAAACGCGAAAGGACAGATCCCCCACGGATTGAAAAATCGAAGCACGAGGAGATCTTTAACTATTTTTCCAGTGAAATCTTGAACCTCATGGATCCGGAGACACAGGATTTTCTACTGAAAACATCCTTTCTGCCACAAATGACGGAAAGTATGGTCGAAAGGCTCACCGAAAATCCTCGGGCAGGGTGGATACTCAACCGCCTCAACCGGGGAAATTATTTTACTGAAAAACGGGTCCTCGACGAGCCGGTCTATGGATACCATCCTCTCTTCCGGGAATATCTCCTCTCCCGTGCTGAAGAGAGCTTCTCGGAACAAAGTCTCTCCCTCTTAAGAAGCCGAGCTGCGGATCTACTTGAAGAACATGGTCAGGTCGGAAGCGCCGCACGACTCCTCCAGGAAATCAGGGATTGGGATACCCTGATTCAATTGATACTTAAACACGCCCCGGTCATGCATGCTCAGGGCAGGGATTCCGTTTTAGAAAAATGGCTTCAAAGCATCCCCCCTGAATCATTAGAAACCCAACCCTGGCTTTCTTACTGGATGGGGTCTTGCCGTCTGTTTGCCAATCCAGCCCAGAGTCGGCCCCACTTTGAGCAAGCCTACCGGCAGATGAGGATGAAAAAGGACGCGACCGGCCTCTTTCTGGCCTGGTCGGGCATGGTGGATGCGGTAAATCTGGGCTACGGGTTCGAATCCTTCAGTGTCCTCGACCGTTACCTCCAGGACCTGGATGAACTCAGGCAGGATTATCCTGTTTTCCCTTCTCCTGAAATAGAGGTTCGGGTTTCATCAACGGTAGTTGCCGCACTCGTCCTCCGGCAGCCCGATCATCCCGAGATTGAAGCCTGGGTTGAGAGGGTTCTAAGACTGGCCAAAGACCCAACCCTGTTTAATGCCAAGGCTCAGTCCCTCTTTTTCCTCGCCTACTATCACAATTACAGGGGGGACCGTGAAAAGGCGCGGCTCGCCATCGATCAGATGAGACAACTAAGCCAATCTCCCCATGCCTCGCCTTTTGTCAAAGTCATGACATTACATATCGAAGCCATGCATGACTGCATCTTCGGATTGAACCAGGAGTGTCTCCAGGCTGTCCGGGTTGGGTTGGAACTATCACAGAGAACGGGGATCTCTTTTTTATATCATGGGTGGTTTGCTTTTGGTGGTTTTGCGGCCTTTCAGATGAATGACCTGAATGCAGGTAGAGGATTCTTGAAACAGATGGCCTCCTGCCAGCCCAACTTAAGACCACTCGACACAACCTATTATCATCTCCTACAAGTCAACGAAGCCTTGTTCAGCGGAAATGTCCTGCAGGCCTCTCTTCATGCTGAACTGGCTTTAAAAATCGCCCTGGATTCGGGTTCTCCGGCGCTGACGATCCGCTGTCTTTTAGTGAAAGCACGTACTTTGCATGAGATCGGAAGCGGATCGGAGGCACTCAAGCACCTCAAACAGGCCGCCGATCTTTCCAGGCGAATGAAAATCGAATTTGGAACTTTCTGCTGCCTCTTCACGAAGGCCCAGTTTGAGTTCGATCGGGGGGAAGAAAAAACTGGTAGGATTGCCCTCCGAAAAGCCCTCAGCCTGGGCAAAGAAAGAGGGTTTATGGGTATTTTCATCGACCGGCCAACAACAACAGCCAGGGTTTGCATGAAAGCTCTGGAAGACGGGATAGAGGTGGATTATGTTCGGGAGATGATTCGCGAGCGGAACCTGATGCCGGAACAACCCCCATGGCATCTCGAAAATTGGCCCTGGCCCCTGAAAATTTTTACTCTGGGACGATTTGCTCTCTTAAAAGACGACAGGAGTGTCCGGTTCACCAAAAAGATTCAACAAAAACCTCTCGCCTTGCTCAAGGCGCTCATTGCTTTTGGGGGGAGGGAGGTGGGAGAACATCAGTTAACCGATGCCCTTTGGCCTGAGGTAGATGGCGATTTGGCCCATCAATCATTCGCCAGCAATCTCCATCGCCTTCGCCAATTGCTCGGCTTTGAAAAAGCGATCCTGCGCCAGGAAAATCACCTGACCCTGGACGAAAAATATTGCTGGGTCGATATCCGGGCTTTTGAACACCTGCTGGAAAGGGCCGATGTACAATGGAGAGCAGCAAAAACTGGGAGCGCCGTTGAACTGATTGAAAAGGCCCTTGGTTTTTATAAGGGGCCATTCCTGGGTCAGGAGGTTGAACAACCGTGGAGCATGGGTATAAGCGAACGGTTGAGAAGCATGTTTCTACGAAGTGTTAAAAAATTGGGGACCTATTGGATGGAGGGTGGTCAATTGGAAAAAGCTCTGGAGTGTTACCAAAAGGGACTTGAGGTGGACAGGCTTGCGGAAGAGTTTTACCAGGACCTCATGACCTGTTACTACCAACTCGGCAGACAAACCGAGGCCATCTCCACGTATAACCGTTGCAAAAGAGCGCTTCTTACAGGTCTTGGAATCGAACCTTCTTTCAAGACAGAGGCGCTTTATAAAACCATTTTAACTCCCCCATCCCCCTCTTAATTTAAGAGGGGGTCTATTCCTTTCATTAAATTAACGCCCCCATCCATCTTCCCCCTCTTAGGTTACTTAACGTGTCCCATAAGTAGGAGGGACTGGACACAAGGGGAAATATACGACTAGTGTAATTGAGGCTTTTATACACTCTCCCCCCAACCCTCCCACCTGCCTTCACCGAAGCGGCTTCGCGCAGTCAGGCTGAAAGGAAGGGTCATCGCTATGGTCCTCCTCCTGAATGGGAAGGTAATCCCCATTTTCCTCCCCCTTCAAGGGGGAGGTCAGGAGGGGGATGGGGGAATTATAAGGAGGGTTATAAATTCTTATCATATTGATATCTAAAATTTTTTCCCATTCCCCGATTCTCCATTTCTCCGTTTCATTTTTTTATCCAATCTGTACTCAATCTGTACCTCCTCCTGTGATATGAGATAAGCCAAATTAGACATTATTCCATTATTCCAGCATTCCTGATTTTGGGGCCGGCTTTGCCAGGAAAAACGGTTTTATCCAATTATATCGTTCGTATTTACCGTTTCCAGAAAAACAATCCCACCAATCTTGTGGGAGTTGTGGAAGAGGTCGGGCAGAAGGGAAAGAAGGCGTTTACAAATTTAAACGAACTCTGGGACATTCTCAGTTCTTCCAAGGAGATGAGGAATCAAGAGAGAGGAAAAATATTTCACAAAAGCTAATTTCCGTCGGGAGAGGAGGTGACAAACGATGATTAAAAGAGGCAACAGAAAAATGGTCATATGGAAGGTCCCGAGAGAATTTGAATTTTCCTTCGGGGCCTTTTTCGATAACCTTCTAAAGCATCAGGTTCAATGAACAATGGCATTAAGCGTTTTCACTTCTATTTAAAATACAAGGAGGTGTACTATGAACTCGAACAAGAGAGGGAAAATTCTGGTGGTAGGTACACTTTTAGGCCTGGTTATGTACATTTCATTTGTCCAGGCGGAAACTATGGATATCACAAACTGCAGTTCCGGAATAACCAATGTTTTGATATCCACCGATGAGCTGACCATCATGACTACGGATGTAAAAGGAATCACCCGGGACAATCTTGATAGCAAGATTTTCGATAATATGACTTACCATTGCGTGGGTCTTTTTAAGGTGATGGGTGGGAAAAGATACGGCACCACGAATTGCAAATTTATGTCACCCGATGGGGACTTTTTTGTAGTTGAGGCAAGCTATGGACCTGAGGGTGGTACAGCACCATTTCTTCATGGCACCGGAAAATTTAAAGGAATAACAGGTAACTGCGTAACAAAACCAATTACCAGCGGCAAACCGATTGTGCCAGGCACAACCCAGGGCTGTGCCCGGGTCACAGGAAATTATGAATTGAAGAAATAGGTTTACCTTTTACCATTAAACGAAATGGGACAATGAATGTGTATTGCCATTTAGAAAAGGAGATACCAATGAAAAATAAATTATCAGTTTTGATGTTCATCTTTTTGACGACAAAGTTGCTCACCACCTTTGCCTTCTCTGCTGATGTTCCCATGATGACCAAGGGGCAACTTAAATCAATGCTTGGGAACCCCGATTTAGTCATCTTTGATGTTCGTCTTGGCAGCGATTATTTCTCAAGTGATTTGAAGATTAAAGGTTCAGTTCGACCCATTGGGGCATGTGCTGGAGAAGGATTACCCTCGTACCCAAAAGGGAAGACCTTTATTCTTTATTGTTCTTCACCCAACGAAGAGACAAGCATCAGTAGCTTAAAACATATCTTAGAAGCACACCGAATGGATGGATATACTAATCTATATGTCCTCAAGGGGGGCTGGGAAGAATGGCTTAAAGCCGGTTACCCCACAGAAAAGAAATAATAGCTAAGGCAGGTAAAATTCTTGAGCACTCTTTACCTTACAGTTGCATAAACGGCCACGGGTAAACCGCTCTTCAAGGCTTCGGACGGCGATTGAGTTGACATGTTAAGGGAATCGGTAGACTTCACCTAAGGTGAACTCCAGCAGGGGTCGGAGACGTATGTGCTGATCGACTTAAAGGTTCGCCCCGAAGCCTTTACGACTGGTTCACCCATGTCCGTATGACTAAATTTTCTGCAATGTTAAGGTAAATGGGGACAGGGGTTGTTTAACATGGAAAACATCGGATGAACCTGTTGTGTCTGTTCTTCAGAGCCACAAGTAGGGAAGAAGTAGAAAAAAAAGACAACCCCCAATTTATAATCATCTATAAAAGCGAAAGAATCTTGAGTCCTTCGACCATTTTATAATGTTTACGGTTATTCGTAAGAAGAGTAAGATTGTGGTGAAGACAAGTGGACGCTATGAGAAGATCAAAATCGCCGATCATCTTTTTTGCTTGCCTTAATCTTCCCCGTTCTTTTCCGAAAAGTCTGCAAATTACGTCTTCAACCCCTATAACTGAGACACCACTTAAGAAATCATTCAAAGCCCTTTCATTTCCATCCGGATTGGTTGAGTAGTAAATTCCTTCATATAATTCCGCTAAAGAGATGACGCTGATGGTAAGCCCATCTTTTTCCAAAGATCTGAGCTTTGCAACAATATTTCTGCTTCCATTCAAATAATGAATGATCCAATCGGTATCGATAAGATAAGATATCTTCATAGCCTGGGTTCAACCCTTGTAGGAACGAGGCGATCCGCATAAATATTTTCAATTAATTTGTTTGCATCAATCGTTCCTTTCCATGCGCCTGCCGATTTTTCAAAGGCATTTTTTTTGCGTGGCAAGGGGATGTCCATGATGATGACAGTGATCTCTTTCCCATCAGCAATATCTACCTTTTCCAAGGGTTCAATTTTCCCCTTAGAAAACCTGGCCCTTATAGTTTTTTCCATCTTGTCTCTCCTTGGATTTTAAGCAGGTCTTTATCGTAATTTCTTTTCGCTTTCAGATTCATTTTAGGGGATGAGAGGATAACTGTCAACAATCTTTCAAAAGTGCCCTGAAAAAACTTCTTTCCGCTCTCTTGATTAAAGATTTTTGAATCTTTTCAGAAATCGCTTTTTAGTTTACTTGGAACTTTAGTCACTTCGGTTTTTATACCACTCCACAAATCTTTTGATGCCTTCCTCCATTCCTATCTTGGGTTGATAGTTGAGCAGTCGTTTGGCCTTGGTGATGTCGGCATAGGTGATGGAGACATCGCCCGGCTGGGGATCCATTGCCAGAATCTTTGCCTTCTTGCCGAGACATCCCTCAATCATCCGGATGAGCTCTTTCAGGGAAGTGGTCCGGGACTCCCCGAGGTTATAAATCTCAAAGCCTTTGTGGCGCTGAAGGAGAGCCATCATCCCATCGATCAGGTCATCGATATAGGTATAGTCCCTTTTTGAAGAACCATCCCCGTACATCGGAACCTCTTTTCCCTGGTCCATCAACGAGGTAAATTTGTGAATGGCCATCTCCGGCCTCTGCCGGGGCCCATAGGCCGTGAAGATCCGGAGGCAGGCGATATGGATTCCGAAGAGGTGGTGATAGGAATAGCAGAGAAGCTCTCCAGCCCGCTTGGTGGCCCCATAGGGTGAGATGGGTTGAATATCGAGATCCGTTTCAGAAAAGGGGACCCTCTGATTCTCTCCATAGACCGAGGAAGAGGAGGCAAAAAAAAAGTTTTTCATCCCAAATTCTTTACAGACCTCCAGGAGCGTGAGCGTTCCCCTTAAGTTCACATCCTCATAGAGGAGGGGATCGACAATGGAAGGTCTTACCCCGGCTCTTGCGGCAAGGTGGAAGACAGCATCGATCCGACTCCTTTTGAACAGGTCTGTGAGATGGTCACGATTCCGTATATCGCCTGTGACCATTGTGAAGGGTCCAGGATATTTCTTACTGATCTCCTCGACATTTCTGATTTTCAGGTTGGGATCGTAATAGCTGTCGAAGTTGTCGAGGCAGATCACGGAATAGCCTTCCCCAAGGAGCTTTTCGTAAAGGTGGGAGCCGATGAAGCCCGCTCCGCCCGTGACCAGGATCGTTTTCATCAATCTCCTTTCAATTTTAGAGGGTACTTCACCATCCGGGCGAGGCCAAAGGCGATCAGGGGCAGGATCAAGATCGTCTTCATCGCCATGGGCACGCCCCAATGATCTGCAATGATTCCGAGAAGGGTGACGCCGATTCCTCCTGCGCTCATGGTAAATCCGACCATCATCCCCGAAGCCATCCCCAAATGCTGGGGAAGAATGGTCTGGCCCATCACCGTTGTGAGGGCAAAGGATGAGATTAAGACCATTCCTGCGATTCCGAGAAGGATAAAAGAGATGAATCCGCTGCTGTAATAGAAAAGAAGAAGAAGAGGAAAGGATAGGAACAAAGAGACCTGTAAAAATTTCTTGTGACCCCATCGGTCCGCCAGTGGCGCTCCGATCAGTGTTCCCACAGCCCCCGAGATGAGAAAGGTTGAGACCAGTTTTCCTGCATAGAGTGGGTTTCCTTTAAGATAATTGATGTAGTAGAAGGGAATATAAGTTGCCATCCCGAACTGAACCCATGCCCGAACCGTGGCAACGCTTACGAGGAGAAAGAAAGTTCGCTTCTGTTCCTTTGTTAGAGGCCTTCTCTCTTCGTTCTTGGCCTCCATGTGAGCTGTCTTAATAGGAGAGGTGATTGTTGAGATATTAAAAAGCAAAACGATCCCTATAAGAATTCCTGGCACGATCATGGCGAGGGTTCCCTTAAGACCCAGGGAGGTGACAAGGAGGAGCGCCCAGAGTGGACCGAGGGCAATGCCCAGGTTTCCACCGACTGCGAAGATGGACATACCCGTTGCCCTCTTTTCACCCGTAAAAAAGTGGGCCGTTTTGAACCCTTCCGGATGGAAGATCGCAATCCCGATACCGCTCACAATGACGCACGTGAGAAGGAGGAAGTAGTGAGGAGTGAAGCCGGAGGCCGAAATGCCCAGGCAGGCAATGAGGGGGGCCAGAGGGAGGAGCCATCCGATTGGTCTCCGATCCGAGAGGTGCCCGAAGACGGGCTGAATGATGGAGGAGGTCAGGTTTGCAGAAAGAAGAATGGTGCCTGCCATCGTATAGGAAAGGTTCAGCGCTTCTTTGAAAAAGGGGAGAAGGGCGGGAAGGGCTCCCTGATTCAAGTCGGTGACGAAATGGGCAGTGCTGAGAAGGGACATCGCCTTCTTGTTCATCTTCATCATGACCCCCTTATCATTATTGATTGAAGTTCGATTTGTCAAATAGTATTACATTGGGGTCAGGCCTGCAATATTGCATTTTTAAAAAATTTAATTGCAATATTGCAGGCCTGACCCCAAAAGATTAGACATTTGGAGAATTTTTGGATATGATTATGTAACTATTTAGGAAAGGGGATCCGATGAAGATCGCCATTTCGGGGAAGGGTGGGGTTGGGAAGACGACGCTTGCAGGCGTGATGGCCCGCATTTTGGCCGCAAACGGGAAGAAGGTTCTCGCCATCGATGCCGACCCGGATTCCAATCTGGCCTCTGCCATTGGCCTCCCGAAGGAGTCTTTGGATAAACTTTCTCCGATTGCTTCCATGACTTCTCTGATTGAAGAGAGGACTGGATCGAAGAAGGGAACCTTTGGCTCGATGTTTAAACTCAATCCAAAAGTAGATGATATTCCTGACGACCTGGGGGTGACCCATCAGGGCGTCAAACTCCTTCTTTTAGGCTCTATTCCACAGGGAGGCGGAGGGTGCTTCTGCCCTGAAAATGTGCTTCTGAAGAATCTGGTTCGCCACGTCTTTGTTTTGAGAGACGAGGCGCTCATCATCGACATGGAAGCAGGCCTTGAGCATCTGGGAAGGGGAAGCACAGGCTATGTGGATGGACTCATCATCGTCGTTGAACCCGGACAGAGGGCCATCCAAACAGCCAGACAGATTAAAAAATTGGGAGAGGATCTGAAGATTAAAAATATGATGATCGTTGGCAATAAGGTCAATTCCGAAGAGGACCGCAAGGTGATCGAGGAAAACCTTTCAGACTTTCCGGTCTTAGGATATATGAGTTTTAATCCGAAGATCCTTCAGGCAGACCGGGAAGGAAAGTCTCCCTATGACATTGACGATAAGATCAGAGAAGAGGTTGAGGCCATCCTCAAGGAATTGGAGAAGAGAATCTAAAAGCCGGAATAATGGAACAATGGAATGATGGAATAATGGGGAAGGAAAAGGTTGAGGCTGAGGTTTAGGTTAAGAAAAATCTGAACCTCAACCTAAACCTCAACCTGCGAAGCCTATGGTTCGTACAATTTTTGTTTGGTCTTCTATTGTGATTGCTACACTGGTTCTGGGGGTTTTGACCCTGCTCACCTACCCTTTGGACCGAAAAGGAAGGGCGGGCCACCATTGTGCGCGACTCTGGGGAAGGATCGCCCTGCTCGCCAATCGTGTGAAGGTGAAAGTCGAGGGGCTGGAGAATATCAGAGGGAAGGGGCCTTTCATCTTTATGTCGAACCACCAGGGAAGTTACGATATCTTTGTCCTCCTCGGCCATCTCCCCTTCCAATTCAAATGGCTGGTGAAAAAGGAGCTCTTCTCCATCCCCTTCTTCGGCTGGGCCATGGCCGCGGCAGGCTATATCAGCATCGACCGAAAGGGAACACGGGAGACCGTGGAGGCGATGAATCAAGCCGCTCAAAGGATCCGGGAAGGGATGTCGGTTGTCATCTTCCCGGAGGGGTCGAGGAGTCCGGACGGTTTAATCCAGCCTTTTAAAAAGGGAGGATTTACACTGGCCATGAAGTCGAAAGTTCCTATCATTCCCATTTCGATTACCGGAAGCCGGGAGATCATGCCCAAGGACCGGTTGACCGCTTCCTCTGGAGAGATCCGGATAAGGGTAGGAGGCCCCATTGAGACGGAGCCTTATTCGTTAAAAGACAGGACTGCCTTGATGGAGAAGGTGAGTGAGACGATTTCAAAAAACTTTGAGTTGATCTCCAAGGGATAAAATGGGGGGGGCTGTGATCGAGGATTCCATCAAAGAGAAGTTGAAACGGGAGATCATCGGGATTTTACTGGTCGCCATCGCCGTCTTCCTCTTCCTCAGCCTGATCTCATACGATCCGGCAGATCTGTCCCTCTTCTCCTACTCCTCTCAAAAAGTGAAAGTGATCAGCAACTGGATGGGAATTGTCGGGGCCTATGTCTCAGGCCTTCTCTTCCAGGGGTTCGGATTTCCTTCCTTTCTCATCCCCTTCGTCCTCGGTTTCTATGCCTTCAGCTTCATCCTTCGCTGGGAGTGGAAGTATCCGCTGGTCAAATTGGGGGGCTGGGCGGTCATCCTCCTGACCACTTCATCCCTTTTCAGCTTGTGGATGAAGCCCCTCCGGATTTACGCGCAAGACCTCCTGGTGGGAGGGTTTATCGGGGAGATCCTTTCCAGAAACCTGGTCCGATATTTTAACCTCCCAGGAGCCACGGTCATTTTTATTGCGATTTTGATTCTCGGTTTCGTTTTAGGGACAGGGATCTCCTTTATTGGCCTTCTCCGTCGTCTGGTCAGCGGGATGGCTAAACTCATCGATAAGATAAGTACGATGAAGATGGTCAGAAGGGAGCAGACCGAGAGGGCAAAGAAGTTAGTGAAGCGGAAACAGGAGAAAGGCGAGGTTAAAGGAGAGATCAAAGGGGCGGGAGAGGAACCGTGGGAAGCTCCTCCGGTTGTGGTCGTTGACAGGGCAACCCCTTCAAAGAAACGGGAGGAGATCATCGAGCAGGAAGCCTTTGAATTTGCAGAGCCCAGGAAGGAGTTTCAACTTCCTCCCGTCTCCCTTCTCGAAGCTGAGACGGAGAAGAGGCACAAGATCGACAGGGACAGTCTGGTGATGAACTCCCGTATCCTGGAGAAAAAGCTTCTGGATTATGGGGTTGAGGGGCGGGTCGTGGAGGTGAGACCCGGCCCGGTCATCACGGTCTATGAGTTTGAACCGGCTCCCGGAGTGAAAGTCAGCCGGATTGTCAATCTGGCGGATGATCTGGCACTGGCTCTGAGTGCGGTGACGATTCGAATCGTCGCCCCCATTCCTGGAAAATCGGTCGTCGGAATCGAAGTCCCCAATGCGGTCAGGGAAACGGTTTACCTCAAAGAGATCATCGATTCCGATCCATTCAGGAACTCGAAATCGAAGCTCTCCTTTGGAATCGGAAAAGATATTTCAGGAGAACCCTTTATCTTTGATCTGGCCAGAATGCCCCATCTCCTGGTGGCCGGATCAACCGGGTCAGGCAAGAGTGTCTCCGTCAATTCGATGATCAGCAGCATTCTCTTCAAAGCTACTGCGGAAGAGGTCCGGTTCCTCATGATCGACCCCAAGATGCTCGAGCTCTCCGATTACGAAGGCATTCCTCATCTTCTCCTCCCTGTCGTTACCAACCCGAAGAAGGCGGCCATTGCCCTCAAGTGGCTGGTCGATGAGATGGAGCGGAGATATACGATCCTGGCAGAGAAGGCGGTCAGAAATATCGAACATTATCATCAGAAGATGGATAAGGAATTGAAGGAGAAAGGAAGGGTCTATAAACGAAGAGGGGATACCCTGGAGGGAGATGAAAATAAGGCAGAAGAGAGGATAGAGAGGCTTCCCTATATCGTCGTGGTAATCGATGAACTGGCTGACCTGATGATGATCTCATCGAAGGAGGTGGAGGAGTCGATCACCCGGCTTGCCCAGATGGCGAGAGCGGTAGGCATCCATCTTATTCTGGCCACCCAGAGACCCTCGGTCGATGTGCTCACCGGTCTCATCAAGGCCAATTTCCCCGCACGGATCTCTTTCCAGGTCACTTCAAAGGTCGATTCGAGGACGATTCTGGACACCATCGGCGCGGAGCATCTTCTTGGGTCGGGGGATATGCTCTTTCTTCCCCCTGGCAGTGCAAAATTGATACGCATCCACGGCGCCTTCATCTCCAGCGCGGAAACCAAACGGGTCGTCGAATTTCTGAAGAAACAGGGAAAACCTTCCTATGAAACATCGATCCTCACGGAGGTGAAGAAAGAAAAAGGGACAACGGGTGAGGATGACGAATATGATGAGAAGTATGATGAAGCCCTCGCCTTTGTGGCAGAGACCGGCCAGGCCTCGATCTCTCTTATCCAGAGGCGGTTTCGAATCGGTTATAACCGGGCGGCTCGCATCATCGAAAAGATGGAAGGGGAGGGGGTAGTGGGTCCCTCAGACGGGGTCAAGCCGAGAGAGGTCCTGGTTAAAAAGATTGAGTCATAAGGAGGATTGCGTGAGAAAAATTTCTCTATCGGGCGCAATTGGAGAAAATGTGATGGACATTAGACAGGTTATTCCTGCGAAAGCAGGAATCCAGTTTTTCAGAACCTTTCTGGACTCCCGCTTTCGCGGGAGTGACAGTGTGGCGGCATTAATCGTCTTTACCTTTTTTCTTTTTTTTATTTTTCCAAACTCTGTCGCCATGGGAATAACGGCTCAGGCCGTCCTGACAGAGATCCAGAATCAATATGAAAAGACGGCTGATTTTGAAGCCAATTTTGCTCAGGAGTATATCGGAAAGGTGATGCGGCAGTCGCAGAAAGGGGAGGGAAAGGTCTTTTTTAAAAAGAAGGGGATGATGCGCTGGGACTATCGCCTTCCAAACCAGAAAATCATCTCGGACGGACAGACCCTCTGGTTCTATCAGCCCGAGGAGAATCAGGTTTTAATCTCTCATGCCGATAAGATGATCAAAGAGTTTGGATTTCTGGTCGGGGAGGGAGATCTGAGACGGGACTTCAAGCTTATAAATATCAACGAATCCCCTTCCCAGAAGGAAGATCATATCGACATAGAAATTGCTCCGAAGGAATCCCATTCGGCCGTATCGAAGTTGTCATTGACCGTTGACAGAAAGACCTATTTTGTGATCCAGGTGGATGTTTTTGATGGTCTGGGAAATGTGACGC
>JASEHH010000048.1 GCA_030017685.1 Thermodesulfobacteriota bacterium | reverse complement strand
TGGAGGATTCTGAGTGCACCTTCTGTGGAACTTGTGTAGCATTGTGCCCCACAGGAGCACTGACAGAAAAGGAACGGTCATACAGAGGGACAACCAAAACCACGGTTCAAACAACCTGTCCTTTCTGCGGTTGTGGATGCTGCATTTCATTGGAGGTAAAGGATAATCGCATAGTGCGAGTTTCCCCAGGTGAAGAAAATGTGGTAAACCATGGCACGCTTTGTGTAAGGGGAAGTTATGGCTACGATTTTATCCATAGCACAGATAGATTAACCAAACCTCTCGTTAAGGTGAAGGATAGTTTTGCGGAGGTTTCTTGGAACCAAGTGTTGGAACTGGTAGCGACCGAATTCAAGCGCATAAAGGATGAGCATGGTCCAAATAGCCTGGCTATTCTCGGCTCTTCTAAATGCACTAATGAAGAGAACTATCTACTGCAGAGATTCGCCAGATGTGTTCTGGGCATAAATAATATTGATAACGGCAGTCGTTTGTATAGCTCTGCTACTCGCTTAGGTCTTGGCTCCTCTATTGGGTTCTCCGGTACGACAAATTACCTTAGTAATCTGGAACAGTCGGAGATAATAATAGTTATTGGAACTGACCCCTCCGCCTCAGCTCCTATAGTTGAATACGCCATAAAACGTGCCGTTAAATATAAAGGCGCTAAATTAATTTTGATAGACCCGCGGCAAATGAAGCTTTCTTCATTTGCCCACCTCTGGCTGCGACCCAAAATTGGCACTGACGTGGCTTTGCTAAATAGCTTGGCAAAGGTGATTATTGATAAAGGTTTGTTAGATGAGGAATTCGTCGCTAGGAGAACGGATAATTTTAAGGCATTGACCAAAGCCTTAGAAAAATATTCCCCGGAATATGCCGAGACTGTCACAGGCATTCCCAATCATGAAATTCGTGCCGCCGCTCGATTATACGCTATGGCAAGTGGGGCGGCAATTGTCTATGGAAGCGGAATTACCCAGTATGCAAATGGAACGAATGGCGTCAAGGCTATATCGAACCTGGCGCTATTGACCGGGAACATCGGGCGGAAGGGAGGCGGCATTTATGCCCTGCAGAGAGAAAATAATGGACAGGGCGCCTGTGACATGGGAGCATTGCCCAAATTCCTCCCTGGATACCAAAGTGTGGCAGATGCCCAAACGAGGAGAAAGTTTGAAGAACATTGGAGGGTAAGCTTACCAGTTAACACTGGGCTAACTGCTTTAGAGATTATAGAACAAGCGAAAGAGGGAAAGATCAAGTGCTTATATATCGTAGGAGAAAATCCCATTTTAAGCTTCCCCCATTCAAGCCTCGTTGCTGAGGCTTTGGCTTCTCTCGATTTCCTCGTAGTGCAGGATATTTTCCTTACTGAAACAGCCAGACTGGCGAATGTGGTTCTACCTGCAGCAAGCTTTGCTGAGAAGGAGGGTACATTCACTAATTTTGAGGGAAGGATAAATAGAGTGCGGAAAGCAATCGAACCCCTTGGTGAAAGCTTGCCAGATTGGGAAATAATTCTCCGATTGGCTGACAAGATGGGATGTCCGCTGCCCTTCTCTTCCCTTCGACAGGTTATGGATGAGATTGAAGAATTGGTTCCCTTATACGAAGGGTATACTGATTCCGAGAGGCTATACCAGTCTGAGCCGGAAACCTGGGAAACCAGACGCACCTATATGAAACAATTCTTAATGGGATTTGCCCGCTTCTCCCCGGTTGAATATGTCCCGCAGGTAGTGGGAGCAGAGGAGGATTATCCTTTTACCTTATTGACCGGGACCATCCTGTATCACTTCGGCACTGGTGCCAGAAGCTCGAGGGCTTCGCGGTCGAAGAAATTCCTTCCACGGGCTTTTGTTGAAATTAGCGAATCTGATGCCAAAAAGCTTGGAATTGGCCAAACCGATAAGGTCAAACTCATTTCGCCTGTGGCTGAATTGACTATCACAGTTAGAATTACTGACACACTCCCTGAAGGAATAGTCTTTACGCCCATCTCATTTCCGGAGAACCCTGTCAATAAGCTATTCAACATCCTTTTAGATCCAGAGGCAAAAACACCTTCACTAAAAGCATGTAACGTGAGAATAGAAAGGATTGGACCTCATGGATAAGGCGAAGATAACCGCAGACGCAGAAGCTTGCCTGTCACGAATAAATGAAATTGTAGCCGAGTACAGCCAACAGAAGTGGGCATTGATCCCATTGGTTCAAAAAATCCAAAATGAGTTCGGGTATATCCCTCCCCAATCTATACCAATGATAGCTAAAAATTTGAGGCTCTTCACCAGTCAGGTACAAGGGGTTATTTCCTTCTATGCCCAACTCTATACTGAGCCACGGGGGAGGCGTGTAGTCAGGGTGTGTCGGGGAACAGCCTGCCATGTGCGCGGTGGTAAGACGATACTGAAATTGGTGAAGCGCCATCTGGGTATAGAAGAGGGGCAAACCACCCCTGACTTGGAATATACTTTGGAGACGGTTGCCTGCATCGGCGTTTGTGCCCTGGCACCCAATATGGTCATTAGCAACAGGGTCTTTGGTCATCTGAATCCCAAGAAGGTGGAGCAATTGTTCAAGAAGGTTGGAGAGTAGTGTGCAAAACCATCGTACTATTTTCGTCTGTCAGGGAACAGGATGCCTCTCCAGTGGATCCGGTGCTGTCTATGAGTCACTAAAGGCAGAAGTGGCAAGGATCGGGCTAAGGGATGTTGAGGTAGATTTCACCGGTTGTCACGGTTTCTGCGAGCAAGGACCCAATGTAGTAGTTGAACCTGAGGGCATTTTCTATACCCATGCCCAGTCTGAAGATGCAGCGGAGATTGTTCATTCTCTCCTTCGAGATGGCAAGCCGGTGGAACGACTTTTCTACCGTGACCCAGTGACCAACAAAGCAATACCGTACTATTCAGAGATAAACTTTTATAAAAAACAACAGCGAATTATTTTGCGCAATTGTGGCCGTATTAACCCTGAGAAAATTGATCACTATATTGCCCAGAGAGGTTATCGAGCATTGAGAAAGACTCTGCTAATGATGCCCGAGCAGGTCATAGAAGAGGTGAATAGCTCGGGGCTGAGAGGTCGTGGTGGTGCTGGCTTCCCTGCTGGGCGTAAGTGGGATCTCTGCCGCAAGGCTAAGGGAGACAAGAAATATGTTATCTGCAATGCCGACGAAGGTGACCCCGGCGCTTTTATGGATCGCTCCATACTGGAGGCAGACCCTCACTCTGTTATTGAAGGACTAACCATTGCGGGGTATGCCATAGGCGCTTCTGAGGGCTATATCTATGTGCGCGCGGAGTATCCTTTGGCAGTCAAACGAGTTCTCATCGCTTTAGAGCAAGCCCAAGAAAGAGGCTTCTTAGGAAAGGATATTCTTGGCTCAGGCTTTGATTTTACGATCTATGTCAAAGAAGGCGCCGGGGCTTTCGTCTGTGGTGAAGAAACAGCTTTAATGGCTTCCATCGAAAGCAGACGGGGCATGCCTCGTCCCCGTCCTCCATTTCCAGCTGAATCAGGTCTGGAGGGAAAGCCTACTATCATTAACAATGTAAAGACTCTCGCTTCGGTTCCTATTGTCATTGATCGGGGGGGCAACTGGTTTTCTAATATTGGCACAGAAAAGAGCAAGGGGGCTGCCGTCTTTGCTCTTACTGGGAAGATTGCGAACAGCGGATTGGTTGAGGTGCCAATGGGCACTCCTCTTTCCACCATCATTTTTGATATCGGGGGCGGCATTCCCCGGGGCAAACTGTTTAAGGCAGTCCAAACAGGAGGGCCTTCAGGCGGATGCATCCCCGCCCGCTTCTTCGATACCCCAGTGGAATACGAAACCCTATCCCAGCTCGGCTCAATTATGGGCTCCGGAGGCATGGTGGTATTGGATGAGACTACCTGCATGGTAGAGGTAGCCAGGTATTTCCTGAGCTTCACTCAAGCTGAGTCCTGCGGAAAATGTGTCCCCTGCCGTCTGGGTACTAAGCAAATGTTGGAAATCCTGACCAGAATCACTCAGGGTAAAGGACGTGAGAGTGACATTGATACCTTGCTCAATATAGCTAAGACAGTTAAGGAATGCTCACTCTGTGGCTTGGGGCAAACTTGCCCGAACCCTGTGCTTACTACCCTCAATTATTTTAGAGACGAATATGAAGCTCACATAAAAGAAAAGAGATGCCCTGCTGCGGTCTGCGATGCCCTCATGATCTCACCCTGTCAGCATACCTGCCCGGTAGGCATTAATATCCCTAAATATGTGGCTCATATTGCAACTGGTGAATACTTGGAGGCTATCGAGACGATCAGGGAGCGTAATCCTTTTCCCGGTATTTGCGGCCGCATCTGCCATCATCCCTGCGAAGGCAGATGTCGCCGTGGAGAACTCGACGAGCCAGTAGATATCAGGGCACTGAAGCGCTTTGCTGCCGACTGGTATTTTGACCACGCCAGTGAATTGCCCGAGCCAGAACCCTTCCCCAAAACTAAGAGCCAAAAGATAGCTGTGGTAGGGGCTGGACCCTGTGGACTGTCTTGCGCCTACTTTTTAGCTCAGATGGGCTATCCAACTACGATATTTGAGGTTCTCCCGGTAGGCGGGGGCATGCTTTCAGTGGCCATACCTGATTTTCGCTTGTCACGAGAGGTCATTGAAAAGGAGATAGAGTATATCATCAAATGCGGTGTAGAGATAAAATTCGATACGCCCGTCAACGTAAATTTCACTGTAGAAGACCTCAGAAGGAGTGGCTTTGAGGCCATCTTCATTGCTGCTGGGGCTCAAAGAAGCCAACGTATTGGCATACCTGGAGAAATAGAGGACCTCGAAGGCTTCTACCATGGTTTAAGATTTCTAAGGGATGTGAAAGTGGGTAAGCCGGTCAGGATCGGGCGTCGCGTAGCTGTTATTGGAGGCGGGAATGTAGCTCTGGATGCCTCTCGAACTTCCCTCCGCCTTGGCGCTGATGAAGTCGATATCTTCTACCGGCGGTCACGGGAGGAGATGCTTGTTACCGAGGTGGAATATAATGAGGCTTTGGCTGAGGGCGTCAGGATAAACTTCCTCGTCAGTCCTACACGAATAGTAAGCGATAAATGGAAGGTAACTGGCTTACAATGTATTCGCATGAGGCTGGCCGAGCCTGACGCCAGCGGACGCCGACGCCCTATTCCTATCCCCGGCTCCGAGTTCTTTGTCGAGGCAGACACTGTCATTGCTGCCGTAGGTCAAGCCCCAGACCTATCGTTTCTACCACCAGACAGCGCCCTGGAACGCACCAGATGGGAAAGGTTGGTCGTTGATGAAAATAGATTAGCTACCAATCTCCCTGGAGTCTTTGCCGGAGGGGATTTTGTCAGCGGACCAGGTATGGTTATCGATGCTATCGCTGCCGGTAGGAGAGCGGCTATTGCCATAGAAAAATACCTCAGAGGCGATACTTCGAGAGTTGAAATATATGACCTGAAGCCAAGCGCTATCGAGGAAGTGATAAGTAAGGAAGAAGAGGAGACCTGGGAGCCTCAATTTAGGCCAGAAATATCCCGACTTCCTATTGAGGAAAGAAAACGCAGCTTTAAGGAGACAGAATTGGGGTTCTCAGAGGAGAAAGCCGAGCAAGAAGCTAAGCGATGCTTAAGGTGTGACTTGGAAAGATAGGGGGTTGAGCATGAAATCCATTACCAAACAGAAGCCCTTTGATGAAATAAAGCAGCAATTAGATAGGTTCGACCGAGTATATATCATAGGTTGTGGCACATGCGCTACAATGACCAAAACCGGCGGTAAAGAAGAGGTTTTGGATATGAAGAAGCGTTTAGAAGAACTGGACAAATTAGTGACCGGCTGGACGGTCATCCCCACTGCCTGTGATGAGATGACCGAGGTAGCTATCAGAGAAGTCGATGGAGCCATTCGGAATGTGAACTGCATCCTTGTCACGGCATGCGCTCTGGGAGTACACAGGGTAAGCTTATATATTGAGAAGCCAGTTATCCCGGCATTGGATACTTTGTTCATAGGTATAGAAGATAGCCCAGGTTATTTTCATGAAGTCTGTGCCCAGTGCGGTCAGTGTATCATGGGGGAAACAGCGAGCATTTGTCCTCTCACAGCATGCCACAAAGGTTTGCTAAACGGTCCCTGTGGAGGTACTAACAATGGTAAATGTGAGGTGGACAAGGAGAAGGATTGTGCCTGGACACTTATATATCAGCGATTAAGAGATCAGGGCAGGCTCGATTTGATGCGGAAGTATCATCCCCCAAAGAATTATCAGGTAATGCCTAGACCAAAGATAATTAAATTAACATAACCAAGGAGAGGGAATCATGGCGTCAAATTTTAAGCAGTTGCTTAACTCCGGCAAGTTTGTAATAACCAGCGAGATCAGTCCACCAAAAGGAACAAACATCGAGAAGATGCTTCACCATATTGACCTTCTCAAAGATAAGGTGGACGCACTGAACGTTACTGACCATCAAAGTTCTGTGATGCACTTTCCTTCTCTTGGCGGATGCCAGGTCATCGAAGAGCGAGGTGGCGAACCTATATTGCAGATGACCTGTCGCGACCGCAATCGAATTGCCCTTCAAGCGGAGCTTCTTTTGGCATATACGAGGGGTATAAGAAATGTCCTCTGCCTAACTGGTGACGCAGTTGTAGTTGGCGATCACAAAGAAGCCAAAGGAGTCTTCGACCTCGACTCAGTGCAACTGTTGAGGACAATCCGCCAAATGGAATTGGGCAAGGACTTGGGAGGAAATAACCTTGATGGGACCATAGAGTTCTGTGCCGGGGCAATTGTCACACCTGAAGCAAGACCCATTGAGCCTCAACTAATCAAGTTTGAAAACAAGGTAGAAGCCGGAGCTGAATTCTTCCAAACTCAAGCCATCTATGACCTGGATAACTTTGCCAAGTTCATGCAGAATGCTCGCCAATTCCCAGTCAAGATATTAGCCGGAATTGTTTTACTTTCATCAGCCAGGATGGCTAAATACATGGCGGAGAACGTGCCTGGTATTTTTGTGCCCCAATACTTAATCGATGAACTTGCAAGTGCGCCTAAAGGCGGGGCGCTAAATAAAGGAATAGAAATTGCTGGTCGAATGATCACCTCTCTGAAAAAGGAAGCTCTATGTGACGGCGTCCACATTATGGCCATAGGAAGAGAGGAAGTAGTACCAGATATTCTCGAAGCCGCCGGACTTCCTTCCAGAGTGATGGCTTAGGAGAGATCAGGTACAGACAAGCTTCGATTAAACATCATTCCAGCCTGCCCCCAATCGAGTCTCAATTGAAGACCTTTGCTTGATCCCCGGAATTGGAGAGTCCTTAGCCCGTGAGATCGTCACCTACCGGGAAAGGAGAAAAGGATTCAGATTGGTTGAAGAATTAAAAAATGTGAAAGGCATCGGTGAGAAAAAATACGAATCCCTTAAGAACTTCTTAATCGTTGGAAGCTAACTGCACCACCCCCTATTTTGCCAGTTCAGTAGCCGTCTCAAAAGCCTTTTCCGTATCGGGGAGATGGGTCATCTCCGGAACCGCTTGGATATATCGAACAATACCTTGTTTGTCCACGAGGACGACAGAATGTGTAAGAAGCGCCGCTCTATTCGCCTGTCGATAATCATTTCTATCGATGGAATTTAAAAAAATATTTGACTTTAAGAATTTTGTGGTAAAATACTGCATGAGGGTGGACGGGAGCAGTTCTGATCAATCAGCCCTTTTTAAAAAAGAGAGGGGTTTTGACTTAAGTCAATGATTTTTATTTCTCTTTGAAGGATGGTTCTATTTAGGAACTTGGAATGGGTCCTCTATTCCCATCTCAAAACATTAAATAGGAGGTGCCTATGAGTAAAAAGACGGCAAAAAATTTCTTCATCTACGGAAGTATCTTTTTCTTCCTCGTCCTGGTCGTCCTCACGATCGATACCATGATCCGGGTGCCCAAGAGGGCGCCGGTGATCACTGCGGAGGTCGATGCGGGGAAGAAGGTCTGGCACAAGTATGACTGCATCGGATGTCATACGATTATGGGAAATGGTTCTTACTTCGCCCCGGACATGACCAATGTGGCTGGCAGAAAACCGAAGGACTTTCTGAAAAAATTTATTCTCGACCCGCGGGCCATCAACCCGAAAGCCGCCATGCCGAAACTCGGCCTAAACGAAAAGGAGGCGGACAACCTGATGGCCTTCCTTGAATGGACCTCCAAAGTGGACACCAATAAATGGCCTCCAAAGCCTGTCTTGGCCGCGGCCCGGAAAGAAGCAAGTACCGGACAGGCCATCTATCAAAACCAGAATTGCGCCGCCTGCCATATCGTAGGGGGGATAGGTGGGACCGCAGGACCGGATCTGACCCGTATCGGCCCGAAATGGAAATCGGAGGAACTGACCCGATATCTTAAGAATCCGGCCTCAGTGAAAACCGCTTCAGCCATGCCAGGCTTCGCCCACTTGAGCGAGCAGGAATTGAAAGACTTAAGCGACTACCTATTAACCCTGCAATAGAGGAGGAATAAAAAATGGGATACGAAAGCCATAAAATAGCAAACAACTTCTTTACCTCAGCCATTCTCCTGTTCCTGATTCAGATCGTAGTCGGGATCATCGCCGCTCTCCAGTTTGTCTGGCCCGACTTCTTCATCCTCAATTTCAACACCATTCGAACGCTCCACATCAATGCCCTCGTGGTCTGGCTCCTTTTGGGCTTTATGGGAGCCTCTTATTATGTCATTGTGGAGGAATCCGAAACAGAGCTCTGGAGCATTCCCCTCGCCCGGTTCCAGTTCTGGGCCACCATTCTCACCGTGGGTTTAGTGGTGATCGGCTATATCATCATGGGCTTCTATCCTCAAGCCAACATCACCGTCTTCGGAACCCTTCTTCTGAATGAAGGAAGGGAATATATTGAAGCGCCGAGATGGGCGGATATCCTCATCGTTGTTTCTGTGCTCCTCTTTCTCCTGAACACAACAATGACAGCCTGGAAGACAAGGAAGTTTACCGATGTTCAGGGAGTGCTGATCGCCGGGAATCTTTTTTTAGCCCTCATGTATCTGCCAGGGGTCTTTTATACCAAGAATATGATTATGGATCAGTTCTGGTGGTGGTGGGTGATTCATCTCTGGGTGGAGGGAGCCTGGGAGCTCATCGCAGCCGCCTTTTTAGCCTTCAGCCTCCATAAACTCCTAGGTGCGGATCGCACCATGCTTGCAAAATGGATGTATATCGAGGTGGGACTCGTCATGTTTACAGGGATCCTTGGACTCGGACACCATTACTACTGGATAGGGACGCCTGCCTACTGGCTGTGGATCGGAGGAATTTTCAGCGCCCTGGAGCCAGTTCCTTTGGTGTTGATGGTATGGGACTCTTTCCGGACAACTAAATATGCCACAAAACCGGTGGAAAACAGGGTTGGCCTCTTTTACACAATCTCCCATGTCGTCTTTAACTTTGTGGGAGCCGGCCTTTGGGGAGTTTTCCACACCCTCCCCCAGATCAACAAATATACGCACGGCACTCAGATTACAACAGCTCACGGCCATATCGCCTTCTATGGCGTCTATGCCCTTCTCGTTCTCGCCATGATCTATATCGCTCTGCCAACCCTGAGGGGAGTAAAACAGTTCAACCAGTCAAGAGGCTATGTAGCCTTCTGGTGGATGACCATCTCCATGATCTTCATCACCTTCAGTCTGACAGGCGCGGGGCTTGTTCAAAGCTATCTCGAAAGGGTCATGGGTCTGGACTATGTGACGGTAAAAAGCGCTTACAACCACTATTTCTGGATCTTCAGAGCCGTCTTTGGAGTGGGATTCCTGGTCGGTGTTCTGATCTTCGTTAAAGATTTCTTTGTCGCTGGGAAAGAGCCGCTTGCGAAAGCGAGTTAAATTCCCGGGAGGGTTTGATGGTCTCATCTGTTCTCGCCGAAACGATCGATATGATCAGGGAGAAATCCCCTGCTCCGCTTCAGGAGATAGGGGTGGATGACCTGGTCCTCGGGATCTTCTTCACGGGCGTGAAGCTGTCAACCGGTCACGGAGGTTGCGCCTTCACGCCCATCGGAGACATCCCGGAGGCAGTCTGCTGTCCGAGCTCGGCGGCCCGGATGCCGCCAGCCGGGAATTTGGAAGGAAAGCCCGCTTCTGAAATTGTCAATTACTCACTCGATCCCAATGTCCTCAAGAGCGCCATCGGCATCGCCACCCTCAATGGACTTTCTGGATGGATTCTCGAATCGGGAAATGAACGGGAATATGAAGTGGTTAAAGAGCAGGATGGTTTCGACCTCCTTGACATCCAGCCCTATGAAACGGTCTCATTGGTGGGAGCTTTTGGCCCCTATATCAAAAGACTGAAGGCAATGGGAAACCCCTTTTACATCATCGAAAAGAATCGTCTGACCCTGAGGCCGGATGAGATGAAATATTTTAAACCCGAATCCGAAATGAAAATGGCCATCGAGAAATCCCAGGTGGTGATGATCACCGGAACAGCCATTGTCAATCACACCATTGATGCTGTTCTCTCATGGATCAGCAATGGAAAACGGGCCGGTATCATTGGACCCACGGCCAGCCTCATCCCAGATGCTTTTTTCAAATGGGGTGTCAATGTGATGGCCGGCGTCCGCATTTTGAACCCCGACCTAATGCTCAAGATTCTGAAACAGGGGGGCTCGGCCTATCATTTATTAAAAGAATGCTCCGAAAAAATCGCCTTTCTAAAATGAGGTTATCAGAATTTTATTGGCAAAAAGGATCAAAATGAAATAAAAATTTCTTCATAGGGGAGATCATAGGTGAGGAATGAAAAAAATCCTATTATGTTTTGACAATAGCGAAACCTCCCTTGTCGCTTCAGAAGTCGCTCTTCGCCTCGCTAAAACATTCGGCTCTGAGATCGTTGGAATCCACGGATATAACGCTGCCATGCACGAAGGGGCCTTCAAATCAATGGAACCCTTCCTTCCTTCCCGGTATCAAAAAGAAGAAACGCTCCAGAAGCAACGGGAGGTTCACAACGACCTCATCCATACTGGAATGGAACAGATCTCCCTATCCTGTCTGAAATCACTCAATGGCTCTTTCCACCGTGCGGGAATTCACTTCAAAACGGTTGTAAGGGAGGGCAAGAACTTTAAAGCCCTCCAGGAGATCCTCTCCTCAGAAGGCGGAGACCTGGTGGTGGTGGGTTCTTCGGGGTTCAACTGCAATGGCAATGGTTTTCTCGGCAGCGTTTGCCTCAGGCTCCTGAGGGGAAACGACAAAGATTTTCTCATCATTAAGAAAGATGTCAACCACACGCAGCCAACGGGCGTGGTCTGTCTCGATGGGAGTTCGACGGCCCTCCATGCCTTGAGAGCGGCGAAGCGCTTCGTTGAACAATGCGATGCGACGCTCCATTTATTATATGTGTTCGATTCATCCCTGCACCGAAATCTGTTCGGAAGGCTGAAGGAATCCGTGATGGATGGAGAGCATTTCTCCTTCAATTCGAAGGAACAGGAGAGACTGCATGATGAATTTATCGATAAAGGCCTGGCCACGGTTGGAAAGATGATCCTCGATGAAGCTGAGCGGGAGGTCTTCAGCACGGGTCCTGAATATATGAAAAAGATCCTTGATGGACCAATTTACAGAAGGATTTGTGATTACGCCTCGGAAGTGGAGGCGGACCTTCTGTTCGTGGGCAGGACGGGGAGGCACTTCACAGAGGGGATCGACATCGGATCAGTGGCGGAAAATGTCGTCCGGTATGCTCCTTGCAGCGTCTGGGTGGCCGGGTCAAAGAGGTAGAGAGAATCCGGAGGAATCATGGAACACATACCCTACCTGGTTTCATGGAATTTGACGAGAAGGTGCAATCTCCTCTGTCCGCACTGTTACATCGATTCAAATCCCCCCCACCCCTCTTTTCCAAAGAGGGGTAAGGAAGAATTAAACTCCGAACTTACTATCCAGGAGACAAAGTCCGTGGTCGATGAGCTCTCGCACCTCAACCCTCGCCTCATGCTTATCCTGAGCGGCGGTGAACCCATGTTAAGAGACGATATTGAAGAACTCTTGGAACATGCCGCCGGGAAAGGGTTTATCGTGGTCGTGGGGTCAAATGGAACGCTTCTTTCGGAGGATCGTCTCAGGGGGTTGAAATTGGCAGGGCTGAAGGGCCTGGGGGTCAGCATCGATTCGACAACCCCTTCCTACCATGATGCCTTCAGAGGGGTGGAGGGAGCCTGGGAAAGCTCCCTGAAAGCGATCAAGACCGCAAGAACGCTTGGCCTGGAGGTTCAGATGGATGTGACCCTGACCGATGGAAACGTAGGCCAGGTCCGGGAGCTTGTCGAGTTAGGGGCTTTGCTCTCTGTGAAATCGATCAACTTCTTTTTTCTCATATGCACAGGCAGGGCGACGAAGGCCGAAATCACGACGGATCACTATGATTCGGCATTAAGAACGATTGCGGAATTATTCAGGACAGAGACGAGGCTAATGGTCAGGGCCCGATGTGCGCCCCACCTTTATCGCCTTCTTTACGAAAGCGGTTTTCCTCTTCAGGTGGGCACGACGGGGTGCCTTGCCGGGAAGTCTTATCTGAGAATCGATCCGGAGGGAAACATCACTCCGTGCCCTTACCTGCCTGTGAGCGTAGGAAATGTCAGGCAGGAATCGGTGGCGACCTTATGGATGCATTCCCCCATCCTGAGGCAGATGAGGGAAGGTTCCTACAAGGGCCGATGTGGCATCTGCGAATATGCGGAGCTGTGCGGAGGTTGCAGAGCCAGGGCTCTCGCGGAACGAAGCGATTTGATGGAAGAGGACCCTCTCTGTGCGCACCTGCCTTCCGGAGAGGGAAAGGTTTGCCTCGAGGAGGCCTTCAGTTCAACGCTTTTGTGGGACCTAAAGGCAAAGGAGAGAATGAGAAAGGTCCCGGTTTTTATGAAGGGGATGGTGATCCGGATGATCGAGAGAAAAGCGATTGAAAAGGGAGTCAGCAACATTTCATCCGAATTTATCGACGAGGTTAAGTCCGGAGCAATCGTCCATTAAGGGAAAATGAAGAAAGCGATTGGATATTTCATCGTAGTGGTCCTTGTTGCGGCTGCTTATTTTTTGGGGAAAGAGCCTGTGGTGGAGGCCTACAGGGAGTTCCCCCTCATAGGGGCCAGGAATGTGGTATGGATTCTGGCTCAACTGATGCTCCTCTTCGCTGCCTTTATCCTCGCTGTTCCTGTCTTCGCTGTCATCATTGAGGCCATCGGTTATTTCAAGAGAGATGAGCGATATGACCGGCTGGCGAGGGACTTTGCAAGCTTACTGCCTCTTGCTTATCTCGTGACAGCCCTCCTCGGCGCCCTCTTCAGCGTTATGAGTTTCTCTCTCTATCCGAAATTCATGGGTTATATGGCCGGGATCTTCAGACCGACGATCTACATCTTTTTCGGACTGGTCTTTCTCGAAACCGTGACCCTCTATATCTGGTATTATACCTGGGACCTCTTGAAGAAGAGAAACCATCTTTTGCTCGGAATCGTCCTTAACGTTCTCGGCACCCTTGTGATGTTCGTGGGCAATGCATGGACATCTTTTAAAACAAGTCCTGCCGGGGTGGAGGTTTCCGGCAATCTCCTGAGTCTTTCGTCAGCCATATTCAACTATACCTTCTGGCCTCTCAATCTCCACCGCTTTGTGGCCAATGTCTCTTTCGGCGGATTCATCTGTGCGGCTTACGCCGCCTACCGATTTCTTTCCGCCAGGACTCCCGAAGAAAAGGCCCATTACGACTGGATGGGATACAATGGGACCCTCATCGGCGTTGTGACCACAATCCTTCTCCCCTTCATCGGCTACTGGTTTGGGATCGAGATGTATAAGTTCAACGAACAGATGGGAATCACCTTCATGGGAGGCGCCCTCTCAAAAATCTGGCTCCTTCAGGCCCTTGTGATCGCCGTCATATTTATTGGCACCTGTTATTATTTCTGGCTAAGAATGGACAGACTCCCGGGGGCGGAAAGATACAGGAAATATATCCCCTACTTAAGCTGGGCCCTGATCATCGCCTTTGCGGTGTGGTCCGCGCCCAGGGCATGGGTCTCCTCCCTTGAAGAGATGGGGAGAGGACTTCACCCCATTTACGGAAAGCTGGGGATCATGGCTCCGAAAATAGCGGCTGTTAACATCGCGGTCCTCTGCGTGATCCTTACATTTATCCTCAACAGGCGAGCCGAAAGGCAAGTTCCTCCGGGCAGGAAGATCTATACCTACCTTCAGTGGTCTGTCATTCTTCTCGTCGTTCTCCTCAATGTTGCGGCTCTCTATTACAGCTATATTGTTCCTTCCGCAACCCGTATCCGGATCTCGATTGCGACCTTCCTCTTCATGGTCCCTGCCATCGGAATGATCTACCTCATGGACGGTCTTCTGTTGCGGGGTTCTGAAAGGGTGGGAGAGATGCAATGGGGGAACGTCCCCCCGAGGTCTCAGTATGGACTCATCGCAGTGGCGGTGTCAAACGTGTGGGCCATGGCCCTTCTTGGATACGGTCGGGCAGCCGCCCGGCTGAACTGGCATGTCTACGGAGTGATGGAGGATACCTCGAGGCACGCAGGCCTTCCCGCCATGGGGGAAGCGACCCTCATCATTTCATTCCTGACCCTCGTCTTTATCGGTCTGGTCTCCCTCATCTTTTACATGACCGGCGTGACCGGACGTGAGGTAACAGGAGGTGAAAGATGAAGGGGAGTGGCCTCAGGCTGATCATTGTTGCATTGATCGTGACCGGACTTTACGCCTGGTTCGGAAATGCCATTCCCCAATCTCCCTGGGAAGCTCCGAAGAGAAAGGTCATCACCGCGGAGATGACACCGAGGGAACTGGCAAGGGAGGGAGCGGCTATCTACAAGAAGTCAGGTTGTGGGGTTTGCCATAGCGTGGTGGGAGAAAGGTTACGGGCAAGCGATCTGTCACGGATCGGAGCCGAGAGAAATGTGGAGGACCTTGCAGCCGTTCTTTACAGCGGAGCGGACATCATGGCGCCCGCCAACAAACCGCCTGCAAACCTCACAGATGAAGAGATCACGGCCCTGATCGCATATCTTCAGAGTCTTGGAGGAAGGCCGAAAGTTAGATTGGGAGATGTCAAAGCGCCATAAAAAAACAGCGGCCGACCGGATTTGAGCAACAGAAAGGGAACGTTGGTGGAGACAAAGGAATGGGTAACAGAATGAATGGGGAAAGGGAAGGCATGCCGTCAGGGATATTGGCGCTGATCATCCTCATCGGATCCTACATCTTGATGAGATTTGTGATCAGTCCTCCCCTTCCCTCGGCCCTGACAAATTTCTTTATGCTTTTCGTTATCGTAGGAGTTCTGATCCATATAACCCTTGAAGACGGGAGAATTGAGGAATTTCTCGATTTCATCTCTTTCAGGTCCAGGCTTCACCCAATATACAATGTGATCAGGTGGACCGTCTTTATCATGATCCCTTTCTTCGTAACCTATCAGGTTTACTCGGCCGTGAAGATCTCCTATGCCCCTCCCGGGGAGCTTTTTCAACCCCATGTCACTCCTCCTGAATGGGTGGTGGGTTTCAAGGTCCCGGAATGGGCCTCTGACCCTGCAACTTGGGGCAGAGGACTCATTGCCGAAGGTAAGATTTACTATGAAAATCATTGCGCACCCTGCCACGGAAAGGAGGCGGACGGCAGAGGCCCTGAGGCCAGGGTGCTAATCTATCCTATTCCGCCCACGAACTTCAAAGATCCGGGCGCGATTGCCCAGCTTCCCCTCTCCTATGTCTACTGGAGAGTGAAAGAGGGGGGTGTTCGGGACAGGCAGTTTATGAGTTCCATGCCTGCCTGGGAGGAAGAGATGGATGATGAGGAGATCTGGAAAACAATCATGTACATGTATACAAAGGCCGGGGTTAAACCCAGAACGTGGTGAAAAGAAACATGTTAAAGGAAAACGGAGCCTCGAATGTTAGCCTGGGAACGGAAAGGGAGATGGCTGCTGACATAGCCTTTCAGAGGAGCAAGGTGTATAAGCTCTTTTCATCTCTCTTCTCTTTTCCGGAAAGGGAGCTTTTTGAATTTTTAAAGAGTGGAGGTCTTCTTAACGAGATTAGGAAGGCATTCCGGATTATTCCTCCCGCCCCTCCTTTCATAAAGGAGAGGCGGAAGGGCTCGATCCTTGATCACCTTGGCCGGGCAACGGAAAAATTTAGTTCCTTGAATCTAAAAGATCTCCAGGAGGGATATGCTGGAATCTTTGAAACACCCGGTAAAAGATGCGCCCTTTATGAGGCCAACTACCTCGACTTTCCCCAGGAAGAGATGGCCGATATCGCGGGCTTTTATAACGCATTCGGGTTTAAGTTCGAAGAAAGACCTGACCATCTGGGGGCGGAACTCGAATTTTTGCACCTTTTAACGATGAAGGAGGCTAAGGCGGTTTTTAGCGGAGAAGAGAAAAGGGTGGAATTGTGTATGGATGGAGAGAGGAAGTTTCTGTCCACCCATCCCGGAAGATGGGTAGAAGCCATGGCTGAAAATATTAAGGAAAGAGAGGGTCTCCCTTATTTCCGCTTTGCCTCGGCCCTGGCGGGGTGGTTACGCGCGGAAGCTCAATACCTTGGGTTAACCCTGGAGACCGTAAAAGCTTCACGGATGAGGGAAATGTTCCATGATGGATTCGTTGCCTGCGACTCATGAGAAGGAGAGGAGAGACTCGGGTCTGTTATGGCTCCGGAGGAGGATGGATGAAATATTTTAACAGGCGTGAATTCCTGAAATGGTCTTTAGCGGGGGTGGGAGGAATGGCAGTGGGCTTCCCGAGACCTGCCTATCTTCAACCGATCAGCGTTGAGAACCCTCTTGAGGCCTATCCTGACAGAGACTGGGAAAAGATATACAGAGACAAGTTTCGTTACGATGAAACCTTCACCTTCCTCTGCGCACCCAATGATACTCATGACTGCCTCCTAAGGGCTTATGTGAGAAATGGGGTCATCACAAGAGTGGGGCCTACCTATGGATACGGTAAGACAGTGGACCCCTATGGCAATAAACCTTCCCACAGGTGGGAGCCCCGATGTTGCCAGAAAGCCCTGACACTTCCCCGGCGTTTCTATGGCGATAGAAGGGTAAAGGGGGCCATGGTCAGAAAAGGCTTTTATGACTGGGTGAAGGCGGGATTTCCAAGAGATCCAGATACGGGAAGAGTTTCCGAGCAGTATCTAAGAAGAGGAAAGGATAAATGGCTCAATATCAAATATGACGATGCCTATGAGATGGTGGCAAGAACTTACATGAACATTGCGAAGACCTATTCCGGGCCGAAAGGGGCCGAATATCTGAGAAGACAGGGTTATGATGAAGAAATGATTGAGAAGATGAAGGAGGCGGGCACCCTCACACTCAAGCACCGGGGGGGAATGCACCTCCTGGGATTGACCCGTATCGCAGGGCTTGGCAGGATGGCCAACATGATGGCCCTCCTCGATGATCATATCAGGAAGACAGGGCCGGAGAGAGCCGTGGGTGGTCGTTACTGGGACAACTATAGCTGGCACACCGATCTGCCTCCGGGGCATCCCATGGTCACGGGACAACAAACCGTTGACTTCGAGCTTCACTGTACGGAGCATGCCGGACTGATCACCCTCTGGGGCATGAACTGGTCGAGCACCAAAATGCCGGATGCCCACTGGCTTTCGGAGGCGAAGCTTCGAGGAACAAAGGTCGTCAATATCACGATCGATTATCAATCCACCGCAAATAAATCGGATGAGGTTATCATCATCAGGCCCGGAACGGACCAGGCTCTTGCTCTCGGGATTGCCCACGTCCTCATGAACGAAAACCTCTTTGACCACTCCTTTGTCAAGAGCTTTACGGACCTTCCCCTCCTGCTGAGGATGGACAACCTGAAACTTTTAAGACCTTCTGAAATCACCTCCGGATACAAACTTGCGGAACTCAAAAACTATACGAAGATCGTCAAACCGGGAGAGCCTCTGGGGCCAGGCGCTACCCAGGGGACCCAGTTTATCCCGGAGAGGTTGAGGGAGGAGTGGGGCGATTTTACGGTATGGAACTTAAAAACGGCAACCCCTTCTCCGCTTCATAGAGACCAGGTAGGAGATAGATTTCTTGAATCGGGAATCGACCCCGCATTGAGCGGAAGTTTCAGGGTTAAGCTCGTTGACGGAAGAGAGATTGAGGTTAAACCCCTCTTTGAAGTGATCCGGGAATATCTCCGGGAGTTTACCCCTGAAACGGTCTCCGAGATCACATGGGCGCCGAAGGAAGCGATCCTCAATCTTGCCAGAGAGATTGCCGGGAACAAGAGTAAAACACTCTTTGCCGTGGGCATGGGGCCGAACCATTATTTTAATGCCGGCCTCAAGGACAGGGGGATCTTTCTTGTTTCTGCCCTGACCCGAAATATCGGTCACATCGGGGGAAGTCCCGGAAGTTTTGCCGGAAACTATCGGATCGCCCTCTTCAACGGGGCTCCGCAGTTTCTGATGGAAAATCCCTTCGATATTGAACTTGAACCGTCAAAGCCGTCGAAGACGAAAGGATACTTCCAGTTCGAATCAGCCCATTATTATAACTACGGGGATAGACCGCTCCGCATTGGGAACAAACTCTTCACCGGCAGAACGCATATGCCCACTCCCACGAAGCTACTCTGGTGGGCGAACAGCAACTCCATCCTGGGGAATGCAAAATGGGCCTACGATATCATTCATCATACCCTGCCGAGGATGGAGGCGTTGATTGTGAATGAATGGTGGTGGTCCATGAGCTGTGAGTATGCGGATGTGGTCTTCGGTGTCGATTCATGGGCGGAGTTTAAGCACCCGGATTTTTGCGGCTCCGTGACGAACCCCTTCCTTACGGTCTATCCAAGGACCCCTCTCAAACGAATCTTTCCTACGGTCTCTGACATTGAGACCTATGCCGGGGTTGCCAAAAAAATGGCGGCCATGACCGGAGAGAAGAGGTTCGAGGATTACTGGAGGTTTGTCCACGAAGGAAAGGTCGATGTCTATATCCAGAGGATCCTCAATGCCTCCTCAACGACAAAGGGTTACCGTATCGAGGCAATGGAAAAGAATGCCAGGGAGGGAATCCCCGCCCTTAAGCTTCTTAGAACCTATCCAAAGGTTCTGGGGTGGGAGCAGACAAACGAAAGCAAACCCTGGTATACGAAGACAGGGAGGCTTGAATTCTACAGGGAGGAACCCGAATTCATCGAACACGGCGAGAACCTGCCAGTCTATCGGGAACCCATTGATGCCACGTTTTACGAACCCAATGTCATCGTAGGGAACCCGGACCATCCGGCCTTAAGACCCTTGAAACCGGAGCATTACGGCCTGAGGAGGGAAGATCTTTCGGTTGAGGTCAGGCAGGTCCGGAACATCGTCAAGCCCTGGTCTGAGCTTAAGAAGACGAAGCATCCGAGGATAAAGGATGGCTTGACCTTACAGTTCCTTACTCCGAAATACCGCCACGGCGCCCATACGACGCCCATCGATTCGGATGTCATCTCCGTCTATTTCGGGCCCTTCGGGGACATCAAAAGACACGACAAACGGAACCCATGGGTGGGAGAGATCTATGTGAATTTAAACCCGAAGGATGCAAAGGAATTCGGAATCGAGGACGGGGATTACATATGGATCGATGCGGACCCCGACGACAGGCCCTACCGGGGCTGGAAGAAGTCCGATGAGGATTACAAGGTGATGCGCCTGATGGCAAGAGCAAGGTATTTTACTGGTATCCCCAGAGGCGTGCTCATCATGTTCTTCAATGCCTATCAGGCCAGCCACGGAACGGTCAGAGCTCATGAGACAAACCCCGATGGCCTGGCGAAGAACCCTTTGACCAATTATCAATCCATGTCCCGTTACGGAGGGCACCAGAGCTGCACCAGGGCCTGGCTCGGTCCCACCCTGATGACGGATACCATGACAAGAAAAGAGACCTTCGGCCAACTGATCGGGAAGGGGTTCGCCCCCGATATCCACTGTGTCATCGGGGCTCCGAAGGAAAGCTTTGTGAAGATCACAAAAGCAGAGCCGGGCGGATTGGATAAAAAAGGTTTGTGGAGGCCCGTGGCTCTGGGCTTCAGACCCACCTATGAAAACGAGGCCATGAAAAGGTACCTGAAAGGAGAATTTATTAAGGCTGTTCAATGATGAGGAGGGGTGATGGCAAAAAACCGTGTGAAAAACTGGCAGATTCAGAGGGAGATGGTTTACCCCTTTGAAGAAGTAAGACCCCAAAAACAATTTGCGGCCGTATTTGATATTAATAAATGCATTGCCTGTCAGACCTGCACCATGGCCTGTAAACACGCATGGACGGGCGGCCGTGGCCAGGAATATATGTGGTGGAACAATGTGGAAACAAAACCCTACGGTTTTTATCCCCTTGCCTGGGATGTGAGGATACTTGATTCCCTCGGGCAACAGAATTGGGAAGGGAATAAATATACGGGAAAGACGATCTTTGAGGCAGCCCCCAGAGGAGAAGTGGCGGCAGGATATATCCCCGAGGAGATGGATTGGGCTTATCCCAACATCGGGGAGGATGAGCCCCACGGTCATATCGATCAGGGGGAGTACATCACTGTGCCCCATAAGGTCTGGCATTATTATCTTCCAAGGATATGCAACCACTGTTCCTATCCGGCATGCCTTTCCGCCTGCCCGAGGAAGGCGATTTATAAAAGGGAAGAGGACGGGATTGTTCTTATTGATCAGAAGCGATGCCGCGGATATCGAGACTGTTTGAAGGCATGTCCTTACAAGAAGGTCTATTTCAATTCGGAAACCGGGATTTCGGAAAAATGCATTGCCTGTTATCCCCTGGTCGAACAGGGACTTCAGACCCAGTGTATTACCACCTGCATCGGCAGGATCAGGCTGAACGGCTGGATTCATACGCCCGAGAGGGCAGATCCCGGAAATCCCATTGACTATCTTGTCCATATTAAGAAGGTCGCCCTCCCCCTCTATCCACAGTTTGGCCTCGAACCCAATATCTACTACATACCGCCCGTGCATGTTCCGTTCCCCTATCTCCGGCAGATGTTCGGCCCCGGCGCGGAAGGGGCCATAAAGACTTACCGGGGAGCTTACTCGGACACCACTTTTCTCGGGGTTCTCATGCTCTTCGGTTCAATGGAGAAATGGGTGGCCGGATTCAAGGTGGAGAGAGAAGAGGCGATTGCCTATGATGAAAAGGGCCGGGAAATTCTGAAGGTCCCCCTAAAAGAATCCGCTTTTGTAAGGCCTTTCTGGGATGAGAAGCTCGGATCATTCAGACACAATATCACCTGAAGGAATTCGAAATGAATAAGGCCAATGATCAGATGAAAAAATTTAAAAACATCACAAAGAAGATTTCTAACCTCTGTTTTATCTTCGGTCTTTTTCTCCTGATGGGGATTCCCGATTCGCATGGGATGGTCATTAAGGCGAACAAGGTCGCACAGGACCTGCCCCTGGATCCGGAGGCCTCCCTCTGGGACTCTGCAACACCTTTGGAGATTCCTCTTGCCTCTCAGGTCGTCGCCAGGCCAAGACACTATGAAGGTTCTGTGAAAGAGATCAAAGTGAAAGCCCTCCACAATGGCAAGGAGATCGCTTTTCTCCTCGAATGGAAAGATCAAACAAAAGATGCATCGTATGAGCTGGTTCACGCCTTCTCGGATGGCGTGGCCTTTCAATTTCCATCTGAGAGGGGAGGAGCCAAACCGCATTTTGCGATGGGGCACGAAGAGGCCATCGTGAATATATGGAGCTGGAAGGCCGTCCACACGGAGACCCATGATCAAAAGGTGCCCTATGCTGTTGTCGATGATTTCCTTGCGGGGTTGAAAGCAGAGAACCCCGTTTCAAGAAAGGGGGTCTCGATCCAGAATCTTCAATCCGGAGGTTTTGGGACGCTCACCGAGATGGAGCAAAAAGCCCAACCTGTCTCGGGGGCCGGACAGTGGGCGTCGGACAGATGGAAGGTCGTATTGAAAAGATCCATTCAAAGCCATGAAAAAAAAGAAGCGAAATTTGTAGAGGGCGAACTAACTCCCTTGGCCGTTGCCGTATGGGATGGGTCCAGAGGCGAAAGGGGATCCAGAAAGACCATCTCAACCTGGCACTATGTCGCTCTCGAGGGAGAAGTGTCGACCCTCGTTTACCTTTACCCGTTTTTTGCGTTTTTAGTTACGGGAGGTCTGATGATAGGGTTGGTCCTTTTTGTCAGGAAGAGAAAGAGAAATTGATAGTTTCAAGGACAGGTTATGTCGTTGACAGAATGGAGATTTCATCCTAAAATTTTAACAATTCGTCCCGACTTATAAACAGCGCCAGGGACTGAAGGGGGCGACCTAAAGGGGGGGTTCTTTATACCAGACACGGTGTGATTTGGTTTTTGTGCGTAAAGGGCGTTTCAGGTTAGAGAATGGTTCAAAAGTGGCTATCGTGGGGGGCGGCCCCGCGGGCAGCCTGTTTGCGCTTTATCTCCTTCGCTACGCGGCGGAAAGAAATATCCGGCCTGATATCACCCTCTACGAAGAACGGAAGTTCAATGAATCCGGTTCCAGAGGATGTAAAGGCTGCGCCGGCATCCTCTCCATCTCCTTCCTCAAAAACCTGCGTGAACTTGGGCTGAATATTCCCGGAGAAATCATCCAGAGTAAAATAGAACAATACGCAGTCCACAGCCCATACACCTCCATCAGCATCAGCAACCCCGAAAGAGACATTGAGATCGTCAGCATTTATCGCGGAGGAGGACCGGCGAGGCTCGTCTCTGAGAATCCCGGAAGCTTTGATGGATGGCTCCTGGAGCAGGCCAAGAGCATGGGGATATGCGTGGTCAACCAGCGGGTTTCCGCCATCGATCTTGAGGGAAAAGCAGGCATAGAGACCGACCAAAAAAAAGAGAGCTATGACCAGATTGTGCTCGCAACCGGCATCAATGCCGCCCCCGCAGTGATCCGCGGGTTGAACTATGTCCCACCCGAAACCAGAAGAATGGCCATGGCCGAACTCCACGCCGACGCTGAGCAGGCGCGAATCGTATTGGGCAATGCGGCCCATATTTTTTTGATTCCCCGGTCGGGCCTGATCTTCGGAACCTTGGTGCCCAAAGGGCCCTTTGTTAACGTCTCGGTCATGGGCAGCGGAGAAACCTCGATGCCGGTGACCGACTTTTTGAAAAACGAGGTGGTCCGACCTCTTCTCCCGGTTCCATATGAATTTGCCTGCCATTGTCGGCCTTTGGCTGCCATCCGTTCCGCCCGCAACTATTTCGCTGACAGATTCGTCGCCATCGGTGACGCCGCGGTGTCGAGATTATACAAGGACGGGATCGGCTCCTCCCTGTTGACGGCCAGGGAAGCAGCCCGGACGATCGTTGATCACGGCTTGTCTTACCGTGATTTTCACCGTTACTACGGCCCCTTGTGCGAGGGCGTGAGCCGGGACAATAGATGGGGAAAATTATTGTTCTGGATCAATGACAAGGCCAAGGATTCCCGGACCTTCCTTCTGGCCCAGCATCGACTGATCGGAGACGAGCAGTCTCATGTGAAAGGTTCCCGACCTTTTACAAAAGCTTCATGGGGAATGTTCAGCGGAACATACAGCTACAAAGAAATATGGGCTATGGTTTCGCATCCCTTATCCTTTGGGAGGCTTCTTTGGGTCCTATTGCAGGAGGGATTTTCGGTTCTGTCAGATGTGAAACGCTCCTATCCCAAGAGGCTGCATGTCGGGAGCAGAAAGGTCTTGATATTGGGCAGCGGGTTCGGCGGCACCTATGTCCTGCGACATCTTGTTCCTTCACTGAATCGAAACGAGAATGTGGAGACGACCATGGTCAGCGATGAGAATTTCTTCCTCTTTTCTCCCTTGCTGCACCAGGTGGCCATGGGAGGAATCGAGACCCGCCATATCGCTTATCCCATCCGAAGGCTCCACTGGAGAGATCGGTTCAACTTTGTCCATGCACGCGTTGAAAAAATCGACCTTCAGGGGCGCGAAGTCCTCACGACTGCGGGAGCTTTCAGTTTTGATTATCTCGTCCTGGCTCTCGGAAGCATTCCGGATGTCTCACGTTTAACCTCTCCGGACGCCCACCTGTTCACCCTAAAAACGTTGCACGATTCCATGTTGATCAGAAACCATGTCATCGGAATTTTCGAACAGGCGAGCGCACAAAAGGATCCGGAAAAGCGGAGGCAACTGCTTAGCTTCGTCGTGGCCGGAGCGGGTTACATCGGGGTTCAACTGGTGACCGAACTGCGAGACCTCATTTTCAGAAATCTGATTAAAGTCTACTTGACAGTTGCATAAAATATTGACAAAAATGGGCTTAAATCATTGTGGAATG
>JASEHH010000151.1 GCA_030017685.1 Thermodesulfobacteriota bacterium | reverse complement strand
TTGGGTCGATAAACCTACAAAGACCCTGTTTGGTTCCGGCTATGCCGGGTTAGGACATTGGTAATTGGAATTTATTTGGGAATTGGGATTTGGTTATTGGGATTTAACTTATCCCGTTTCATTCTAAACGAAAAGATATTTTAACATTTGAGAGGTTGAGCATGGCAGGTAAGATTGGTGCTGCGTTAGTCGTGGGGGGAGGGATCGCCGGGGTTCAAGCCGCTCTCGATTTGGCCAATTCTGGAATCCGGGTCTATCTTTTAGAGCGGACCCCGGCGATCGGTGGGAAGATGGCTCAACTTGACAAGACCTTTCCGACCAATGACTGCGCGATGTGCATTGTTTCTCCAAAATTAGTGGAGGCAGGCCGCCACCTCAATATCGAAATCATCACCAATGCGGAGTTGGTCTCTCTCGAAGGAGGGGCCGGACAGTTCAAGGCAACGATTCGAAGACATCCACGTTATGTGGACATGAGCAAGTGCACCAGTTGTAACGATTGCACAGAGGTCTGCCCCATCTTCCTTCCAAATGAATTCAATGAGGGATTAGACCAGAGAAGGGCGATCTACCGGCCTTATCCTCAGGCTGTTCCCAACACCTTTCTTGTGACCAAGAGGGGAACGAGTCCATGTAAATCGACCTGCCCTGCTGAGACAAGCGCCCAGGGCTATGTCGCTCTCATTCAGGCTGGCCGGTATAAAGAGGCGCTCGACGTGGTGAAAGAATACAATCCTTTTCCTGCGTCTGTAGGGCGTGTTTGCAACCATCCTTGTGAAGAGAAATGCAATCGGGGAAAACTGGACACGCCGGTTTCCATCTGCGCTCTGAAGCGATTCGCGGCTGACTGGGTTTATGAACATCGGGAGGAGTTAGATAAAGAAGAGGTTACCAGTCATCAGTTATCAGTCACCAGTTTCGATTCTGAAAAAGGCATAGAGAGGCCCAAAGCAAAGGTGGCCATCATCGGGGCAGGACCTGCAGGGCTAAGCTGTGCCCATCAGCTGTCCCGGATGGGCTATCAGGCCGCAATCTTTGAAGCCCTTCCTGTAACTGGCGGGATGATGAGGGTGGGTATCCCCTCCTACCGTCTTCCAAGGGATGTTCTTCAGAGAGAGATTGACGAGATTATCGATCATCCTAATGTCCAATTGAAACTGAACACACCCGTTCGAAATATCAACAGCCTCTTTGATGCAGGTTATTCTGCCGTTTTTCTGGCGATGGGTGCCCATGAGGCGCAGAAACTTGGAATTCCGGGGGAGGATGCGCTGGGTGTTCATCACGGCGTTCCATTTTTGCAGGGCGTGAGTCTCGCAGAGAGATATGGCGTCACAGAGGGATTGGAAGACCGGTTCATCATCGCCTTTGGAATTCCGATTGCCCCCAGAGTAGGGGAAAAGACGATTGTGATCGGCGGCGGAAATGTGGCCATCGATGCGGCAAGGACAGCCCTGAGATTGGGTGCAAAAAAGGTGAGTATCCTCTATCGGCGGTCACGGGATGAGATGCCTGCCAATTCGTGGGAAATCGAGGCCGCGGAAAAGGAAGGAATTAAGATTCAAATTCTGACCGCCCCTGTCGAGGTGGTCGTTGAAGACAGTCATGTTAAGGGTGTCAAATGCGTGAAGATGGAACTGGGAGAGCCCGATGCCTCCGGCAGAAGGAGACCCATCCCCATCAAAGGTTCGGAATTTGTCATTCCTGCGGATACGATGATTGCCGCTGTTGCCCAGGCCCCAGAAATCTCATTCCTCGATGAGACCCATGGCCTCGAAGTCACACCCAAAGGGACCTTTGCCATCGATCCATTGACCTTGGCAACGAATCGGCCTGGCATCTTCGCAGGAGGAGATGTGGCCAGGGGACCCTGGATATTGATTCAGGCCATTGCGGATGGCCGGCGGGGAGCGCTTTCCATCGATCGTTATCTGAGGGGCGTTCCGCTTCTTACTCCAAGAGAGCAGATCCCCCTTCCTGTTGTTGATCTTTCCCGTGAAGAGATTGGACAGATGGTGGAAGAGGGAAAAGTAGATTTGTCTGCCAGGGCAAAAATTCCTGAGTTACCAGAGGGAGAAAGAACCAGGGATTTTCGAGAGGTAGAACTCGTCCTTACCGAAGAGCAGGCCAGGCAGGAGGCAGCACGCTGTCTTGCCTGCGGGATCTGTTCGGAGTGTCACCTCTGCGTTAAGGTTTGCAAGCGGGAGGCCATCGATCACCAGCAAGCCGATCTCCTTGAGGAGTTCGAGGTGGGCTCCGTGATTCTCTCACCCGGCTACTCCCTTTACGATCCGGAACTTTCACCTGAGCTGGGCTATGGCCGTTATCCCAATGTTGTGACGAGCATGGAGTTTGAAAGAATGCTCAGCGCCTCCGGTCCATGGGGCGGCCATATCACACGGCGCTCTTCAGACCATCAGGAACCAAAGAAGATTGCCTTTCTCCAGTGCGTGGGATCGAGAGAGAAAGAGAGAGATTACTGCAGTTCGGTCTGCTGCATGTATGCCACCAAAGAGGCGATGCTTGCAATGGAACATATCCCAGGCGTGGAGATCAAGATCTTCCAGATGGACATGAGGGCTTTTGGAAAGGGATTTGACGCCTATTTCGAAAGGGGCAAGGAGAAGGGGATTCAGTATATTCCCTGCCGTCTCTCCGGATTGGAAGAGGATCCTCAGACAAAGGATATACTCATTCGGTATGAGGATTCGGATGGAGGTCATAGCGTTAAAGAGGAGAAAGTTGATCTAGCAATACTGAGCGTCGGCATGTCTCCTCTTCCGGACATTCAACAGTTAGCAAAGGCATCGGGCATTGAACTCGACTCCTATCAATTCTGTCGTACGGAAGACTTTAAGCCTATTGATACGAACCGTGCCGGCGTCTTTGCCTGCGGCGCCTTTACGGAACCCAAAGATATTCCTGACAGCGTGATTCAGGCAAGCGGTGCAGCTGCCAGAGCCCTTTCCGTGATCGGTGAAGTTAGAGGAACACTTGTGAGAAAGAAGGAGTATCCTCCGGAAAGAGAAGTCTCTCAAGAAGAGGAGCCCCGAATCGGAGCCTTCATCTGCAGTTGCGGAACGAATATCGCCGGAACCGTGGATGTGAAGGAGGTCACCGAATTTGCTAAATCCCTCCATGGAGTCGTCCATGCTGAGAATACGATCTATACCTGCTCGGCAGACTCGTTGAAGTTGATCCAGGAGAGGGTGAATGAGCTCAACCTGAACCGGGTCATCGTCGCCTCCTGCACTCCAAGGACGCATGAGCCTCTTTTCAGAGATACGATTCGAGAGGTGGGACTCAATCCCTACCTCTTTGAGATGGCCAATATTCGGGATCAATGCTCCTGGGTTCATATGTCTCAGAAGAAGGAAGCTACGGAAAAAGCAAAAGAACTTGTCCGGATGGCAGTGGCATGCTCCAGAAACCTGGAACCCCTCCATGAGGTTCCGCGAAGCCTTGTTCACAGCGGCCTTGTTGTGGGCGGCGGTTTGGCTGGGATGGTCAGCGCATTGAGCATGGCAGAGCAGGGATATCCGGTCTATCTGGTCGAGAGGGAGAAGGAACTGGGTGGCAGGCTGAGACAAATCTATCACAGCGGCAATGGAGGTGACCCACAGGCCTATCTGGGAGAATTAATAAAAAAGGTTGAGAGTCATCAAAGAATTGAAGTCCTGAAAGGCTATCAGGTCGTGGAACATGAAGGGGCTGTAGGAAATTTTAAGACGAAAGTGGCTCAAATGAATGGTTCGGATCAAAAGATCTTAGATCACGGAACCACGGTCATCGCCACAGGCGGAAGAGAGTATCGAGGCAAAGCCTATCTCTTAGGTGAGGATTCGAGAGTGATCACACAGGAAGAGTTTGAGAAACGGTTGTCCCTTTCTGATCCCTCTCTTTCAAAAGCCAAATCCATTGTGATGATTCAATGTGTAGGCCCGTGGGATGAAGACCCTTCCAAAACTTTCTACTGCAGTCGAATCTGTTGCAATGTAGCGGTCAAGAATGCCATCCGGATAAAAGAACTTCATCCCGGTGCCTCGGTCACCATCCTTTATAAAGATATGAGAACCTATGGTTTCAAAGAGGCATTTTACACAGAGGCGAGAGAGAAGGGAGTTCTTTTCGTTCGTTTTGAAGATAAGAAAAAACCTTCTGTCTCGCTATCCGATGGACGGATCTCTGTTCAGATAGAAGATCCCATGCTTCATCTTTCCCTTAACTTTCATCCGGACCTGCTTGTTCTCTCTGAAGCGGTCGTTCCCAATGAGGGAAGCAAGGAGCTGGCAAATTTCTTCAAATTCCCGCTGACACTGGATGGATTTTTCCTGGAAGCTCATGTCAAATTAAGACCCGTCGATTTTGCGAGTGATGGCCTCTATCTCTGCGGGATGGCCCACTATCCGAAATCGATCAACGAGACCATTGCCCAGGCTGAGGCGGCCTCGGCCCGGGCAGCAACGGTCCTTTCTCAGGAAGTGCTTCAGGTTGGCGGAGTGGTGGCCATGGTGGAGGGAGAGCGGTGTGCGGCCTGTTTGACCTGTGTGAGGGTCTGTCCGTACAGTGTGCCGGTGATCAATGCCAAAGGTGAAGCGGAGATTGATCTGGCCAAATGCAAGGGGTGCGGAAGCTGCGTGGCCGAATGTCCGGCCAGAGCCATAGAGCTGATGCACTTCAGAGATGGTCAGCTCTGGGCCAAGAGCCAGGCATTGATAATAGAGAGTAGAGTGTAGAAGGTGGAGAGTGGTTAAAACGACCTTCCACCCTCCACTTTCCACATTCGGGAGGAGCGATGGAAGCAATTCAAGAGAGTGTGCGACAAACGACGGACGACAAACGACTGACGTCGTTTGAGCCTGAGATACTGGCTTACTGTTGTGAGCATTGAGCCTACAGTGCGGCGGACCTGGCAGGTTCGATGAGGCTATCCTATCCCCCGAATGTGAAGATTGTGAAAGTTCCCTGTACGGGCAGGGTGGATACCCTGTTGATTCTCAAAGCCTTTGAATCGGGAGTCGATGGGGTCTATCTGGCGGGGTGTTTGGAGGGGGAGTGTCATTTCCTCAGGGGGAATTTGAGGGCCAAAAAGAGGGTTCAGTATGTAAAGACACTGTTGGACGAGGTGGGATTGGGTTCTGGCCGTGTGGAGATGGTCAACATGAGCTCGGCTCAGGGTCAGAGATTTGCGGAGGTGGCCCGTGAGATGACGGAGAAGATAAGGGGGTTGGGACCGAG
>JASEHH010000047.1 GCA_030017685.1 Thermodesulfobacteriota bacterium | reverse complement strand
AATTATATCAAAACTCCCCCTCATAAGTCAATAATTAAGTTAGCGCTTATGCCCCACTGGGGAGAGGGATAGGGTGAGGGGCGATAACATCTGGTGTAACGAGGTTTAATGCGTTTGCATTAGATGTCAAAATTGACTTTGAAAGAAAGGATTGGAAAGGGGCAGGAAAAAATTGGGAAGTGTCCCTAATTTTTCAAAGTAAATCTCCACTTGCAAAAGAGGTTTTTAGGATGGGGATCGGGCGGAGCGAAAAGACATTCCACCTCAATGCGGTCATCAATCTCCCGGGCAAAGCTTTCAAACTCACCCCGGTGCATTTCCTTACACACGAACTCATCCAATCCCCTTTTGAGGCGGGCCTCCTGAGTGGGACAATTGGGAATGGTGATGATGACCTCATTCTCCTTCTCTTCTATCTCGTAACCTACAAGAATTGCCCAGGTGAAATATCTTAAGGCCTTAACGAAACCTTTAAGCCCTTTCTCTTCGATATTAAACCGCTGGAGGAGGTCTTTGCCGGCCATCCCAGCAACCCGTCCCCAAACCTGCTCGTTAAGCCGTTCTGCCGTGGGTTGATCAAACATCTCCGCCACATAGATAAACCAAAAGGCATCGATCACACGGTAATGCCAGAGTAAAAATTGAATATAGCTCCGGAGCTGTGAGATATCCATCTTCTCAAACACTCTTAAATCAATATGACCTCCGTAATTCAATATGCCCAGAGGGCATTCACGAATGATGTAAATGATTACTAAGAACGAATTTCACGAATGGTGATGAACGGTTCCTCATTCGTGTCATTCGCTGTCATTCGTGTTATTTGTTTCTTTTTCTAAGCAAATAAAAAAGGGACAGGCTACTTTTGCAGTCGATGCTTAAACCCCTCTTCGATGTCCTGCCAAAAAGTAGTCTGTCCCCTCCGGGGTTCTATTTCCTCGAGGGTTTCCGTTTAGCCTTTCCCTTCGAACCCGAAACTTTCTTCTCCTTCTGCCCAGCCTTTCTTTCTTCGAGGAGTTTTCTCGCATCGCGGCGACCCAGTTTACGAAGGCCCACGAGTATCGCTTTCTTCTCTTTTTTCGGCTTAAACGTCCCGGTCTCCCATTGGTACACGGCAAGAGGAGTAACTCCTGTCAGGCGGGCAAGTTCCCTTTGGGAGATGCCCAATCGTTTGCGAAGGCTTCGGATCAATCGTGGAGAGAGGCGCGATGCCCCCACCTCTTCCGGAGTCGCTTCGAAAGAAATCTTTTTCTCCGATTCTCTCTTCTGCAGGGCTGTGAATCGCTCGAGGGCCAAAACCGTCCTGCGAAGTTGCGAGACGGTACCCTTCAGGGCCCTCACATCCCGGCCCAATGGAGCAGATATTTTTCGAATTTCCCTCTTTGCCAAACGCACGATTTCAGACTTGATGATCGCTTCCACTTTTCCCATGGATATCTCCTTTCATCTCCCGATTTGTCTCTCCATCCTGCCCATCAATTCTTTCGCCTTCTCGATTCTCCTTTTCCTCAGGTTCAACCAACCCCTGCTCCTTTTAACCTTTTCCCGAAGCGATGTGAGGTTCTCCTGTACCCTTTTCGCAGAAGGCGTCCCAACGGCGAGATTTTGCGACAGGATTCTCTCCGGCCTCTGAACCTTTTTAACATCCTGCTCTGATAGGGATAGATCGATCTTCATTTCTCGAAGGGCTTTCTTCAAGCCCTGAAGGGTCACCTCCTCCTTTCCTTCTTTCTCCGAATATTTCACCGCCTTCTCCATTACTATCTTCGTCTTTCGCAGAGGAAGCTTAAATGAAGCAACCATCCACTCCATCAAAGGAGTGGCGCCGGCAAATCCCTCTGCAGCCTGTTTTAACATCTGCGCCTTATGAACCTGAAGGAGCCGTATCACATCGGTCATCACCGAGAGGGCGGGTTTTGTCTCCTCCACCAGATCTATGATCCAGTACTTTGTCCACTGGGTATCCCGGTTATATCCCACGAAGAGGCCCTTGCCCACAGAGAGAAGGCTCACCAGAGTTCCGTGAGCAAAAGCTGTCTTGGCCTTGATCGCCTCCAGGGAACAGGGATTCCGTTTCTGGGGCATGATGGAACTTCCCGTGCTATGTTGATCGCTCAGACGAACCATATTAAATTCGCTGGTGGACAAAAGGATCAATGTCTGTGCCATCGTGGAGAGATGGTCCATCATCACGGCGATGGCGTACCCCAATTCTGTCTCAGGCTCCCATCTCTGGGTGATGGGATCGGTGACATTCTCCGATGGGCCGTCAAAGCCAAGAAGCTTTGAGGTCAATTTTCGATCGAGGGGAAAAGAGGTCCCATAGCCGGCTGCTCCTCCCAGAGGATTGCTATTGAAGAGAACGAACCAGTGGATGAACCGTTGAATATCTCTCTCCAGAGCCTCTGCAAAGGAGAGCAAAAGATGGCCGAAAGTAGTAGCCGTCGCATGCTGGTGATGGGTATAACCGGGCATGATCGTCAAACGATGCTCTCCGGCTTTATTGAGAAGCGATTCTATTAGCCCGATCAATCCTCCAATAAATTCCATCGCCTGATCCCGAAGGTAGAGACGCATATCAAGAGCGATCTGGTCGTTGCGGCTTCTGCCGGTGTGGATCCTTCCTCCATGTTCCATCCCCACCCGGTCGATGAGAAAACTCTCGATGTTGGAGTGGACATCCTCCTTGGAGGGATCCAATTTAAACTTTCCTTTCTGATAAAGGGATTCCAATTCCCTCAATCCCTTGAGGATCTTCTTCCCATCCCGTTTTGAGACAATCCCTTGCTGGCAGAGCATCGACAGGTGGGCACGATTCCCCCATAGATCGTATGAGATCAAACGCTCATCGCAGGGAGGGGTCCCTCTTACATCTCTCCCCGAGAGAAAATCAACGATCTCTTCCGGTGGAAGTTCCTCAAACCGCCCCCCCCATAACTTTTCGATCTTCATTATTAATTCTCCCTAAAATTTAAAGCAAAACTTATCACAAGCGAGCAAATTAAACAAGACAAAATAAATTTGAACCTGTCCCCTCCTTCCTTCCCCCCCTTAAGAAAATCTATTGAAAGATAAAATAAATTAGTTCTTCCTGAACTTCACACTTCCAAAAACCCAAAAAAGAGTTTACATTACACACATAAATCAATAAGGGAGGATTCTACAAGGCATTATGACGCCGTTAGACCAATGCGGTGGTTCTGGGTCTTACGAGAAAGGAGAAACATGATTAGTCGAATCTGGCATGGATGGACAACTCGTGGCAACGCAGATAAGTATGAGGCCATGCTTAAGGAGGAAATCTTCGTTGGAATTCAGAACCGTCACATTCGCGGCTTTAAGGGTATTCAATTACTTCGGCGCGAAGTTGGAGATGAAGTAGAATTCGTAACGATTATGTTATTTGATTCGCTGGATGCTGTCCGCGAGTTTGCGGGAGAGGATTACGAAGTGGCGGTTGTCCCGGAGAAGGCGAGAGCGGTACTCTCCCATTTCGATGAGCGATCACAGCACTATGAAATTAGAGTGGAAAGGAAGGGGGAAGGATAAAACAGATCCTTCGTCATTCATACGCTCTACGGGGAGGTTGATTAATTTTAGCGGATTAATGGTCGCCTTATAGTACATCAACCTGATGCGGAATATGCGTGTCGAGTTCTTAGTATCGCTATCGTCAGCGAAGGTTATCCAAATCCTTATACTCTCTTTCTAACGTAAATCATCGGCACTTGCCGTTGACTTATCTCCACTCTTTGTAGGTGCTATACGTAATAACTTGAAGGGATCTGGGAATAGTTGGGTTGGAGAAGGGTTTGCCCAATTCATTCTTTCATTGCTGGAGATCTAAACAGTGTTTCCGCTGTCCGGCCCCCTATCTTCTATTAAGTTAGCTCATACGTTCCATTCGATACCATCTGTGGATTCGGGCTGTTCCACGGCCCCAGCCTCATGGTCAGCCGTTCGGAAATTAAAAAGAATAACTTCCAATAGAACCCTGCTATAAAGCACGATTAGAAGAAATATCAGGGGAGCTCCGATGAGGAGCATAAAAATTCCAAAAAACAGCGAGCCATAAAAACCCGCGATGATAGAAATGAGGGCTACAAGACCAGCAGAAAAAATAGATAGAGCGTAGATAACTTTTATGATCTTTAAACTGACAAACTGATTGAAGGATACATCAAAGAGAGCCTGGAGAAAGGGGATGGTATGAAATGAAAGCCCTGCTTTAAACAATCGATTGTTTAAAAGCATTTTTACTCTTCGGGGCTTACTGAGGGATCCACCACAATTAATACAGAATTCTGCATCGTTTTCATTGGAAGCACCGCAATCATTGCAAAACATATTTACCCCCTTGTAACATTCGGAAGCTTAACTTACGGATTTAATCTCTTGAATCTTCCAACGGCCGTTTTCCTTCCTCAATATGGCATCTAAAGTGACTCTGTTCTCCTGCAGTTTTCCGCCAACTTTTTCGGAAGATCTTATCAGCCACTCTAACCGGATATCGGCGGTATCACCGGATATCATCTGTTTCTTCAAATGGTAGGAGAGGTTGAGGTAATTGAAATGGTTCCATGTTTTAAGTGCCTCTAACCGCTTCTTTTCTCTGTCGGTAAAATCACGAGAGAAGCAGGTCATGAAGAGGTCAATGTCCTGCTGTAGGTTTGCCTGTCTGACCGTTTCGAAGAGAGACTTTATTTTTTCAGTCTCCTGGTCTGCAAGCATAGTTCGTGGACTGTGTGAAGAGGATGGAGTGGAAAGCGGCGTGACGATTTCTTTTGGAATGACCTTGTCGGTCTGAGAATACCATTGACGGAGAAAGTATCCTCCTGTACCCACAAGGATCACGAGGCCACACACTATGAGCAGGGGGAAAGGCCGGAAGAGAGTCTCTGTTAATCCTTGGGAGACAATACTTCCTCCCATCTTCTGAGGCAAGAGAGAGAGGATCTGCCGGCATTTTTTTAAATTTCTCGCCCTTGATTGAATACCCCTATTCATTTCATGCTTCTCTCTAAGAAAATCGGCCTTGGTTATCCCGGCTTCCTTGTAGAGAAATCGAAATTCCTCAAGCCTTTTTTGAATGGGTTTTAGCTCTTGTTCCAACAAATCGATTTCTTCCGATGCTTTTCTTCGAACAGAATCAAGCTCTGTTTCAATTTCTTGATGGAGAGGCAAGAGTTCTTTCAGCCGGTCTTGATAATGGGCGAACATAGGATTGAACACATCGCTTGAGATTTTCCCCTTCTGCGCCTCCAATTTACTTAAACAGATTTCTAATGCTTTCTTTTCTTTAAACAACCTCACCCATTTCTTTGACCGTTTTTTAATCGATTTTTTTTCTAATGGTTGAAGGTTTGTTTCTCGAGATGGGGTTCCTTGCATCAATAGAGAGCCGCATTTTTTGCAATAGTTCCCTTTGTAATGAAGATCCTGGCACTTCGGACAAATCAGCTGAACTTTTATGTTTTCTATTGGGGGAGTGGGGTCTTCATCAGTCAAAAGGAAGGCTTTACATTTTATACAAAACTCATCCCTTATCCTGTGCTCAATACCACATCGCGGACAAATGACCATCTTATACTCCAAAAATTATAATTTTCTTAATGAAGTTTTATGCATTTTATGTGCCAGAAGGTAAAAATATTTTATCGAAAAATTTCAATGCCTTCTCTTATCATTTAAAAAATGAATTAGACATAATTGAAGAATTTGGACAAAAATTGTCCTTTCTGAAGGAGACTATTCCTCATGAATCCAACCCCATCAAGTAGATATGAAAGGTTGAAAGTTAAAAACTTGGGAATGGTTTGGGTGGGAAGACGAATGATTGGAGTCAGTGAAAAAGATGCTCCACGCCTCCCCATATCGTCCATTTAAATAACGTGTATTCTGAAATATGACCTCATAAAATCCGTTTGCTTGCCCAAAAACACTTTCTGCTCAGACAATTCCTCCGTCAACGATGAGGGTCTGGCCGGTGATATAGTTTGAATGTTCCGATGCAAGAAAGAGAACAGCTTGGGCAACCTCCTCCGGCTTTCCCATCCTTCCCAGACTGGAAGATTTGATGATCGCCTCCACCTTCTCTTTGGGCATTTTAGAAATGACTTCCGATTCGATCAGACCCGGAGCTATGGCATTGACATGGATGTTGAAAGAACCCAATTCCCGAGCCAGGGATTTGGTGAAACTGATCATCCCTCCTTTGGTGGCTGCATAGTTGGTCTGGCCGGCCGTTCCAAGAATCCCGCTGATCGAAGAGATATTGACGATTTTCCCGTTCCGCTGAGGGATCATCTTCCGAATAACCGCTTTACAACAATAAAATAGACTCGTTAGATTGTTCTTCAGCAAGGAATCCCAATCGTCATCACTCATCAGCATCAGGAAATTATCACGAATAAGACCTACGTTGTTCACCAATATATCAATTCTACTGTATTCGGCAAAGACATCTTCCACCATCTCCTTCACCTGATCGAACCGAGTGACATCAGCTTTAAAAAGACCCAGGTTCAGCCTTTTGGATTTGGCTTCATTGATCAAAGCTTCTGCGGCCTCCACATCCTTTGAGAAATTGGCAACCACCCTTGCTCCCTCTTCGGCAAAAAGCAGAGAGATGGCTCTCCCGATTCCTTTCGTTCCGCCCGTGACAATAGCCACTTTATCTTTGAGCAGCATGTTCATCCTCCAATAAAAAAGTTACAAGTGACTAAAGTGTCGAGTGAGCTAAAGTTAACTTTAGGCACTTTAAACTTTAGTCACTTTAGCTCACTTTTTAAGGGTTTAATTCTTGCCCTCTTCATTCTTCCCACCAGTTCCCACAGGGGGCCTCGAATCCCAAATCGCCTGATCTGTTCCATTAAGTTCTGTGTGATGTTGATCTCAAGTCCCGGAACAATCCACTGCCTCCTCTCCATGGCTCTTTCCGAGATGATGTCCTCCAATCTTCCTTTCAAGGCAGGGGAAATATAAAAAGAAGGATACATAAGATTTGTGTCCTTCTCAATGACCCCCTGCGAAAGGGAAATCTGTTCCAGCTCTGTTCCCGGATAGATCCGGATGCCAAGCATGGCGATGACCGCAGTTGGATTGAGTTGATCCATCAATTGGAAAGACTCTTCGATCGTCTTCTCATCTTCTCCGGGTCCCCCGAAGAGGATGTAGTGGCAATGGTTTACATTGAGCTTTAAACAGAGGTGTGAGGCTTGAATCACCTCCTCTTTGGTGAAAGATTTCATATAATTCTTAAGCATTCGATCGGACCCTGAATCTGTACCGAACTCAACACCGACACAGCCGGCCTCCTTCATCCATTTTAAAAGGTTTTCTGAAAGGAAACCCGGATTGACAAACGCGCTCCATTTTACCTTAAGTTTTTCCTCGGCTATTCTTCGGCATAATTTCTCGGCGAAAGAAGGGGGGTAATTGAAGATGTCGTCAACAAAGTAGATATAATCCATTCCTTGGTCCTGAATAAGATGACGGATCTCCTCAATCACTTCATCCACTTCTCGAAGCCTGACCTTTTTACCCTCCAGGAGTGGATAGGTGCAGTAAATACAGGAGAATGGACAGCCCCGTTTCGTCTGAAGGTTCAACATCCCTCCCTCCTCCAGATAACACCGGGTATTGAAAAGGGAACGATCCGGGGTTGAGAGATTAGAAACCTGAGCGCCACTAACTAATGGAGGCAGTGGTCTTTCTTTGATGAGGAGATGGGGAGATGGGGAAATGGGGAGTTTTTTTTCGAGAGAATCCACCAGGTTTGATAGAATTTCTTCTCCCTCTCCGACAATTCCATAGTCAATATCTAAATGTTCAAGAAGCTCTTTGGGGGCGAGAGAATATCCTGAACCTCCGATCACCAGTTTTGACCGGGAAGATTGACGGCAAACCTCAATGACTTCTTCCACTTCTTTAAGATAAGAGATGGACGTGGGATAGGTCAGATTATCCAGATTTCTCAAAGAAAGCCCGATCAAATCAGGCCGGAAGCGGGTTAAGACTCCCTTCAGATTATCCAAGACATTCTGAGAAAAGCAGAGGTCCATCACTTCAATCGTATGCCCCCCATCTTTCAATGCCCTGGCTATATATGCCAGACCCAGAGGGAAAACCGGAGAGGGCATCCGTTCACGATTGACGGAGATGAGAAGAATCTTCATGGCAATTTAAATACTCATGAATCTCTAATCACCAATTACCAATAACCAAGCACCAAATAAATTCCAATAACCAATCAACAAATGAAGGCAAAAACCTTATTGAGTTATTGGTGTTTTGGTGATTGGTGATTATTTGATTATTGAAATTTGGTTATTGGTTATTGTTCTTTTTTGATCCTCTTAATCACATCCATCTGGGCCCCGCGAAGAACAAAATTCGACATCAAAAAGTAGAAGAAGTGATTTCTGGGCCCCCAGAGAAGGCGCTTTAAAATGGAGCGTGGAGCACAGGCATATTTCTGCGCCCAGAGGTATCCGTCCTGGAGTTCACGAACGGTCATCCCTTTCGGTTTGAAGACCACGTGGCTCATATCATAATGAGACCAGTCATGGTCGAAAATCCTTCCCTCCTCCTCCAACCGCTTTCGAAGAGGAGTCCCTGGAAAGGGGGTGAGAATGGAAAAGGTGGGAAGCTCGATATTATTTTTCTGGACAAATTCGACGGTCTTTTTAAAGACAGTCGGGTCATCACCGTCAAAGCCGAAGATGAAGGAGCCATGGATACCGACTCCGTGCCTCTGAATGGTCTGGATCATTTCGGACAATTCTTCCACATGGACAAATCGTTTCGAAGCCCCATTCAGATTCTCCTGGAGAAGGGACTCAAACCCAATGAAGAGAGAGATACAGCCGCTTTCTTGAGCCTTGTTGAGAAGGGCCTCCTTCTTTGCAATCTGGACAGTTGCAAACCCCATCCACCTGACCTCGTGACGTTTAAAGATTTCGAAAAGGCTTAATGCGTAATCCTCTCTTGCCATCACATTATCGTCGGCGAGGAACAGATATTCTCCTTTCTTATCGATGATGGAGGAAAGCTCCTGATCCACCTCCTCAAGGGGCCGTGTCCGGTAACGTTTCCCATTGATCGTGGGTACGGAACAGAATTCGCATTGATGGGGACAGCCCCGGGTCGTCTCAATCGCCTTAAAAAGGGGACTGTAACGCTTGCTTAGGAGATCTCTTCTCGGGAAGGGCATTCCCTTTAAGTCTGACCATCCTTCATTTTTATAGAAGGGTTTAAGGGTCTCTCTTCCGAAATCCTTTAAAAGTTGACCGAAAATCCCTTCGGTCTCTCCGATAAAAACGGAGTCTGCATGTTCTTTCGCTTCATCGGGCAAGAGACTCGGATGGACTCCTCCCAGAATCACTTTCACCCCTCTCTCCCGGAATCGGTCTGCAACCTCATACGCTCTTTTGATCACACAGGTCAATCCCGTGATACCCACGAGATCAACCTCGGCATCAAAATCAATCTCTTCAATCGCTTCATTAACAATTTTTACCTCGTAGGTTTTTGGAAAAAGGGATGCGAGGAGTGTGAGACCCAGCATAGGAAAGGGATAGGGCGTGTCATTGGAGAATTTAACTCCCTTCTCTCTGGGGAAGATGAGGAGAACCTTTTTAAAATGCCGAGTTCGGGGTTCGGAGTTCGCCCGCCTGCCAAGCCCTGGCGGGCAGGGAGTTCGGAGTAAAGATTCTAAATTTCTATCTATTTCCTTTTGCATAACACCTTCTGCATTACTGTTTTCTGTCTTCTGTTTTCCTATGGTATAAAACTCCGAACTACGAACTCATTACTCCGAACTGTTCATCAAGATTCGGCTGCCGCCAGGGCCTTTTTGTTGCATTCTCCCAGACATACCGGAGGATGAGCCGGTAAGCCATCCGTTTAAAGGGATTCGGGTTAAAAAAACCGCCCAGAAGGATTCTCGGCTGAGTATAGTATTTCTTCAGATAGGCCTGATGAAGACGGAAAGCCTCCTCTGCGGATAAGAACTTCGTATCCATAATGGGGTGCATGAAGTCATATTTTCCAAAATCACGCTCCCGGATCCTTCCCAGTCGTTCCGCCTCCTCAAAGTATTTCGTTCCGGGAAGAGGTGTGGTCATGGTAAGGACGAGAAAATCGCTCTGCTTTTTTACAAATTGAAAGACCTCCTTGAGGGTTTCATCAGAATCATTCCAATCTCCGAACATGATATTTGCCATCACCATGATCTTATTCTTTCTGAGGATATCGATCGCCTTCTGTGCCATCTCTCTGGACTGCTGTTTCTCATACCGATCGAGCACATCCGGATGTATGCTCTCTATCCCGAGCATGACCTCATAGAGACCGAGGTGTTTCATTTCCGGGATAAGGTCTTCATCCCGCAGGATGTCTTTGATCCTGGACTGGAACCAGAAGTGGATACGGAGTCCGGACTTCCCCAGCTCATCGATAAACTCCTCCATCCTTCTCCGGCTCCAGTTGAAAGTATTCTCATTGAATACGAAAAGGCTCTTTCCATGTTGATGATAGAGATAAGAGATTTCTTCCACCACCTTCTTTCCGCTTCGGCCCCTCCAGACCCCCTCCCAAAACCTCGTCTCGGAACAGTAGGTACAGTGATCCCCGCAGCCACGGCTGGTGGAGAGACCGAAAGCCCTCCTTCCCATCCCGTGCCAGTAGTAAGCGTCGCTCTCCATATCAATAAGATGGTAGGCGGGAAGAGGAAGAGAGTCTAAATTCGGAATGATCGGCTGCCTTCCATTCCGGATAACCTTTCCGTTTTCCCGATAAGCAATTCCTTTAACGCCCTTTCCATCTTCTCCATTCGATAAGTTCTTCAGAAGTTGGGAAAAAGCGATCTCCCCTTCTCCCAGAACGATGTAATCCAGATCCTCCATCTCTCGAAGGATCGATTCTGTCATCAGTGTAAAGTGGCCTCCGCCCGCGACAATGAGGGATTGAGGAGAAAGTTTCCGGCAGAGGTGGATGGTCTGAAGAGCTTCAGGAGAGAGACTGGTGGCTGAACAGGTGATTCCTATGACATCTGCCTTCGATGTGGAAACGAGGGAGGCAAGATCCTTCCAGGAGTTCGTAAGCGTGGTCGCATCAATGATCTGGACTTCTATTCCTTCTCTTTCGAGATAGGCGGCTAACTGGAGAAGGCCAAAAGAAGGGGTCCACATTCGAAGACCCGGAAAGAGCCGGTGAGGGGGATCAATGAGAAGAACCTTTTTGGATTGCGGATTGCGGATTTCGGATTGCGGATTATTCATAATGCCTATTGTCTCTTTGAACCTCTGACATCATACTTCCAGATATTTTCTCATCTCTTCTATTTTTTCGAGTACCTCCGGAGGGACCCGGTAGAGGAGATTCCCTTTAAGATCAGTGAGGACATGTGTCGTGGAGCCTGTGGCCAGCACCTTTCCGTTTCCCTGCGAAAGGACCCGATAGTGAAAAATCAGTTTTGCCACCTCTGTCCTCTCCATCGTCGTCTGGATGAAAAGGGATTCTCCAAAGGTGGCCGGGAATTTATATTCACAATTCAATTCCACCACGGGGGCTAAAAGATTCTTCTCCTTCAGTTGAAGGGGACCCATATTAAATTTTTCTGTCAGTTCATTCCGGCCCACCTCAAACCAGCCGACATAGTGACCATGCCAGACCACGCTGTAGGCATCAACTTCATGGAATCGAACCTGAATCATCGTCTCATGGTATTTCATCGATCTTCCTCTTTAGAGCCTGTTACACAAAGCCACTTTCCGTGCTTCGACAAGGCCTGTCCTGAGCGAACTGTTCGTCCCTTCGAGAGCCTAAGGGCGAACGGTTTTTTTCCGAATGTCCTGAGCAAAGTCGAAGGAAGGGCTCAGCACGAACCGAAAAAGTAATGATTTCAATATAAACTCCGTTCACCCTGAGCCTGTCGAAGGGGAGTTTTAACATTTGTGCAACAGGTTCTTTGGCTGACCTTTTAAAAGAATAACTCCCTACCCTTTAGATTCTGAAACAAGTTCAGAATGACAGAGGGGGGGGATACGATCTCCCGCGGAGAAAGCCTCCACATCCCGATTGATCCATCGAATCAATTTGGTGAGGGTAGCTCCATGACCCACCTCAATGAATTGGTTAATCCCTTCCTGGATCAGCTTCTCCACACACCGGTCCCAATAGACAGGCTGTCCGATCTCCAGGGAGAGAAAGTCTTTAATCTCCTCCTGCCTCAACGGTCTGATGGTCCAGTGATTGAGGATGGGAAATTTAGGCGATCGTATCTCTATCTCTTTCAAAAGAGCCTGTATCTCCCCGCTTAAAACAGAGAGACGGGGAGAGTGAAGTCCAATGTTGAAGGTGAGCCGGGTGGCAGAAATCGCCTTTTTTGAAAGAGCGAGATCAATGGCCTTTTCTATCCCTTCCTCTTCTCCTGAAAGGACGAAGTGCTTCGAACCGTTATAATTGGCGATGGACAGATGAAATCCGTTCAGGTCCTGGCTGATCTTCTCGACTTCCCCGAATGGAAGTCCCACGATGTTCGCCATGGCTCCTCCGGAAGAAGCCCCTTCTCTTTCGAGAATCCTTCCGATCGATTCGGTGATCCATAAACCTTCCTCGAAGGTGATCGCCTCAGAGGCGGCCAATGCGGCATAAATTCCCATGCTGTGTTCCGTGATGACATCCGGAACCCACCCCTCAGACCGGAGACGATAGAAGTGGACCATCGAGAGGAGATAGGTCGATATCTGGAGTTTGAGATTGAATCCGATTTCCTCTCCCTTATATGAAAAGTCGGGGAGATCAAATGGCGTCTGATGGGAAGCCCTCTCCACCCATTCTTTAAAATGGGGATCTCTCCTCAGGGGATGGTCTTCTTTTAGGGTTGGTCTCTCTTGAAGTTGACCGGGAAAACAGAAAGCCGTCCTTCCCATTAGGCTATCTCTTTTTGATCCAGGACATGCTGGGCCATGGTCCTGACGGATTGAAAAACCTTTTTCCCGACCTCCGCATCCGGAATGACCACTCCGAATTCCTTCTCCAGACCCAGGACCAGTTCAAGGGCATCGATCGAGTCCAGTCCGAGCCCCTCGCCAAAAAGGGGAGCATCGGTCTCGATCATCTCAGGTGTCATATCCGCAAGTTTCAATCTTGTGATGATCAGTTGTTTAAGCTTCTCAATCAGTTCACTGTTCACTTCAGCCATGCTTCTCCTCTCTCACCCCATTTTTCATAAGTTCTTTTCGGATTAAAAAACCCACCAGTTGCAAAAAAAAGTATCGAAACCGGGCGGAGGTACTGTAAAAGCCTTGCAGCGGAACCTTTGGGAGTCAGCTACATGCGTTTTTAGGCAAAACCGGGATTTCACGTAAAGTGAGATCCTCTATAACCCTTAATTTTCGAAAAATCCGCAATTGCAAGGGTTTGGAAGTACCTCTGCCCGGGTTCGATACTGCAGCATCTGGAAAAACTTTAAACTTGAAACCCGAAACTTGAAACTATTCCTTCCAATAAGAATAAAAATTATACCATTGATCCGGGTATTTTTCGATATACTCCTCAAATTTTTTAATCAATTTCTCCATCCCGTTTCGAAGGACCGCTTCCCGGTCTTTCCTCGCAGTGGCATCGAAATGGATGGGGGGTTCGATGATGCCTCGATATTTCCTGTTTTTTTCCATCACCACAAAGACCGGAAGCACCGGCGCGCCGGTCGCCATGGCGAGAATCGCCACCCCAATGGGAAAAGGGGTCTTCTTTCCGAAGAAATCGAAGGGCATTGTCTTCTGGGTTTCGATGCGGTCTCCTAACATCGCCACGATCTCATTCTGACGCAATGCCTTGATCGCATCGATCACCGCCATCGGAGAATCATCCTTCGGATCGATATAGATGTTCTTAATCCCCCTTTGCTTTCTCATTTCTTCTCTAAAGGATTTTGTATTCAGATCTCTCTCATCCAGCGTGAGGACATTTAATCTTCCTCCCTTAAAGGAGAAGAGCACCCCTCCAATTTCCCAATTTCCAAGATGAGGCGTAATACAGATGACGCCCTTCCCCTCCTTCAGAGCCTCCACCATATACCCTCCGCCCACCTCCTCCTCCACCCACCTATTTTTGTTGGAAGGCTGAAGGCGGTGCATCACCATATAGTCCAGAAGGTACTGGCCATAGTTTTGAAAGGTCTTCCGGGTCAACACACTGATCTTCTCCTTCGACCACCTTCCTCCACTTATTCCCTCGATATTTTTCCTGACATAGCCCCTCGTCTCTTCCATCAGGAGATAGAAGATATCTCCCACGACCACACTGAAGAATTTTTGGACAGATCGAGGGATCAGGGTTGAACAGAATTGAAAGAGGAAGAGGTAGATAAATCGGTTTAGGGACCGGACGTGGCGATCCTCCATGCTTAACCCCGGTTGACCATTAGCAGGTTGCTGAAAAATGGCCATCTGCTGCGTTTCCCTCATTCTTCGTCGTTGCGGCGTACTGCCAAGTACGCCTCACTCCTCAGAACTTCAGGGGCCTTGCATCTGGCCCTTTTTGAGCAACCTGGAAAGGTGACTTCTCCATCAGCCTGTTTATCCGATCATGGGACCTGAAGACTTGCGGTACTTCTCGCAGAGGTCGCCCCAGCAGGCAACCACCTCCCGATCGACCAGGAGCTCGACCACTTCGCATTGATTTTCGCATTCACTACATTCGAATCCCCGGGTCGAACAGGATTTCCGGGACAGTTCAAATCCTTTGAATAGAGTTCTGAAAGGTTTCGCTCTCTTCACTAATTTGGCCGCACCCATCGCCCCCATCAGACCGAAATGTTCCGGCACGATCAAAGGGGTCTCCAGTTCTTTCTCGAGCGCTTTTCGGATGCCCTGATTGGCAGCGACCCCTCCCTGAAAGACAATCGGAGAAAGAATCTCTTTGCCCCGACAGACATTGTTCAGATAATTCTTGACCAGGGAGTCACAAAGCCCTCCGACGATGTCCTCAATGGAATGGCCGATCTGCTGTTTATGAATCATGTCCGTTTCTGCGAAGACCGTGCACCGACCGGCGACTCGGACAGGTTGTTTCGCCTTCAGGGCAAGCCTTCCAAACTCTTCAATGGAAATACCGAGCCTTGCGGCCTGCTGATCTAAAAAAGAGCCTGTGCCTGCGGCGCAGACCGTGTTCATTGCGAAATCGACAACCACCCCCTCCCTCAAGACGATCACCTTCGAGTCCTGCCCCCCGATTTCGAAAACGGTCTTTGCCTCTGGGAAAAGATCAATGACGGCGATGGAATGGGCAGTGATCTCATTCTTGACGAGATCCGCTCCCACCAGATAGGCAGCCAGATGCCGGGCGCTTCCGGTGGTCGCCGCTCCATCGATGGAGGTCTCTCCGTCCAATCGAGAGGAGATGCTCTCCAATCCCTGCTGGATAGCTTCGAGAGGACGCCCATTGTTCCGGAGGTAGACTTCCGCTAAAACCTCGTCTCTTTCGTTGATAACGATCATCTTCGTCGTAATCGATCCGACATCAATACCTAAATAATTTGCCATAATGATACCGGCATCCGCTGGTTAAATAGTGACTAAAGTGAACTAAAGTTATAAGTAAGCTAAAGTGAGTGAAGATTTAAAACTTTAGGCACTCGTAATTTTAGTCACTTGTAACTACATATTCCCCGAACTCCCCGCCTGCCAAAGCCTTGTGCGGCGGGCAGGCGAACTCATTACTCCGAACTAATGTGTACTCTCCTCCATCACATCCCTGAAGGCCTCCAGCCGGGTGGTCAACCCCTCCCTTCCTGAATGTTCATCAAGAGAGAGGACGAGAAGGGGAATCGAAGTTCCTCCCTTTAACTTCAACCTCCTCCTGATGAACTCCTGAAGAAGAGCATCGATGCCACACTTGAAGGACGTGAGAAAGACGACTCCATCCACTCTTCCTGAAAGGAAATGAAACAGGGAGCCTACGATCTCTCTTCCCGAAGACCAGTAAATCTCCTTTGAAAGATCTGAAACCTGTGCGCCTATCTCTTTCTCCGAAAGACCATCCGGGGTGATGATCCTCATCCCCAGACTTCTGGCGAAAGAGAGGATATCCTTATTCACATCCGTATCGAAGAGATTGTAAGGGTGCCCGATGAAGGCCACCTGGAAAGGTTTCTCTTCGCTCTTCGGTAGTGCGGGAGTTTCGAGATGAAAGACCTGTTTCAAGGGAAGCTGATTGATTCGATCTTCCCATCCCTTCTGAAAATTTAAAAAGAACTGCTCTGCCTTTTGAAAGGCCCTCTTCCCCTCCTTTTCGTCAGCGCCCAATCGTTTGCCGGTCTTCAAGAAGGATCGGAGCATCGAATGTTCCCTCGTCCTGAGATCGACCGTCTCATCGAGAATCGAAACGGTTCCCTCCGTGGCGAGACGAACGATATCCGGAGCCCCACGGAACTTTGGGCACATGATATAGTCCCGGTGGAGGCTGACCAGTCTCGGGACAAAGAGGTGATCCACTTTGTCCTTCAGACCAATGGAATGGGTGACCAGCAGTTTCATGGGAAGGCAACTGTCCTCAAAATAGATGATCTTCCCTCTCTTTCCCAATCCGTCGGAAACGATCACCCTCCAGCCCAGCTCTTCGAAAAAAACTTTCCAGAGAGGAAAATACCGGTAAAACATCAGGGCTCTGGGAATGCCTATGCGGCCTTTCTCTTCCATTGTAACATCTCGATAAAGGCTTCCAGCAGGGTCTGGATACGGCCTTCGATCTCCTGTTCATCGAGAATCAACGTGAGGATGGGGATGTCCCAGTCTTTTCCCACACGGGTCAAAATTCCGGAGGCAGTGGTCTCCGGCATACAGGCAAAGGGCATGAGATGGACCACTCCATCGTATCCCTCCTGTGATCTCACGATCGCCTCGCCGATGGAGAGGTTACACTCCGCGCCCACATCATAACCGAGATAGGCCTTCGATGCCTCGAAAAATCGAATCCTCTCCGAATTCTGATCTGCCTTGTTCTTTCGCAAACTTCTCAGGATATGGGTCGAGAACCAGGAGGTGCGCGTCACTTCTGCTCCCAGCTCACCCAATTTCTGTTCCACTCCCCGGTTGATATGGGGATCCATCACCGTGTAGAGTTCTCCCACGATCGCAATCTTAAGAGGGACTCGGGAGAAATCCTGCCCTGTCTCCTGAAGCAAAGTCCTCCCTTTTTGCAATGCGTCATTCAGCGTTCGCAAGGTCCTGGCCTCATCCACCCCTGAAAGGGCTTTCTTCAATCGTTTCTGTGTCTCCCCCTTTTGAACCTCTCTCGGCCTGACCTTCATCGCCAGTTTTTCCAGCGCCTCGCAGGCCATCATCTTCTTCCATCCCATTCTGAGTCCGTAAGGAAAGAGAAGAATATTCTTCCAGCTCAACTCCTTTTTCAACTCCTTCGTCTCCTCATAATTCTTCCAGATCGCCTGCCAGGTCAACCGGGGCGGGATCGTCAGCCACCGGTAGCGAAGCCCCATATCTTCGAGGATCACCTTCTGGACGAGGTCATAAAGTCCCAGGCGACAGGGAGGGCCGCTTCCGACCATCACAATCGTATCGGCTCCCATCTGAAGGGCTTCGATGAAATTTCCAAGGATCATTTTAAAGGGAAGGCAGATGCACTCGTTGGAGTGCTGAACGCCCAAGGTGAGTGTTCTTCGGCTGGTCTCAGGTGGAACGATATAAGGGATCCCGGAGGTCTCTGCAATCGCCTTGCAGAAGATGTGCATCGTGCCAAGATGGGGAAAGGTGACCTTCATCCATGTTGACCTGCAACCTTTTTCCCTTTTGAGAGAGTCTGATCACTGCGACTTTCGATCTTCTCCTTCCAGGCAGCTTCAGCAATCTTTCGGTAGGTTTTTGAATAGGCATCAATGGCCGGAGACAGTTCCGTAAAAAACCCCTCCGCCCCCTCATGGGTAAAGTATTTGGCATATTTAAGGGCAAACTCTTTTCCATGCTCGGGATGATCGATCAGAGGACAGTTGATGAAAAGGTTTTCCGAAAAGGGCTGTCTGGAGCGCATCTCCTGAAAAAGAGGGGAGTTAAGGGCCTCCATGAGAGATTTCTCCTTGATGTTGTCATAGGCGAAGTGGCAAAAGACGCAGGGTTCCAGGTCGCCACGGGCATTGACATGGAAGTATTTTCTCCCTCCGGCGATGCATCCCTCGGTGAGGCACCCGTCATTCCAGAAGTCCACCATGAGCAGAGGCTTCGTCGCCCTGAAATAGGCAAACCGTTCCCGTATCCGGGCCCTCTGTTCAGGAGTGGCCATCAGGCTCAGGTCTGCATCGCGACCAATGGGAATATAGTGGAAGTTCCAGAGGAAAATGCATCCCTTCTCCACAAGAAAATCGACAAAGGCATCGCTTCCAATCGCCTCTGAATTTCGTATCGTCTGGGTGGTTGAAATCGCAAAGAAGATTCCTGCTTTTTTGAGCCAGTCCATGATGCGGACCACCCGGTCAAAGTGCCCTTTTCCCCTCCGTGCATCGGTCTCCTCTCGGAGGCCCTCGATGCTGATAGCAGGAACGACATTGCCCAGGGCTACGAATCGTTCGACCGTCTTCTCATCGATCAGGGTGCCATTGGTATAGACCTGGAAAATGGTGTCCTGATGTTTCTCGAAGAGATCAAAGAGATCCTTTCTCAAAAAAGGCTCTCCGCCGGTGATGATGACCAAATAGATGCCCATCTCCTTGCACTCTCCGACCAGACGATCCATCACCTCAAACGGAAGTTCCTCCTCGGTCGGATACGAACCCGAATAACAGCCAAAGCAGTTGAGATTGCATCGCATCGTGGGGCTCATCAGCATCGCATTGGGCGGTTTAAAACCCCTCTCGGCCTCAAAAGCCCTTCTGCGGTTGGTGCCTACCAGAAGCTGGTTGATGATGAAGTTGGTGATGATCTTCTTCCGGTGAAGAGGGTGGGTCTCGTTAAGAACCCTTCTCGCAATGGTCAGGGCCGGATGATCGGTCTGAAAGAGAGTCCGGATCCACCGGATCTTCTCGCGGTAGGCTTCCTTCTTCGGAATCTTTTCGGCCAGATAGGTAAGGCGGATCAGATTTTCCTTTGAGGCACCGGCCAGAAGAGAAAGGGCGACCGTTGTAAATTTTGAAATGGAATAAAATTTCGCTTTCTGATAAAGATCCATCTTTTTCACCAGAACAGACTTCGAAGAAAGAGTTTACAGACGAGCCAGGTATCGGTTACGGGCCTGAAATGGCTGGAGCTCGTACCATCCACCCTCGGAACATTTATAGGAATGGATAACACACCAAATCCCCTTTTGCAAGCCTTGATCAGGAGCTCCAGTTCAGTTTCAAATCCGGTGGTGGTAAGCGAAATTCCCTTCACGATTTCCGTTCGGATCAGCCGGAAACCCGACTGGCTATCCGTGATATCTGCATGGCAGAGTCGGGCAACCGCCTTGACCCCCAGACGATTCCAGAATCGTCTCAACCAGGTCATCCTGTAAAATTCGTTGGCCCGTGAGGCGATGAGGATGTCGGGTTCAACGCTGTGAAATACTTTAAGGAGGGATGGAATCGCCAGGGGATCATGCTGACCATCCGCATCGAGTGTGATGACCAGTTCATAATCTTTCTGAAGGATAGACTGAAAACCTGTCCGGAGAGCCGCCCCCTTCCCGAGATTACAGGGATGTTTCAGGAGATGGGCTCCATATTCTCCAACAATCTTCTCAGTCTCATCTATGGAACCATCATTCACTACGATCGTATCGAGGCCAAGGGATCGCACCTTCTCCAGAACCGAACCGATGGTCCTCTCGGCATTATAGGCAGGGATGAGAATACAGACCTTATCCAAGGAGAACCTCCTTCACCTTAAAACGGCCAAACAGGGTGAGGATCTTCTCCATGTTGAAAAGGATCCGGTTCTCGCATCGATCCCAGGAAGAACGAGGAAGGATATGCTCAATATCACAGATATGATACCAATCCTCCACATCCACCGTTAAAATGTTTTCCATTGCCCTATTCCCACATTGCTATTCATTTTCATTTTAGAGTAACGTAGAGTCACTGTCAATGTAACTAAAGAAGAATTCCTAAGGAGGAAAACAACGGAGAATCCTCCTAATTGAAAATAGGCTCAAGAAATATAGAGAGGATTGAAGAATATCTGAGATGATTTGTTAAATGCCAAGGGGAAAACTCCAATTTCCGCGACTATTTTGCCTTAACTGTTAAGTTGCTTTAGAACCTATGTCCCGTCTCTCTCCATCCCACAAATACCGAATTTCCGTTGCCTGTCCCCGGATTCTTCTCCCTGAAATACCTTATTACCGATGCCTGACACCATTTCTCCCCATCGGTGATCTAATAAAAAGGTCAATTGTTTTCCTTCCGACGATAATTCCTTCAAGACCCTAATACTACAGCGAAAAATTTTTATAGACAACTGAAATGGAATCTGCTATATCTATAACCGGGGCGTATGAAAGAGGCCACGGGTTAGGGATTTTAAATTTACCGGAAGGGATCAGTTCCGGTGGTAAAGGAGTGGTGTGTCCTTTCGAAAGCACCTCCTTAATGGATAGCGGATTCATGTCAACGTTCATTCACCCTGTTTCCAAAAAGCCTGTTCAAACCCTCTGCGGGAGTTTAAAATCCTTACGCCCCATCGCGTTGGAGCTGGTCAGCGGATCCGAATTAGAACCTGTTTGGGACTATCTGGTCAAACAATATCATTATTTGGGTTATCAAAATCTGTTAGGCCATCGGTTAAAGTATCTTGCGCTTAGTGGAGAGCATCCTGTGGCTGCCCTTTCCTGGAGCGCTGCGGCCTTGAAAGTCGGCGTTCGGGACCGTTTTATCGGATGGTCTGAAGAGCAAAGAAAGGCCCACCTCGGCCGAATCGCCAACAATAGCCGGTTTCTCATTTTGCCCTGGGTCCTGGTGCCTCATTTAGCTTCCCACGTGCTTTCGCTTAACATTCGCCGATTAGCCAGGGACTGGGAACGACAGTTTCATCAACCCTTATGGCTATTGGAAACCTTTGTGGATCCTTCCCGATTTAAAGCGACCAGCTATAAGGCCGCCAATTGGCGCTTCATTGGCCAGACCCGTGGTTACGGCAAAGAAGGGCAAAGCTATGTCCATCACGGTTCCATTAAGGAGGTCTATCTCTATGTCTTAGATCCCCGCTTTAGAAAGATCATCGGTTGCGAATCCAAGCCCTACGACCTCTTTCATCGTCCTCCACCATCCTTAGAGAAAGTGGAGGAGCTAAAGATGATCTTAAACCATGCTCACTGGAACCCAGAACTCGTTCCCTGGGTGACACTAACGGAAAAAGATGTCAAACGCATGGCCGAAGAACTGGTTCAATTTCATCAACAATTTCATGACTGCTTTGGACGCATTGAGCATCAGCGATTAGGCATGGCGTATCTCTCTGGGCTGATGAGCAATATGCCTGCCAAATCGGCTGAGCCAGTCGCCCTCGAATTCCTGGGAGAAGATGGCGTTCGCTCCCTGCAACGGTTTATGAAAGAGTGCCGCTGGGATCATGAAACGATGGAGCTTAAGAATCAAATTCTGCTCTCGCCCATGATCGCCGATCCCGGGGGCATGATCAACGTGGATAGTTGCGAGTTTATCAAAAAGGGCAAGGAGTCCGTAGGAGTTGCCCGTCAGTATTGCGGCGCTATCGGCAAGGTGGAGAACTGCCAATCCGGTGTCTTTGTCGGCTACTCCAGTGAAAAAGGGTATGCTCTGCTCACAGGTCGGCTCTATATGCCGGAGAGCTGGTTTTCCCCGCAATACGCGCAGAGACGGAAAGAGAATTGGGTGCCGGAGGATCTGACCTTTCAAACCAAGCTCCAGATCGCTCTGGAATTGATCCATCAAGTGGTCCAGACCAAACTCTTTCCCGGCCAGTGGATTGGCTGTGATGCCACCTTTGGTTCCGATATTCATTTCCTTCAGTCCTTGCCGAAAGATTACTACTACTTCGCCGATGTCCGCTCCGATACGCAAGTGTTTCTCAAAAAACCCAGTGTGGTTCTTCCCTCTTACTCAGGTCGAGGACGAAGACCCAAAAGGCTTCACCTCGTGCCGGGTCAACCTCAGCCGAAAACCGTTGCCGAGATTGCCCGCTTTGCCAGTCGCCGATGGAAATCGGTCATTCTGGCCGAAGGCGCCAAGGGACCAATTGTTGCCAAGGTGACCCGTCTCCGGGTCTATCCTTCCCGAAACGGACTTCCCCAAGATGCCTCCGTCTGGCTCTTTATCAGAAAGACTGCAGATGGAAAGATGAAATTCTCTTTTTCCAATGCGCCAATCGATATGCCTCTTGCCGAGATGTGCAAAGCCTCCATCATGCGATGGCCCATCGAGCAATGCTTCGAGGAGGGCAAAGGCCAACTGGGAATGGATCATTATGAACACCGCTCCTGGCCAGCCTGGCACCGACACATGATTTACGTTTTTCTCGGATTGCACTTTATGTTGCGACTGCGAATTCGGTTTAAAAAAAACTCCAGCCCTCACTCTGCCACAAGCACAGAGGCTAATTGCGGCAACTTTTCATCTGCGCTCTCTGACTTCGCAAGGAGCAATAGAAATAGTCAGATACCATACGCTTCGTAATTATGTTGCTTATATCTCTCACAGGAGAAAGGCTGTTGCTAAAGCAAAATCATTAAACATGAAAATGACGCTGTAGTACTAATCACACAAGGAGAATGTCTTGTATTTTGATATTTTGTAATTCTCTTCCTTCATCAATCTACTTACTGTTGAATAAGAAATGTAAAGAATAAAACTCTGAACTCCAACTGGAGAAGTTTTCACCCTTTCTTTTCTACATCACCACCTTATTGAGAATGACATTTAAGGCAAAGCTTTGGGGGATTGATGATATGCAAGAATCTATCTTCTGGACTTTCTTGCCAATAATATTCAGCTATTCCGATCTCAGCTCCACACCTTGAGCAGTAATGGACCTTTCTTGCTTTAATTTGCTTCCAATATTTTTGATACTTTGTCATGGTTTAGAAGCCGTGCCCTCGATAATATTTTTGATAAAACGAAAAAGTTCCATTTCTTTCGCAAAGTCTAATGGATGCAATTCCCAAATTTTGCGTAGGTCTGAAGATTCTTGTGGCATTATCTTTACGATTTCCCTAACCTCATCCCTTCCAACACCTAATAATCCTATCCCTAGTCTTTCGAAGAGTCTAATTTTATCAGCCTTTTCTAAGGGGTACGCAGCATATACCAACGTTGCCATGGTCTTCCAAAGCATGCACTTTCCTACGACTTCAAAGATTTTCTCTAATTTTGTTTCTACTTCCACTATAACAACTTGATTTTCCCTAATTCCCATTATGTCTGGAACTCCATAAGCCTTTGTGGGGATTAAATCCCCTATAGGGATAACCAAATTCTTCCGTTCCCCACCTGTAATTACACATTGAATGTTGTGGGATTCCAACCATTTTTTAATCGGATCAAAGAATATTTGTTGATTTTCTCTTTTCATTGGTTTGATGTTTTCAAATTTGTTTCACTAATACAATAGTTTTCGTAATATGGGTATATACTTTTCAATGGACTTATACCAAAAATTGGCCTAAGTGTAAATAACGGCCATCCTGGTAGTATATGATTTTTGTGTCAGATTTGATACCGAGATATGGACAGGGCGGAGAAAGTGGATTGTAGGGCAAATGGTGGGTTTATTTTTTGAGCCATAGGCCTTTACGCCATGCAGGAAAGGATGGGACGTAGGTTCTGAAACATTTTATGATACTTCTTCAAATCTGCCACTTCTTCAGACTTACTGCCAACTGGCAAAGTGTCTTCTTCGCACTCGCCACTTTCCTCTCCTTCATGCCCGACCACAACTCGAGTTTTTCTATCCTCTCCCCTTCTATTCGTATACCGTCAAGAATTTTGGTCCGTTGAAGTGAATCATATGGGCAGGGTTCGCTTCTATCCACACTTCCGTTTCCCATGCAATGTTATCGATATGCCTTTTGAATTCCCGAAAATCAGGAAAAGCACTAATGTAGACTTTCTTCACCTTGCATCCTTCAAGCACCTTCTCCATTTCTATTTGCCTTTTGGGGGAAAGCGGGCCGTGTGATGTAACCGCTTCTATCAGAAAAAGGAGATTCTTTGATTCGTTGTAAAGCACAACGTCTGGTAACTTATCGTGCTCAGTAATTGGAATGTGAAGCCTTTTGAGCAATACCTCATCCTTATGGAGTAACTTTCTTGCTGCGTCTCCGACATAAACAACTTTGGAATCGGCACAGAATTGAGCCCTGAAAAGCTTTAATACCGTGATCTGAAGTTTGTTATGCTTTCCTGGTGTAAAATCAATTGTAGTGCCGTTAGGCAATTTTACTGATGAATACAACGCTTTTTTTCGCTTATCATATAAGTCAATGAGTTTCCCCTTTAATTCCAGGAATTCTTCCGATGCCTTTTCCCATTCTCTCGTTTTGTATTTTCGTATTACTTCCAGAGCTTCATCGGCCACCGTGTACACATTGTTGGGGCTGTTGGTCGGCCTTGAGGGATCATCAGGATTCCTCACTGCCAGCGCACCCTGCTCAAATTGGTGCAAAGTCTGCCTTCTAATAGTCTCTCTCGTATTTTCGGCATATTGTTTCCCATAACTCTCTTTGATGAATTTTAAGGTTCATGACGAATTATTGTGAAGGTTAATTGTAAAAATAAAAGCATCT
>JASEHH010000150.1 GCA_030017685.1 Thermodesulfobacteriota bacterium | reverse complement strand
CTGTGAGGGGCATTAATTAACCGAAAGGAGGTTATAAAAGATGTCTACTCGACAAAAAAATGGCAAAAGGATTAAAGGTTGGGTTGATGGTAGGGTTAATGAGTCTGGCAGCTTCTCCTGCATTTGCAAGGTCGATCAGCCTGAAGGACGCAGGGCCGGCTCTTTGGGTCTTTGTTATTATCGGAGCCATCATCATCCTTCTTCAGCTGATTCCGGCAGCGATTCTTTTCTTCAGCTTCATCGGAACGGCCACGACCATGGCATTGAAGAAAGAGAAGAAGGTTGAGGAAGAAGTGATGCTTCCTGGGGTAAAGCCTGTAGAGGTGAAAAAGTAACCCGATGAACAAGCGAGAAGAGGTGAAATCCAATGTCTAAGAGCATGAAGAAAATTCTGATTATTCTGAGTCTGGCCCTGATTCTGGCAATCGCATTGGGTTCTCTGGGGGTTGCCTATGCGGGTGGGATCAGGGGTATAGGACTTCTGGGGGTCTGGTTCTTTTTGACCTTCGGAGTCATCGTCGTCCTGGCACAGGTGATACCTGCGGGGATTCTCATGAGCTCTCTTATTAGAGCGGTTTTCACCCCGTATCGGGAGTCAGAAATACCCATCCGAGCGACATAAGATAAGAGGAGGGGCTACCATGCAAAACAAGAAGATACTCATAGCCTATCAGGATGATTTATGGGTCAGATCGCTGACCACCTATTTCCACGGGCAGGGTTACAGGGTGGAGATAGTAAAAGCCCTGAGTGAGATGATCAAGAAGGTTCGGAACGACCAACATCAGGTCATCCTTCTCGATGATGAGATCGAGGGGTTGAAGGCCTGTGATGTAGTCTCTCTGTTAAAGAAAGTCAATTCTAAGATTCAGGTCATTATGATCTCTTCGGAGGAATCCCTGAGGCTGGTGAGAAGGCTCCGGGGGGCGGGCATCTTCTATCAAGCGATGAAGCCCGTTGACATGGAGGAGATCCGTTCCGCCGTGGAGTGCGCCTTTGAGAAGATTGAGAGGGAGAATGAAAAAGAAGGATTCTTCTCATTCTTGATTCCAAAACTGGCACCGGCGTAACATATGGAAAAAAAGAGGGTCTAAAAACCTTCTGGAAAATAGGTGCTAAAAGGGGGGTGAAAATAGCCGCAAAGCTTTGCGGCTATTTTTTTTGCCTTCCAATCCATCACCAACTTTCCCAAATCATTTCAGAGAAAGCCAAGCATTACGACATGGCCGCATTTTTAAAAAGCAAAGGTTGCAAAAGAGGAAAGGATTTGAAGTGATATTATCCTACCCATATTGAATCCACCAGAACATTAACAGCAATCCTGCCATTAAAAAGAGTGGCATCAGATGATAAATAGGTATTTGAGAAAGATGGATAGGTAAGTCCTCTCGGTAACCTCGGGCGGCGAGGGCGAAGGTGACCTCTTCGGCCTCTAAAATGGATCGCCGAAGGATCGGCAAGGCAAGGAATTTTGCTTTGCGAATGGGGTTCTTATTTTGATCTCCCAATCGTGCTTGATGAGCAAGACTCACCTCTTCAACCTGATCGAGAGTGCGTGAAAAGAAGCGGAGGGTGAGAGAAACCATCAATCCAATCCGGCGTTCGGGTAAGAATGGAACAGGTTTTAAAAACCAGATCAAGGCGTCGCGAAGCTCCCGGGGGCGGGTCACCGCTGTAAAAACCACGGCATAACCGAGAATCAGACCCAATCGCCAGCAGGTCAGTCCTCCCAGAAGGAGCCCTTCTTTACTGACAGGGAGCCATGGAAATGAGTGGAGGCGGAGTCCAGGTGTAAAAAGAGACTGAAATAGAAATAGGATGAAAAGGAAGATGGTCCAGAATCTGAGCTCACGGAGAAGCTGTTTGAAGGGAAATCGTGAAAGGAAGAAGAGACCGACAAGAAGGATCGAATCGAAGATGAACCAAGAGATTCTTGTTTGAATAAGAGTTCCCGTGATCATCAGGAGCCCGAAGAATTTGCATCGGGCATCCCAACGGTGAAGAAGAGAATTTCCGGGAAAGTAGTGAAGGGCTATTCGAGCCATGAGATTTTCTCCCCTCCGAGAAGCACATAACAAGGCGGTCTCACCCCAAAGCGAGAAAGTTCCTTCACAAGGCTCTCTGGGGAGCCTGAGGCCTTGATTTCTCCATTCTGGAGGATAGCGGTCCGATCCACATGGCAGATCACCTTTTCAACATCGTGAGTAGTGACCACCAGAGTATGCCCTTCCTGATGCAATTGAATCATATATCTCAGGACTTCTTGAATGCCGGGATAATCGAGATGGGAAAAGGGTTCATCGAAGAGGATCACCTCCGGCTTCATGGCCATCACGCCGGCAATGGCAAGCCGCCTCTTTTCTCCTCCAGAGAGCAAGTAACAGGGTTTTTCTGAGAGACCCTGAAGGCCCATCTTCTCGATTGCCCAATCCACCCGTTCGTTGATTTCTTTTAAAGGGAGCTCCAGGTTTTCAGGTCCGAAAGCAACATCTTCTCTCACCGTCTCTCCTACGATCTGACTGTCCGGGTCTTGAAAGACCATTCCCACGATCTGTCTTACTTTGCGGGAGTTGTTCACGGGGTTATGGCCATTGATAGAAATTGATCCATCCGAGGGTTTCAGAAGACCGCTCATAATCCGGAGCAGGGTAGTTTTACCGCTTCCATTGGACCCACAGATGAGGAGAAATTCACCTTTAGAGATAGCGAGGTCAATTCCTCTCAAAGCATAGGTCCCATCAGGATAGCGGTGATGGAGGTTTTGGATTTTGATCATATGAGATACAGAACGAATAAGACGAATAAGAGCGAATTAATCGAATATCTTCTGCATTCGCAACATTCGGTATCATTAGCGCTATTCGTTAGTGAGCTGTCGTTTTAGAATAGGCCGGACAGATCTCGCGAGAACGACAACCACACAGGCTTTAATTGCATCTCCAATAAGAAAGGGAATCATCCCGACCATCAGTGCCTTTGACCACGACATTTTGGTGAACATCTTCAGCCAGGGAACTCCCAGCCCATAGATGATGAGCGATCCGATTATTACGGCTAAGATTTCTCCTCCTAAACGATGTCGTATCCGCTCAGAGATGAAGCCTGCTATCCAGGCACAGAGAACAAATCCGAAGAGGTAACCTCCGGTCGGACCGAAGATGTGGGCAAGCCCCCCTTTGCCGCCATAAAAGACTGGCATGCCAATGGCTCCCACAAAGAGATAGAGGCCTGCGCTGGCGATCCCCCAGCGGCTTCCGAGAAAAAGACCTGCAAGAAGGACAAAGAGGTTTGTCAGAACGATGGGTACAGGTCCGATGGGGACATGAATGTAAGCTCCCACTGCCATCAGACCAGCCATGAGGGAGGCAAGAACGACCATCCGTAATTTTTCAACGGGCATAGAAGGCTCCTCCAACATTAATTGTTAACCTTTATATTGATAGAAGTTAACAAATTAAACAGGGTCTGTCAATGACCGATTGCAGGAGAAGCCGGGGATTGACGGGATAGGAGGATGGGTATATATTAAAAATTATAAAATCTCAGGAGGGAGACTATGTTCTTCATCGTTCGTTTAATTATCAATATGGTAGCCATCCTGATCATCGCCTACCTCTTCCCAGGCTTGATCTGGGTGGATAGCTTCTGGGCGGCTTTAGTGACTGCTTTTCTTCTGGGGATCGTCAATGCTATCATACGGCCCATTCTGGTCTTTTTCACTCTTCCCATCACGGTCTTGACCCTTGGACTTTTTCTGATGGTCATCAATGGACTGATGCTCTGGTTGGTCTCAGCCCTGGTGAGGGGATTTTATGTTAACGGCTTTTGGGGTGCGGTTTTGGGATCGATCCTCATCAGCATTGTTAGCTGGATTCTATCCAGGTTTGTTCCCCGCTAATTTCCGATTTCAGATTTTCCAATCCTCAATCCGAAATCCCTACCCGTCCGGTAGGCAGGCGCAATCTAAAATGTAAGTCTACCCTCCATCAAGGGTATGATGTTCCATCTTTTGATACCACGAAGCAGGATCGATGAAATACTCTTCGGTATCTTTAAGAGAGAGGTAATGCTCGTGCTCGATCTTTGAGAGAAGGTCAAAGAACTGCTTCTCTTTGGGATCGGTCACTGAATCCCTCAGATCGGCATAGAATTTGACACCTTTGGCTTCAAAATTGAGAGCTTTCCTCACAGCCTCCAGGTCACTGGCATCTCCTTTTGATGCCTCCTCGGTCTTTCTGCCCAAGCCATTGAGGACCTGCTTGATGTTGGTGTCCTTCACCTTCAGGGGCACGGTCTCGGGCCATTTTTCCTGCTTTGCCCACTTTTGATGGAGCTGTTTCAGCCGTTCGTAATGCTCCAGCTCCTCATCGCCAATCTGTTTGAACATGGCCTTGCCAAGGGGGTTCTGCGTCCGGTCCGCATTTTTAAGATAGAATTCCCTCTCCACCATCTCATTTTTGAGGGCGACTTCCAGAGCATTTAAACGATCTTTTTCGTTCATCATCATTCCTCCCTGCGCACATATCTTCGACATATGTCCGTTTTTGAGATGTTTTATAATACCCCAGTTTTTTCTATCTATCAAGAAGCCGGTTTAACTTTATTATACAAGGCTGTCTTGCGAGCCTTTGATTGAAAATGATATACATTAGGCAGTCCAATGAAATCGAAGCGCGTTGTCATTACAGGTATGGGTATTTTCTGTTCGATCGGGAAGAGTGTGGATGAGTTTGCCCAATCACTGAAAGAGGGCCGTTCAAGCATCGGGCCGGTCACCCTTTTTGAAACCTCTAAATATCCCTCCAGGATCGGAGCCGAAGTCAGGGGTTATCAACCCGAGAAATATTTTAAGAAGAGAGATCTGAAAAGACTTTCCAGAACGGATCAATTGGGCCTGATTGCGGCAGAAGAGGCGGTTAAAAATTCCGGAATCGATTCTTATCCTCCGGAAGAAATAGGGGTCTGCCTGGGGGCAGGCGCAGGAGGCATGTTCGAGGCAGAAACCTATCATCGTGAAATTCTCGTTAAAGGGAAATCTGCCCCTTCCCTTATTCTCCCTTTCATTCCAAGTTTTACAACCAGCCGGATTTCGGAGCGACTTGGTTTTTCAGGCCCTAAACTGACCATCACCACAGCCTGCAGTTCATCGGCGACCTCTATTGGTTATGGAGCCGATCTCATCAGGAAAGGGGAAGTGAAGGCAGTGGTCTGTGGAGGAAGCGATGGACTGAGCGAGCTCACATTTGGCGGATTCAATTCCCTTAAGGCGATGGATCCTTCTCCCTGTAAGCCTTTCGATCGGAAAAGGGCCGGGATGTC
>JASEHH010000149.1 GCA_030017685.1 Thermodesulfobacteriota bacterium | reverse complement strand
CATAGAACTTAGCCCCCTTGTGTCCAGCCCCACATTTATGGGTAAGGATCAGTTTCTCAAAAGGGAAGTATTTCTCCTCCCTTTGGTCTCCAACCCAGAGCGGTCTCTGACCCGGAGGGCAAAGCCTGCCTGCCGGTAGGCAGGGGAGGTGGGGAAGGATTTTATGAAGCATTTTTCAAAGAGCTAAATTGATACCAAGAAAATAAAAATCTCTTGGTTATTGGAGTATGGTGATTGGTGATTATTTGGAGATTGGAATTTGGTTATTGGGATTTAAGCTACTGCCTATTCGTAAAGCCAAATGAAAAAACAAATTGGTATCTATATCTGCCACTGTGGAACTAATATTGCCGCTACAGTGGATTGTGAAGAACTCGTCCATTTCTCCGGCACACTGCCCGGGGTGAAGATTGCACGGGACTATCGTTATCTCTGTTCCGATCCAGGGCAGGATCTCATCAAAAAAGACATTCAAGAACTCTCTCTGGATAGGGTCGTCATTGCGGCCTGTTCACCCCGGATGCATGAAACCACCTTCAGAAACCTCCTCTCTGCGGAAGGGATTAATCCCTACCTGCTTAATATCGCCAATATCCGTGAGCAGTGCTCCTGGGTTCATCAGGATCGGGCAATGGCAACTGAAAAAGCACGGCATATTCTCCGGGCTGCAGTGGCCAGGGTTCTGGGACACGAAGCGCTGACGCCAAGAAAGTTTGGAATCCAACCCTCTGTATTAATCGTCGGAGCAGGAATTGCCGGAATTCAGGCCGCCCTGAACATTGCAAGTGGAGGGATGAAAGTCACCCTTGTTGAGAAAGCCCCTTTTATTGGCGGCCACATGGCACAGCTCGACAAGACCTTCCCTACCCTCGACTGTTCTTCCTGCATCTTCACTCCTAAAACGGTCGAGGTGGCCAGAAGCAGACAGATCGAGCTTTTAGTCTCTTCGGAGGTCACGGAGGTAATGGGTTTTGTCGGGAACTTCAAAACGAAGATTCGAAAAAATCCCACCTATGTCGATTTCATTAAATGCACGGGTTGCGGAGACTGTGTGGATGCCTGCGTATTGAAGAAAGGGGTGCCTTCGGAATTCGAAGAAGGCATGGCCAGGCGAAGAGCCATCTACATCCCCTTTCCCCAGGCTGTCCCTTTGAAGGCCGTCGTTGATAAAGAGAGCTGTCTTCTTTTAAGCAAAGGGAAATGTAAAAAAACGTGTGTCGAAGCCTGCAAGGCAGGGGCGATCGATTTTGATCAGAAGGAAGAAGTGATTGAGAAGGAGGTGGGTTCAATCATCATCGCAACGGGGTATGACCCGTTCGATCCCCATCTCCTCCCGCAATATGGATACGGAGTCTATGACAATATCATCACGGGACTCCAGTTCGAAAGATTGTCAAGCCCTTCAGGGCCTAACCGTGGAGAGATATTGCTGGGGAATGGAACCGTCCCCAAGGCGATCGCTTTTCTCCACTGTATCGGAAGCCGGGACGAAAACACCAACCTTCACTGCTCCAGAATCTGCTGTATGGCATCGATGAAGCAGGCCCATCTGGCAAAGGAGAAGACCGGGGCTGAGATTTATGAATTCTATATCGACATCAATGCTTTTGGAAAAGGATATCAGGAATTCTATAAGAGGGTCCGTGAAGAAGGGATCTATTTCATCCGGGGAAAGGGCTCTGAGATTTTTAAAAGGGATGGCCGCCTCGTGGTCGCGGCTGAGGATACCCTTCTCGGCACGCCGGTGGAGATTCCGGTGGACATGGCGGTTCTGGGAACCGGCCTCACTGCCCGTCGCGATGCCGAAAGGGTTGCCCAGACATTTGGAATCAGCCGGAGTGCTGATGGGTTCTTCATGGAGGCCCATCCCAAGCTCAGGCCTGTCGCCACTCAGGTTGATGGCATCTTTCTCGCAGGATGCTGCCAGGGTCCCAAAGACATTCCGGATACCGTAGCCCAGGCATCTGCAGCAGCCGCGGAGGTGATGTCCCTGCTTACCCGAGGGGAGATTGAAGTCGAACCGACCATCGCAACGATCGATCCGGAACTTTGCGCAGGATGCAAATTATGCATAGAGATCTGCCCCCACTCGGCCATCGAATTTCTTGAGATGAAGGGAATTTCTGCTGTCAATGAAGCGCTCTGCAAGGGTTGTGGCGCCTGCACGGCCATCTGCCCCAACAAGGCGGCCAGGCAGAACCACTTTACGCAGAGTCAGGTGCTGGCTGAGGTGGAAGGGCTGGTTACTTAAATTTCGGATTTTAGCAGGGTATCGAAAAAATCCCCAAGCCTGTCACTCCCGCGAAAGCGGGAGTCCAGACTTGTTCCTGCGGAGGCAGGGAACTCTGCAAAAGATCTGGATTCCTGCTTCCGCAGGAATGACGTCCTAAGGTTAAGGAGAACCCTTTCAGTCATTGGATTTTGGCTTTTGAAACAATTATTCCTATGAAGATCGACCCTAAAACTTTTGTCCATGACTTTCAACTCAATATCTGCATTCAGTGCGGGACCTGCACGGGAGGCTGTCCGGTCAAATTTCGCTCTCCCCTCAATATGAGGAGGCTCGTCAGGGAGAGCTACTTTACGGAAAACTTTTCCTCCATATCCAAGAGGCCTGAGTTATGGGCTTGTACGACCTGCAGCACCTGTAGTCTTCGCTGTCCCTCCGGAGTGAAAAATGTCGAACTCATTATGGGGATCAGAAACTTCCTTGCCAATAAGGGAGAAGTTCCCTCCACCATCAGGGACGCCCTTGAGAATACCCTCCTCCAGGGGAATCCATGGGGACGGTTCCGGGATCGAAGGGCGGATTGGGCAAAAGACCTCGGAGTGAAAATCTTCGGAGAGGAAACATCCGAAACTCTTTTCTATGTGGGCTGTGCCCCTTCTTACGACCCAAGAGTCCAGAGTGTTTCGACCGCTCTCGTCAGGATCTTTCAAAAGGCAGGGGTCGATTTTGGCATCCTCGGAAAGAAGGAATCCTGCTGTGGCAATGAAATCCGGAGGATGGGTGAGCAGGCTCTCTTCAAAAAACTGGCGAAGGATAATACCGCCCTCTTTAAAAAGTCGGGAGTGAAGAGGATCATCACCATCTCTCCTCACTGCTATAATGCCATTAAAAACGAATACTCGGACTTAAATATTCCGGTCCAGCACTACACCCAGGTATTGGCTGACCTCATAGAGGCGGGCAAATTGAACCTGTCAAAGAGGTTGGGGATATCTGCGACCTTTCATGATCCCTGTTTTCTTGGAAAGCAGAATAAGGTCTTTGATGAGCCAAGAAAGATTCTCACCTCCATCCCGGGATGTGATTATATTGAAATGGAGAGATCGAGGGAGAGGAGTCTCTGCTGTGAGGGGGGTGGCGGAAGGATGTGGGCAGAAGGGGGAACCGAAGGAAAACGAAATGGAGAGATCCGGATCAGGGAAGCTGTTGCCTTAGGCGCAAAGACCCTCGCCACCGCCTGCCCTTTCTGTCTCCTGACCTTTGAAGATTCTGTCAAGACCTCTGGTTTGTCGGAACAGATTGTTGTAAAAGATATAGCCGAGTTGGTGGGAGAAGCAATGGAAGTCGTATAAATTCTAAATTCGAAGCACGGGCGAAGCATCCCAAAGGGATCAATTCGAAACAAGCACGAATGTCAAAAATACAAATGAACCAAACAAAAGATTAGTAATACTTTAGTGCATTGAAAGGGTTTTTTGTATGTCATTCCCGCGCAGGCGGGAATCCAGAGGAAGTTCCGAAAAACTGGATTCCTGCTTTCGCAGGAATGACAAGCCTGTTAACTGTATTTTTTCATAGTGCTAAATTGACAAAAAGTTTAGAATTTTGAAAATTAGAATTTGTTTCGGATTTCGATATTCGCCTGCCTACCGCAGGCAGGGATTTCGGATTTTCTATTCATCGGGAGGTTCCAATGAATATCATCGTTTGTGTCAAACGAATTCCAAAGACAGCCGAAGCGGATATTTTCATTGAGAAGGATGGAAAGGATATTAAAAAGGATAATCTTGTCTTTTCCCTCAATGACTGGGATGGCTATGCTGTAAGGGAGGCTGTTCTTTTAAGAGACAAATATGAGGGTGAAGTGACTGTCATTACCATTGGTCCTGAAGAATCAAAAGAAGTTTTGACAAGATGCCTGGCCATGGGCGCGGACCGGGCATTGAGAATAGACGAACCTCCATTAAAAGATGCCAGACTGATTGCGGCGATCCTCTCTCAAGCCATCAAAGACCAATCATTCAATCTCATATTGACAGGCGTTCAGGCAGAAGATGATGGTTGGGGACAGGTCGGAGTTTCCCTGGCCCAGATTTTAGGTCTTCCCCACGCTTCCATCGTGACCCATATTGAGATCGAGAATGAAAAAGCAAAAGTTCGGAGAGAATTGGAAGGAGGCATCGAAGAACTCTTAGAGGTGAAACTTCCTGCCGTCCTGACGATTCAGACAGGAATCAATGAACCCAAATATGTCTCCCTTGCCGCCATCCTGGAGGCTGAGGATAAGGAGACAAAAGAGGTTGGAATGGAGGAGATAGGATTCTCCTCAAATGAACCTCTTGATGCGACGATTGATCAGGTATCTTTCCCCCCGACCGGAAAGATGGCAGAAATACTGAAAGGCACTCCTGAAGAAGTTGTAGGGCAGTTGACTGAGATCATTAAGAAGAAAAAAGGGTGAAAAGTGTTTACTTCGTCATTCCCGCGCACGCGGGAATCCAGATGAAGTCCCTGCAAAAGCAGGAAATTACCCAAAATCCTGGATTCCTGTTTTCACAGGAATGACAAACTTTAATTTGGAGGCAAAGCAATGAACGATATTTTCATATTAGCCGAACACCGTCAGGGCAAAATCCGTGACATCACCTATGAGATGCTGGGACTCGGAGAGCATTTAGCCAATCAGCAGGGGGCATCATTTACGGCTGTCCTCCTGGGCCATGATGTGAAAAACTTTGCCGAAGACCTGGCTACAAGAGCATCGAAGGTTCTGGTTGTCGAGGATGAGAATCTTAGAAATTTTAACTCCATTCTCTATCAACAGACACTTTCCCCCCTCATCTCGAAATACCAACCCTGCCTTCTTCTAATAGGCCACTCGGCCTTCGGAATGGATCTGGCGCCAAGTCTCTCTGTGAACACCGATCTTCCTCTTGCCACGGATTGCATCGACCTCTCATTCGAAGGCAGCAGGTTAAAAGCCACCCGCTCCATCTATGGAGGAAAAGTCAACGCCAATGTCTCCTTAAGAGAATCTAAAGGATATATCGCAACGATTCGGCCAGGTATCTTCAGTCCTAAAATGCCCGGCGAGAAAAAAGGCGGGATCGTGATGGAATCCTCTCCGCTTCAGGGGATGGTCGATGTCAAGAAGTTCATCGAATATATCGAAGC
>JASEHH010000148.1 GCA_030017685.1 Thermodesulfobacteriota bacterium | reverse complement strand
AATCCCTCACGGATAAGCCCTTCGGGGTCAATGCCACCCTGATCATGCCCAATGCGAGAGAAAATATAGAGGTAGCTCTTGAAGAAAAAGTCCCGATTATAAATTTTGCTTTGGGAAAAGGGGATTGGATCATCAAGGCGGCCCATGAATATGGGGGTAAGGTTTTGGCAACGGTGGCCATAGAGAAACATGCCCGTCGGGCAGAGATGGACGGAGCAGATGCTCTGGTGGTGACGGGTCACGAGGCAGCCGCCCATGGAGCGGATGTTGGCTCCTTGGTATTGATCCCTTTGATCACCCGCCAAACAAAGCTTCCAATCATTGCGGCCGGTGGTTTCTGCGATGGGTGGGGATTGGCGGCCGCTTTGGTCCTGGGGGCTGATGGCATTTCCATGGGCACCCGGTTTATGTTGACCCAGGAATGCGACATGCACCAGAAGACAAAAGAACTTTCCCTTAAAGCCACAGCGGAGGATACGATTTGTTCTGAGAAGATCGATGGTTTGCCAGGAAGATGGCTCAAGAATAAGGCAGCCATCAAGATGGCAGAGGGGAGACCGTCACTCTTTCAGGCCTTCTCAAGCAGCCTCCGCATTAAACGTATGATCGATGTTCCCTTGTTTAAGCTTTTTCTTGGGGGTTTGAAACAGCGGGGTGTCCAGGACCTCGCTCGCCAGGCGCTCAGTCTCAAAGGATTGCAGGTCTCTATTGAAAACGGCGATTTAGAAACCGGAGTTTTGCCCATTGGCCAGGCCATCGGTTTGATAAAAGATTTACCCACCTGCAAGGAACTAATTGAACGGACCATTGCCGAAGCTCAGGAACAGGTGGAGTCGGTAAGTAAAAAAATGACCTCCTAAAGAAATTAGAATGGAAAGGAACTCAACCATGATCCTTCGCAACCTCGACCATCCCGAAGTGAAGGCAACCCGCTACCTGGCTCATGGCGGGGGCATTGCCCATATGATCTTCACCACCCAATGCCTGAGGACCATGATGTTTCTCGCCCATGCCTCCGTGCCTCCGGGCAACAAACTCCTGGGCCATGAGGACCCCATGGAAGAGATCTACATCATCCAGAAAGGCAGAGGACTCATGCAGGTGGGTGAGGAAATCGGCGAGGTGAAACCCGGGGATTCCATCCACATCCCCATCGGTCACTATCACGAATTGACCAATACAGGGGATGAAGAATTGACCCTGCTCGTGGTGGCCGGGTTTATTCCATCTATGGATGATATTTAACTTTACCTTTTGGCCTCAAGAGAAGAAAGCTCCTGTTTCAGGGCCTCCAGTTCCTCCAGAAATCCCCATTTCTCCAAGAGCCATGGCATTCGCTGCCTGTCATCCATTTTTTTGAAGAGAGCTTTCTCAGAATCGCTGAGCGTCGCATGGATCTGGCGGATGCCATTTTCATCAGTAGAAAAGACCCGGGCAACTTCGTGGGCAATCAGCCCAATATTCGCCTTTCGATTATTTGGGAAGGATCTCTGGATTAAAATGATCCGGATGAAAAATTTTTCTCTTGAAGCTCCTGGTTGATGAATCCCTGTCAGGCGCGTGGGATTCTCTGCTTCCACGGCTTCCCCCTGAATTAAATCGAGCGTGCCGGGGGAGATAGGGATGGTCAAGGGCATGGAGAATAGGTTTTTCGGAATTTCGTAAAATAAAAGAAGGTTACGGAAGAGGACCGCCCCAAGTGACGAGTTGTAAATTTTGTTTAGAAACTCCAACAAACAGGACCCGAACTCATTTGAAAGGACGACCGAGATATCGATAATCTGAGCAATCATGTTCTGTTTCCGCAGTTCATCCCTTTCTTGTTTCTCTTCCGCCGCCTGTTTGCCATAGCGCAGGCAATCCCGGACCTCGTCACAGGTCCGGCACTCGGGCTTTGCATTGGTCTTGGTCAGTCCATTTTTGAGGGTGATCTCTTGAATCGAACCAAAACAGTCTTTTCTTTCCACTTAATCTATCCCCTCTTCCATAATGATTTTTTTCTCCCAACCGGCCATCCTGATCAATCCTTCTTATGTCTCAACAGCCAGAGGAGGCCGATGACAATCAGAAGAACCGGTAGAAAATAGATTTTGACCACACCAGGGACCGAAATGTGGATGGAGTAATATTTTCCCCCCAGGATCAAGATTCCGATGATCGTTGTCACCCACGCAGCAATGGACCTCCGGTTTCGAAAAAGGCCTCCTATTCCAAGTGCGACGACGACCCAGGGCCATCCTTCTCTTAATCCATACCCTGTTCCCATCCGATCCAGGAAGATCAGCGCTCCCATCACGATCAGAGCCAATCCCAATCCCATCCTTCTTCTCCTTTCTCCTCATTTGATGACAAACCGGTCTCGAACTTCCCCCTCCACGTCGACGACTTCCCCTTCGATCCTGTCGGCCTGGACCGAGACCCAGACATAATGAAAATATCCTCCTCTCTCTTTAAACGGATGGAGGGGTGCGCCTCCCCCTCCTGAAATGATATAAAGAATACCCTCCTTTTCTCTTCTGTCATAACGGTGATCGTCGCCCGCAAAGACAGCATTCATCTTCGCCTTCAGGAAGAGCTGATGGAGCTGATCTCGATCGGACGGGTATTTATCCATACCTCCTCCCCTTTTGAAGCTATCCGCAGGAAGAAATAAGGGGCGGTGCAGAAATACCAGTTTAAAAGCATGGTTTGACGATCCCAAAATTTCTCTGAGCCATTGCCACTGCTCATCCGAAATCCTCCCCTTCCCTTTCTCCGAATCCAGGATGATGAAAAACCCTCCCCCTGCCCGAAACGAATAGTAGGCTTTCCCTTCCGGGAGAAGGAACTGCTTCCTGTACATCTCTTCTCCCCGAGAGGTCATCCCCACATCATGGTTTCCGGCGACCGGGAAAAACGGGACGGTGATTGGTCTTGAGAGATCAAAAAAAAGTCGCCACTCTTTTTCATCAGGTTTGGCGATCATATCCCCCAGATGGATAATAAAATCGGGCTTCCGCTCAAGGATTTTCTCAAGCAGCCGGGTATAGACTTTTTCTCCGTCCCGGCTATCCCCGATCACAGCGAACTGAAAAGGAGGGACAACCGATTGAACACGCTCAATATTCCGGGAGACTTCCCTGATCGATCCTGCATAGGAATCAAAAGCAAAGAGGAGAAACGAAAGGAAGAGGATCAGCCCAAATCTTAAGACTACCTCTAAAAACGCCATTCCTGCGAAAGCAGGAATCCATAAGTTTTTGACATTGCTGGACCTCCCGCCGGAGTTTACCCCGTACATAATACGGGGCAGGAGCGACAAATTGGGAATGATTAAAGGTTTTCTTAATTTTTCCTTCTTGAAATAATCTCCTAAATTTTTCATAATAGACACAGACATCGATCTACATTTTCAATACACCATCTTCTGAAAAAAGGCAATCTGTCTGATTGCATGGAGAGAAGGAGCTCTTATGGATCCCAAATTGGTCAGACAGTTCATCACTTTTATGGTCCTCCTCTTTGGGTGGACGATTCTCATCCTGCTGGCAGGACCAAAATAGTCTTTCTCAATTTGAGGGCAAGGCTTTATCTTGCGAAGAGGTGGGGTCCAACGAGGAGGATCATCATCCTCGGAAAGGAGGGTTTTATGTCCAAAAAAACAGTCCTTCTCATTTTGGCTTTCTTTTTCCTTGCTTCATTTTTCTATTTTTCTTCCGCCCATTCTCAGAAGAGAGTCATCTCTAAAGAGGAGGCATCCTGTTACCAATGCCATGAAGAGATCAAATCGCTCAAAGTTCAAAACAAACACGCCTCTCTCTCCTGTGCGAAATGCCACAGCAAACTGGCCGAGCATCTCAAGGACCCCGAAAAACTGCCTGAAACAAATCTCGAACTATCCCTCTGTGGCCAGTGTCATTCTTCTCAATACGAAACCCTCATGTCGGTCAACCTGAAATCGAAAGCAAAGGTTGAGAAGGCCACGACCACAAGCCGGTCACCCACCTTTGATAAACTGATGACGCCGCACGGATTCACCAGGGAACATGACGAACCCAGGTCCCATATCTTTATGCTGCCCGACCATTTCCTTGTTGACCGCGCCTACGGAGGAAGATTCCAATTAAAAAACTGGAAGGATATTACGAAGTCAGGAAAACTCTGGGAGGTTATAGTCGACACGGGGAAAGAACTTCCTCAAACCGCGAAAGCAGGAAATACGGTCTGCATGACCTGCAAGACAACTGACTTCATCCTGAAGTGGCCCTATATGGGCGATTCCCATCCGGCAACGGATTTGAAGAGGGGAGGAAATCCGGCCGCCATTGAGATGGCTAAAAAGTATCTTAAAAACCCGATGGGTTGCATCCATTGCCATGATCCCCATGCGGCGAAGCCAAGAGTGATACGGGACGCTCTGATCCAGACGGTTGTGGACCGTGGAGAAGGAACTTATCCTTATGATAAAGAAAAGAGCAAAAAAGTGTTAATGGCAAAGATCGAATTCCAACGGGATGGGAAACCCTTCAGGGCCATTGGCCTTCTGAACAAGCCGGACTCCAACCTTCTATGTGCTCAGTGCCATGTCGAATATAATTGCAACCCTGGATTTGATCCGAAGTCTGGGGCCGTCATCGGGATGGACGATCGGAGAGCCAACTACTTCCCATGGGTCAATGTATTCGACCTCCAGAAGAGGTATGCTGAGATTGGTTTCAAGGATTTCAGGCATGCGGTCACTGGAGCGCCCCTGACAAAAATTCAGCATCCGGAAGTCGAAACCTTCTGGGGAAGCACACATGAACGGAAAGGGGTGGAATGCAAAGATTGCCACATGCCGAAAATGAAGGATAAAAAGGGAAAAACCTTCACTTACCATGGACAACGAAGTTCGAGGTATATGCTAAAAGACACCTGCATCCGTTGCCATAAATACTGGTCTCACGAAGAGGCGGAATATCAGGTCGAGGCCATCCAGAATTACACCCGTGGAAAAATCAGAAAAGCCGAGTACTGGTTAGGTCAGTTAATCGAAACCTACGTCCGGGCGAAAGACCTGGGAGTGGGTGAAGAAAAATTGAAACAGATATGGCCTTATCATGACAAAGCCCATATTCTCTGGGAATGGTGGACGGCTGAAAACAGCGATGGTTTTCATAACCCGGAAGCCGCAAGAGAATCTCTGACACAATCAATCAACGCCTCCCAGGAAGGAATCAAGCTTTTGGAAAAAGCAATCGAAGAGAAAAGGAAGTGAATGAAAAGGCAGTAAGCAGCAGGCAGAAGGCAGAATCAATGGTTTATTGTCCATTGTTCCTCATCTTTTTAAGGAATTGATACCTCTTAAAAAATATGGTAAATTATTTTTAAGTTTATGAACATCGTTTGATCATTCGGTGATTGGAACTTATTTGGAGCTTCCCTGCCTGCCGCAGGCAGGGAATTTGGTTATTGGAATTTAATCTCACGGCCCACGTAGCTCAATGGTAGAGCTGCTGATTTGTAATCAGCGGGTTGGCGGTT
>JASEHH010000147.1 GCA_030017685.1 Thermodesulfobacteriota bacterium | reverse complement strand
AAGACCATGATCCGCTGGGAGATGCTCATCACCACGGACATATCATGTTCCACTAAGATAACGGTCTGACCCCATGCAGAATTTAGCTCCAGTAAAAAGCGGACCATATCCTCCTTTTCCTCAAGAGTCATTCCGGCAAAAGGTTCGTCCAGCACCAGGAGTTTCGGCTCCAGGGCCAGGGCGCGGCCCAGTTCAACCCTTTTCCGCAAACCGTAAGGCAGGGAACCCACCGGTTTTTTACGGATGGGTTGCATCTCTAAAAAATCGATCAGCTCTTCCAGAACCCGGCGGTGTTCCACTTCCTTTTTTCTTACCAAGCGAGAGAACAACGCCGCTCCTCCAAAGCCATAGTCACAATAGAGATGCCGCGCCAGAAGCATGTTGGAAAGCACCGTCATGCCTGGAAAGAGCTCGATATTCTGATACGTCCGTCCAACTCCCTTCTTTGTTATTTCATGGGGGTGGCGGCCCTTGATCTCCTCTCCATTGAAAATGATCTCCCCTTTTTGTGGATGATAATAACCCGTGATGCAATTCATGAGGCTCGTCTTGCCTGCACCATTGGGGCCAATCACACTGACAAATTCCCCTGTATGGACCGTGAGGTCGACATCATGGAGGGCCATCACCCCCCCAAAGTTCAAAGTAACACTTTTTACCTCCAGCTCAGCCCGACGATCCTCGGGCTGAGCAGAGGCATAGATACTCGGTGTGCCTCGAAATGCCTTCATCTAAGCTTCCTTTCAAACCCTGTTCTTATTTTGCCTTGAGAGTTTTTAAAACCTTGATCTCTCCCTTTCCGGGAACGAAGAAATTGGTCATCGGCGAATAGGTCGCATCCTCGTGAATCTGTACAATCCTTCCCAGGAAGGAACCTTCATGATAATCCTTGGTATAGGTGACAAGGGGAACGAGGCCGCCAAAATCTTCGTTCTTGAAAGTTTCCATGGCTTTGTTGATCGTCTCCGCATTGATCTTCCCATACAATCCAGAGGCTCGATGCATCGCCCTCTCCATGATCATTCCGACGACTACGCCTTCCCAGTAGGAGGTGTCAAATTTGTCCACCGTCTTATATCTCGCCATCAGATCCTCCATCAATTTCATCCCCCACACTTTATCGCCGGGGAGCACTCCACAGAATTGCATGGCGAGTCGATTCTGAATGACATCTTTACCAAGTTTAAAGAAATCGGGGTCCGTGGCAGTCCATGTTCCAAAGACAGGGACATTATAGCCGATGCGGTCCATCGACTTTAAAGCCCTGATAATAGCCTCTGGAAGGACCTGAACGAAAAGATATTCCGCACCTTTCTCTTTTAACCGCATCACCTCCGTCGTAATGTCAACGGTTGGCGGAGGAAATTCCTCGATGCCCACGATATTGATATTATGCTTGCCAGCAAAATCTTTGCTTGGATCATGAATGGATTTCCCATAAGCGTTGTTGTAGGTTAACAGGCCCACTTTGGGAGCATCCTTTCCCTTATGGATGGCCTTGATATACTCTAAGACCGCTTGTGAATCGAGGATATAGCTTCCGAAGGGAATGTAGATGTAATCGATCGGAGGTTTAAGAAGTCCCTGGAAGGTGGAGTAGTTGATCGTGGGGATCTTATGCTCCTGAATGATGGGTTTGATCATGATGCCAGTTCCCGCATCCCAGGTGGCAATCATATCCACTTTATCCTCGCAGAACTTCTTTACCAGTTTCACCCCTTCGGGAGGTTTGTAAGCATGATCTACGATGGTCAAATCAATCTTTCTCCCAGCCACTCCTCCTTTCACCTCGTTGACATACTTCGTATAGTCGGTATGGCCTTTGGCATGGAACTGACCCCAGGTCGAGGCTGGGCCGGTGAGGTTGATGACTGCTCCGACTCTTATGGGTTGGGCCACACCACTCATTGGCAAACCAATACAAATCACTCCGATAATAACGGCAAAGATAAATAATTTTTTCATCATTTTCCCCTCCCTTTCTTGGATAAAAAATCTCTCGTCTCACTTCTGCCCATGCCTTCATGCAATAGGCAAACATCCTCTACATCCATTCGTTAAGACCTTGACTGAACCACCCCCTTTCTTAATCGGAATGCCTTTCAAACACGATAAGAGTTTCGACAGTTTTAACAGGGCGAAGCCATTTTACACATCTAAAAATTAATTGCAAGTAAAAAATTTCACACCCTAACGAAAGGCCTTTTCGTGAGTAATTTCAATCCAATTTTGAATGATTCCCGTATCAAAAAAGGCCGATATCTGAAGTCCATCTCCAGATAGCGGCCCGGCTATCCAATCTTCTTAACCTCCAGAAATAACAGGACATATCTCTGGACCCGAAAAGAGGATATCTAAAAATATATCAAATGTCAAGGAGTTTCGGCAGGCGAAATGCAGGGTTCCTTAATTCAACCGCACGGAGACCACCTTTGAGACGCCAGGGGTCTCCATGGTGATCCCGTAGAGGGTGTTGGCCATCTCCATCGTCTTCTTGTTGTGGGTGATGAGAATGAACTGGGAGGTCTTTGAGAATTCCCTGACTATTTCAATGAAACGGTTGATGTTCGCATCATCCAGCGGTGCATCCATCTCATCGAGCAGGCAGAAGGGCGTGGGTCTGATCATGAAGAGTCCGAAGAGTAAAGCGGTTGCCACCAGGGCTTTCTCCCCTCCGGAGAGAAGATCGATGTTCTGGAGTTTCTTGCCCGGTGGTTGGGCCATGATATCCACGCCCGAGGTGGATGGGTTCTGTTCATCCATAAGGATCAGGCTGGCCTGCCCGCCCTTAAAGAGCCGGGCGAAGACCTCTTTGAACTTCTCGTTGACAAGTTGAAAGGTCTCTAAGAACCGCTTCGTCGTCGTCCGGTTGATCCGGACGATCGCTTTCTTAAGCGTATCAAGCGCTTGTTGAAGGTCGTTCTGCTGCTCTGTGAGGAAGTCATGCCGTCGTTTCAATTCCTGATATTCCTCAAGGGCGAGGAGGTTGACCTCTCCGAATCCCTCCAGACCAGCCTTCAGCTCCGCAAGCCGCTTCGACCCCTCCTCCCTTGAAAATTCCTCGGGAACCATTCCGATGGATGTCGAAAGGGTGGCTCCATAACGCTCTCTCATCGAATCCTGCAGATGCTGGAGTTTCAATTGAACCTCCGAAACCCGAATCTCCTCCTCATGGCTCTTCTGCCGGATATCTTCCAGCTCCTGACGGAGATATCTCGAAGAGGCCTCTGCCTCTTTCCATTGATTCGAGAGCGCCTCCACCTTCTCTCTCTGATAGGAAAGACCCTCTTCATTCAACCGGTGGGTTTCCACCAGTCTTTCCAGTTCCTTCTCCCTCTGATCGATTCTTTCACGAAGCGAAGCCTCTTCCTCCTTCGAGGCCCTGATTCTCCTCACTCGATGAATGACCTGCTCACGCAGTGTCCTGATATTCTCGGAGAGGTTGAGAATCTGAATCTCCATCCCTCTCTGCTTCTCCTCGACCGAGGCCAGATAGACCTTCTTCTCCGTGATCCTTCCTCCTAATTCTTCGGTCCCTTCCCTCACCTCCTCCACCGTTTTTTTAAGGGACTGAAGCTCCTCCTCCTTCTCCTTTCTTGCGGCCTCCTCTCTGACCATTTGATCCAGGACCGTTTTCATCTCCTCTTCAATTTCCTTTTCCTCTCCTCTGAGCTCCTCTCCTTCGAACCGGAGGAGGTCCGCCCTTCGATGGAATTGTGCGATCTCCTTTCTTACCCCTTCCAGATCCCGGTCCTGATGGAGGAGTTCAATCTCCTTCTCCTGGATCTCTCTCTTCCTATTCTCCAGCCGGACTTCTCTCTCAAGGATCTCCTGATGAAACCGCCCCTCCTCTTCAAGGGCTTTACGGCATCGCTCCTCCTCTCCTTCAATCTTTTTCTCCAACTCTCTGATCTCCCGCCTTCTCTCCAGGATGCCAATGCCCTGATCACGGCTTCCTCCGGAGATCACCCCCGTCCGTTCCACCACCTCCCCTTCCAGGGTGACAAGGGTTTCAAATGCTCCTTCTTGCTTCATCCAGTTGAGCGCCTTCTCCAGATGATCGACCACACCGACATCCCCGATCAGAAATTCTGCGATGGCTGAAAATCCCTCCTTCACTTTGACGAACCGCATCAGAGACGCTGGTCCTTCTTCGAACTCCAATGGCGAAGACGGTTCCTTCTGTTTTTTGCCGCTTACTCCTACGGGGATGAAACTTCCTCGACCCAGGGACTCCTTTTTGAGGATTTCGATGGCGCCCATCGCCCCTCCCTCATCCGCCACCATCAGGTATTGCAACCGCTGCCCCAAGACGGCTTCGAGTGGAATCTCGTATGGAGGTTCGGGTTCCAGGATGTCGGCCACCACCCCAATGATCCGATCCCATTGCTCCTGCCCCTCTCTTTTTTTGAAGAGAAGAGACTTCACGCCCTTTTCAAACCCTTCATAATTCTCCTGAAGTTCTTTTAAGGAGAGATATCGAGATCGGTCCTGCCTCAGTCTCTCTTCCAACTCAAATTGTTCGGATTGTCTTATTCGAAAGACCTCCCTCAATCTTTCAAGTTCTCCTGCCCACCTCTCCTTCTCCTCCTGGAGCGCACTCTGGAAGGAGAGATTGACCTCTCTCTCCTTCTCAACTCTCGATAAGGTCTCTTCCAACCGGGACAGTCCTGTTCTCACCTCTTCGGACTCTTTTTCATGGGAACGGATCCGTTTCTGAAGATCCTCCCTTCTCTCCTCAAGGTGAGATTGACGGTTTCTGAGAGAGGTGATCCGGGTCAGCGTGTCGATCAATCTCCCTTTCTCCGCCTCTAACTGGTCTGAAATCTCCAGGAAGGTTCCCCTGAACTCGTTGTAGAGAACCTCCCATTCTTTCACGATCTCTTCATTCTCACGGCTCCCCTTCTCCAGTTCCTTCCTTGTCTGTTCCGCTCTTCTTCGTTCTCTGCGGGCATCTCTCCAGGCTTGAAGTCCTTTTCCGATCTCTTCCGGCATCTGGGCCTCCTGCCTCTGAAGGCCCTCCTTCTCCCTCCTGAAGAATTCAACCTCGTTCTCCATCCTCTGAATCCTCTGGTTCAGATCGTAAATCTCCTGCTGGAGAGCGCGGAGTCTCTCTTCTTCCTCCAGACTTCTCAGCCTCATCCCTTCGACCGATGCCTCCTTCTCCGCCATCTGAGCGGAGATCACGGCTTCTCTCTCCCGAAGGGCCTTGAGGTAACCCCGGGCCGCTTCCCCTTTCTCCGACAGTTCGCCATATTCCTGAAGGGCGAAGCGGAGCTCGATCTCCCGGACTTCCTTCCGCATCGCCTTATACTCCTCCGCCCGCTTCACCTGCCGTTCCAGTGTGACGATCTGCCGTTTCACCTCGGAGATGATGTCCTGAATCCTCAGAAGGTTCTGCTGGGTCGCATCCATCTTCATCAGGGCCAGTCTCTTCCGTTCCTTATACTTTGCAATCCCTCCCGCCTCTTCGATTAAAAAACGCCGGTCCTGGGGATTGGCATTGATGAGATTTTCCACCCGGCCCTGTTCAACAATCGAGTATCCGTTCACGCCGATCCCCGTGTCGAGGAAGAGATCGATGATGTCTCTCAACCGGCAGGGAGTCCGGTTGATCAGGAATTCACTCTCTCCGGATCGGAAGAGCCTGCGGGTGATGGTGATCTC
>JASEHH010000146.1 GCA_030017685.1 Thermodesulfobacteriota bacterium | reverse complement strand
ATCAATGGGTCCGCATTTCGGTGGGGGGCGGATCCATCTTTAGTCGGTGATAGCAAGGAACGAAAGAAAAGGGTATTGGATACCCTATTCGATAGATGAGGAAGCCCTGGAAAACTGCCGCCAGATATTGGATGAAGTCTGCACATGCGGATGCGGAGGAACTGGAAGATTCAAAGAGAAAGAATTGAGCGGTTCAAGTACGGAGCTATTGAAGAAATATGAAAGAGAATTACAGGGTGAGCTTAGAATTGTCCGGGAGAGGATCAGAGAGATGCAGTCCAAAGGCAGTAAATGAAATTTTTTTGGATAAATAATTAAGCATTTACTTAATTGCTTAATTAAGTTGCCCAATCCTCGGTTTGCCTCTCTAACGAGAACCGTTGCGGTGACTGCAACCCGGAGAAAGGAGGTGATAGAAATGGTCGAGAAGAAGAGCTCTTGCGGCTGTGGCTGTATTCCAGAGAAACAAAATACCACCAAAGTCAAGAAAGACCAAAAGAAGGCCGAAAAGTCTAAGTAGCACCTGGCCAAGGGGGTGGGGTCAAAGGGAACCGAGACCTCGCCCCTATCACCGGATATCACAACTAATCAAAAGGAGGTTCAAAATGCAAAAGTTATCTGTTGAAGAAATTAAAAAACTCGCTGAGAAGATAGCCAAGGAGAAGTTGGCACCTCATGCGTCAGAGATTGACCAAAACCGCAGTTTTCCCTGGGAAAACATTTGTGAACTGAGAAAAGCTGGCTTCTTTGGGCTCGGCATCGCTGAATTTGACCGGGTCCGCTTCGCAACGGTGGTGAAAGAGATAGCCAAAGCTTGTCCCTCAACTGCTCTGGTCTATGTCTCTCACTCTATTGTTGAAAAGGCAATCGAATATACAGGTAGCGAAGCAATAAAGAAAAAATGGCCGCTCGAAATATTGAGGAAAAGAGGTCTTGGAGCCTTTGCTGTCCATGAACCGGATTGCGGCAGTAATGCGGGGGCCATCACCACACAGGCAAAGAAAGATGGCGATATCTACCTTGTGAATGGGTCTAAGTTCTTTATCACCTCCGCAGGAGAGGCGGACCTATACCTGGTTCTCGTCAGGACAGACCCTGAGAAGGGTCCTCAGGGGATGAGCACTTTGCTCATTGAGAAAGATACTCCAGGGTTATCTTTTGGTCTTCCGGAAGATAAGATGGGACTGAGGAGCACTTCCTCCAGGGAGATGTTCTTTGGCGATTGCCGTGTGCCAGTAGATCATCTGATTGGCAAGGAAGGCGAAGGGACACAGGTTATCGGAAAGGCAGTCATAGGCTGGGGATTTTTCGGAGCTGCTGCTATATCGGTTGGTATAGCCCAAGCTGCCACAGACCTTTCCATCAAGCATGCCAAGGAAAGAATAATAGCGGGGCAACCCATTGGCGCTCACCAGGCTGTCCAGTTTATGATTACTGACATGACAGTCGAAACCGAGGCAGCAGACGCACTCTTGAATAACTGTGCAAACAAGGCTGATTCATTTCCTGATACTGCAATTATCAATGGGCTCAAAGCAAAGCTTTTTGCCTCCGAGATAGCCGTGGACGTCACCAACAAGGCGATCCAAGTCCATGGAGGACATGGATATTGCCGTGAGTATGTGGTCGAACGCCTCTTTCGGGACGCCCGGGGTCTATTGCTTCACTTCAAGACATCCGAGTGGCTCCGACAAGATATCGCAAAGGCGACTCTTGGGCTGTGATGCAGTCATCAATGGAGTGCGACTGGCAAGACATCGGGACATTTCCCCTATGGCAAAGGAGGAATGATATTTTTAAGGAGTTGAACTACCATATCCAATTCTTGAAAAGTTGTCGTCCGGCCGAGGCTGAAACGGATCGCCCCCATTCCTACTTCAGGAGTGATTCCCATCGCTTTTAGAACCGGAGAGAGTTCCACAGAACCTGAATGGCAGGCTGCACTGGTGGAGGCGTCTACGCCTTCCAATCGGGCCAGTATTCCTGATCCGGTTCTTTTAATAAAGCTAACATTGAGCGTATTGGGAAGTCGATGTATAGGGTGGAATATACAAAATGTTTTTTTATAATTCACGGGGGAAAATACTGCCACTATTTTTCATAATATTTATAGTTAATATGATCCTTAACTCCCCTTTTAGACTCATTTTTTAACCTTTTGAGGCAAATCGAGTACCTCACGCACTTTTCGTACCAATCCATTCATCGTAAAAGGCTTCTGGATGAAATTCATGCCTTTTTCTAATACACCATGGCGAACAATGGCATTATCTGTGTAACCAGACATATAGAGCACTTTTATCTCCGGATAAATTTCTGCTGCGCGATCTGCTAACTCACGACCGCTCATCCTTGGCATCACCACATCGGTCAGTAGTAGATGAATTGGACACTCGTGCTCCTCACAGATATGGAAAGCATCAAGCCCTTGAGATGCCTCCAATACCTTGTAACCCTGGCGCCTGAGAATCTCCACTGCCAACCTCCGGACCTCCTCCTCATCCTCCACCACAATAATCGTCTCATTCCCCCGCGGAAGCTCTCCTTCCACCACCTCCTTCTTCACCTCATCCAAAGGTTCATCAACCCGTGGAAGGTAGATCTTAAAGGTAGTGCCTCTCCCGGGCTCGCTGTAAACCCAGATATTTCCTCCACTCTGTTTCACAATTCCATAGACCGTCGAAAGACCCAACCCTGTCCCTTTACCCCTCTCCTTCGTCGTAAAGAAGGGTTCAAAGATCTTCTCCTTTACTTCCGGAGTCATCCCAACTCCTGTATCGCTCACCGATAACATCACATAACGACCCGGAGTCACTGCGACATGTTTACGGGCATATTCCTCATCCAGCTCCACATTGGCCGTCTCAATGGTCAGCTTTCCTCCGCCGGGCATCGCATCCCTCGCATTGACCCCAAGGTTCATGATCACCTGTTCGATCTGCCCGGGGTCGGCTTTGACCCTTCCAAGATCATCGGCCATGACACTGACAATCTCGATATCTTCACCTATGAGTCGGCGGAGCATCTTATCTAAATCCTTCAAAAGGGAGTCCAGATCAAAGACCCCCATTTCCATTACCTGACGACGACTGAAGGCAAGAATCTGACGGGTGAGATTCGATGCCCGATCTGTGGCACTCTGAATCTCTTCAATGTTTCCCTTCAATGGATCGTCCTCTTTGAGATCGAGGAGGGAAAGTTGACTGTAGCCTTTAATAACGGTTAGAAGGTTATTAAAGTCATGGGCAATGCCCCCTGCAAGCTTGCCAATGGCCTCCATCTTCTGAGACTGGTGAAGCTGCTCCTCAAGCTGCTTTCGTTCAGTAATATCCACCATTATACCCTGTAACTTGACGGGTTGATCGTTCTCAACGATTACAGTGACAATATCCCTCACCCACACTATACGACCATCAGCAGCGATCATTCGATATTCAAACTGATGAGGTCTTTTTTCTGAAGTGGCAGTAATGCAAAGGGAGACCGCCCAGTCTCGATCATCAGGATGAATGTGGTCTCTCCAGAAGGTCTGTTCTTGAATCCACAGATTGACGGGATAGCCCAAAATTCGCTCCGATTGTTTGCTCATAAACGAAAACCGGAATGTCTTTGCATCTGCTTCCCAGATCATACCATCAGTTGAATTGACCAGCCCTTCAAATTTCTGTTGCGATTGTCGGAGTTCCTCCTCGGTACGCCTCCGAACGATAATACCAGCTAACGTATTGGCAATCGCAGTTAAAAAATCTTCTTCTTGTTGGTTACGGTGGTGCCCTTCTTTTAAATAGACACATATTACACCGAGGGTCCTCCCGGCGAACAGGATAGGAACGCAGTGATGACCATGGGAAGTAATCCCCTCATATACATTCTCATGGCGTTCATCGAGACTATCAGCAAATTGGATCACCTGTGTCAGGGCCGCCCGGCCACAGAGGCATCTCCCAAAAGGAACTCGATTACATTTCTTCTGTATTGGTTCGGCAAGGTCTTTTTGGGCTTTCATCACTAAGATCTCTGGATCCTCTTCAACAAAAAAGATGGCCCCTCTCGATTCGAAGGAAAGCCATGGGAGAGAAAGGATAAGATCCAATGTATGTCTCAGGAGTTTTTCAAATGGAATATTTTCCAGAGAGAGGTGAAGGACTGAATTCACCACCTTCTGTACATCATAGTTCCGCTTGAGCTCCTCCTCCGCTCTTTTTTGCTCGGTGATATCTCTTCCGGTGGAGATAAAGTGGGCGATGTTCCCCTGAGGGTCTTTCAAAGGTGTAATGGCCTGATCATAGATGAAAATCTCACCATCTTTCTTCTTATTGGTTACCTCTGCACGGAGGACCTTACCAGATCGGATGGTGCTCCATACATCTTTGTAATGCTCAGCGCTCATCAACCCCGACTTGAGAATACGAGGGGTCTTTCCGATGGCCTCTTCTCTACAATATCCTGTAATCTTCTCGAAGGATGGGTTTACATATTCAATATTGCCATTTCGGTCGGTGATAAAGAGGATATCTGCTATCTGATGGACAGCGTTTTGGAGCTTGATGGCCTCTTCCTCTACCCGCTTTCGTTTGGATATCTCTTTTTCCAGAGATTCATTTATCACGCGCAACTTTGCGGTACGTTCTTCAACCTTCTGTTCCACTTCAGCATATGCCTCTTGTAAAGATTCTTCTGCTTCCCTTCGAACCCGCTCATTTTCCTTGATTTTCCGCATCCCTATAACAATTCCCGTAAGACCTACCAGCCATATCAGGAAGTGAACCAATGCATACATTTTCTTTTGACTGCGCTCAAAAGCCCATAGAGGCTCCATGGGGATCGCCACGCTGATTCCACCACGAATATCTCCCTCTTTGTAGCCATCCTTCGCATGGCATTTTAGACATTCCCCCTCCGTTATTAGTGGACGCATGAGGCGAAAGTAATCTTTTTGTTCTATCTTCTCGACCGAACTTATATCCTTTTCCTCCCTCTCAATGGTTTCCAGAGTCTTGGCTTCCCATAGATCCGGGGAATTTTCTGGACGGAGAGGATTTAGGCTTGTGGTACGAATGTAAGCGCTATATTTTTTCTTTGTAAGATCATATATTTGTCGCGTCATATACTCCGGATTCATCAATGTCAGCCTTCTTCCTGAAGGCGTGGTGATATCACGCTCAGAGATGTGAGATAGATACGGATTGGGCGGAGTCTCTTCAGTCACCGCCACATAAACCACACTATGCTTGCCGATCCAGTCTCGGTACACAACATCTTTTTCTAAAGATAACTTTGCCTCCAAGTGGGCTATTTTAAGGGTCATCTCTCTCAAATGGATCATATTCCAGAGGAGCGAAGCGAGAATAACCATTGTCCATGCCACTGGCACCCACCAAATGTAACGTTCCCACCGGAAAGGATGTGCGTTGATCTTTTTAGAATCTTTCATGGTCAAGTCTCCTTTTTTACCTGCCTGCATAAAATAACCTACCTTTATTAACCCCTCCACACCTCCCCTTATTTAAGGGGAGGCTGGGTGGGGTTACTTGGCCCCTTAATTTACTTCATCTTTACCCGGCAAAGCATTTATTATCAATGAAAATCTCTTAAAAAGAAAGAAAGATGGATGGATGGGCAGCAATGAAGAGTCAGGGGGTGGGGGGAGGCGGCGTATCAGCGCAAGAGGTTG
>JASEHH010000046.1 GCA_030017685.1 Thermodesulfobacteriota bacterium | reverse complement strand
GGGAAACTTTCGTAGTCAATGAAAATGAGGTTTTTATTGTTCTTGGAGCGTCTGGGGTCCATCTTTAAGCGGTGCCGCCCTAAATCTTTCTCCGCTGGCCCGCCTACCCCTCTGGATTTGGCATTCCCATGGATTTCTATCACGCGAAAAGAGAGGCTTACCAACTTCAACTTTTTCTTGACAAATTTATTCTAAATGTATAATTGGCTATCGTGGCTTTTCATGACGGATATCGCTTCAGGAGTCGATGAATAGGGAGAAGACGATGGTCATGCCCGTGTGAAACCTTTAAAAAAAATCATGCTCAAAGGCCTGAGGGTTTCGTTGAAGGAGAAGAAATGGATTTCGAGTTGACGAACCGACAAAAACAGATCCGCTTGGCTGCAAAGGAGTTTGCCGAAGGAGAATTTCCGGGGGTTGCTCGTGAATATGATCGCCGGGAAGAGTTTCCCAGAGACCTCTGGAAGAAGGCTTGTGAACTGGGCTTTATTGGGCTCTTCATCAAAAAGGAATACGGGGGCCTTGGATTAGGCTTCCTTGAATTTGCGATGGTGATGGAGGAATTCTGGAGGGTAGACCCGGGATGTGGAAATGTTCTGCTGACGACCTTCGGCGCCGAGCTCATTCAACTCTATGGCACCGAGGAACAGAAAAAGAAATACCTCCCCCCCCTTACCAATGGAAAGGCGATCATGGGAACGGCCATCACTGAGCCTGATGCAGGAAGCGATATCCTGTCCATCCTGACCCTGGCAAGGAGAGAGGGTGATCACTATGTGATCAATGGGGCAAAGCAGTTCATCACCAATGGAAGTATCGCCAATTATCTCGCTGTATTCTGCCTGACGCATCCTGAAGCAGACTCAAGGCTGAAGAGGTTTGGAGTCATCCTTGTGGAGACAGACCGTCCTGGGTTTGGAGCTTTAAAGATCACCGGTAAATTGGGAATTCGGGCTTCTGACACAGCGGAACTCCGGTTCAGCGATGTGAGGGTTCCGAAAAACAATCTGGTCGGCGAAAAAGAGGGGGAAGGCTTTTCTCAGATCATGCAACTCTTTAATATCAATCGTGTGATTGCTTCAGCCCAGGGTGTGGGTGTGGCGCAAGGTGCGCTCGATAAGGCCATCCAATATGTGAAGAAGAGAAAGCAGTTCGGTCAACCCCTCGCCACCTTTCAAGCCATCCAATTCAAGATCGCTGAGATGGCCACATGGATTGAGGCCGCCAGGACCCTTTGTTATAAGGCAGGGTGGATGGTGGATCACGGGAAAGTGGATCCTAAACTTATTTCCATCGCCAAATATATCGCCGGGGAAGTGGGCGTCAAGGTGACCAATGATGCCCTCCAGCTTCATGGCGGGTATGGTTATATCGCCGAATATGATATAGAACGATTTTACCGGGACGCAAAGATCGTTGAGATCTATGAAGGGGCGAAGGAGATCGAGAAAAATACCATTGCGAGGGAATTGCTGGGAAGAGTGTAAGGAGCTTGAATATGGATTTCGAACTGACGGATGAACAGAAGGATATTCAGAAGGCTGCCCGGGAATTCGCAGAAAAGACGTTTCCGGAGGTGGCGGAAGAGTGCGACCTCAACGAGGCTTTTCCGATGGAGTTATGGAAGAAGGCATGCGACCTCGGATTTGTAGGCGTCTTTATCGATGAAGCCTATGGAGGTGCGGGTCTGGGCTTTTTGGAACATGCCCTGATTACCGAGGAATTCTCAAGGGTGGATGCCGGGTGCGGGGCAATTCTCACCACCACTTTAGGCTCGGAATTTATTCTCTTCTCTGGAAGGGAAGAGCAGAAGAAGAAGTATCTTCCCCTTCTGCCCAAAGGAGAGGCGATCATGGGATTGGCAATTACCGAGCCCGATGCCGGAAGCGATGTGGCTTCCGTCTCAACCGTAGCCCAAAAGGTAAATGGTCATTATGTGATCAATGGGAGCAAAATATTCATTACCAATGGCAGTATTGCCGACTATTTAGTCGTCCTCTGCGTCACCAATGAAGGGGAGAAAATAAAGTCGAAGCGCCATAGCCCAATTCTCATTGAGACGAATCGGGAAGGATTCGAGGCCAATAAATTGAAGAGAAAGCTTGGGATGCGGGCTTCGGATACGGCGGAGATCAATTTTTCAGAAGTGAAGGTCCCATTAGAGAATTTAGTAGGAGAGGAAGAAGGAGAGGGATTTTATCAGCTCATGACGGTCTTTAACCATACCCGCATTGCCGTGGCCATCTCAGGAGTAGGAATTGCCCAGGGTGGATTGGATAAGGCGATCCAGTATTCGAAACAGAGAAGACAGTTTGGAAGTCCCATCTCCAGTTTTCAGGGAATTCAATTCAAACTGGCCGAGATGGCCAGCCTGATCGAGGCGGCAAGAGCGCTCTGCCATAGGGCCGCCTGGATGGTGGATCATGGAAGGATTGATCCCAAACTCATCTCCATGGCCAAGTGGTTCGGAGGCGAGGTGGCTGTCAAGGTGATCGATGAGGTGGTGCAGATTCACGGCGGATATGGCTATCTGGGTGAATATGGGATTGAGCGCCTCTATCGGGATGCCAAGCTCGTGGAGATCGTGGAAGGAACCAAGGAGATCGAGAAGGTGATCATTGCCAGAGAACTTCTTGGCCGGTAGTCGAAATAGGGGACGTCTTTACCTGTTCCTACTGTATGTATCGTCCCCAAATCTTTCCGTACATCATGGATTACCTTCTTGCCTGCCTCTTTATTACGCCGGAGACAATTTGGGGATGAGAAAGGAGAAGAATCCTTCTTTCTCATTCTCCCTCTCAATCTTCTCAAAGGCACACTCCACGGCAGAGCGGATCTCTTCCATATCAACCGGCTTCATCGCCTGATAGAAGATCCCCGCCCCCCGAAGCCGTCTCACCAGCCTCAGGGACTCCTCCGAGGAGATCATGATGACCTGAATCTTGGAATTGACTTTCTTTAATAAAGAAACAATATCACAAGCCTTCAACCCCTCAATCTCGTCATCGAGAAGAATGACCTGATGTTGGCCGTTCTGAACCTTCCGGATCATCTCACTCAGGGCTTTTACTATCTCCACCCGGTAACCCTGCCCGTGGAAATATGTGGCAAGCGATCTGACCCATAAATCATCCTGATAGGCTATGAGTATTTTCTTGTTTTGCATGGCTGCCCCTCCTCTTGTCTTATGTCGCCCGGATGGGTATTTCTGACTCCCGATACGGGGTGAAAACCGCTCTAATAAGAGATGTCAGGAGAATCCCCGCAGGTATCACCTGTGCCAGAACAACGATGACTCCGAAGGTCAAAAAGAACCAGACTCCCAGAAGCCCTATTCCCCTGATCCCTCCTGCATAGGCAACCCCCAGAGAACCCAATGCGATTGCCAGAATCAGGGCCAGACTCAGAATAATCAGGATTTTCTTCATGCTCTTAGACATTGGTTTTCACCTCTTCTCGCTTGTCCATCGGGTTACTTTTTCACTGCCAAAGGCTCGACCCCAGGAAGCATCACTTCTTCCTCAACCTTCTTCTCTTTCTTTAATGCCATGGTCGTGGCCGTTCCGATGAAGCTGAAGAAAAGGATGGCTGCCGGAATCAGTTGAAGAAGGATGATGATGGCTCCGATAATAACAAAGACCCAGAGAGTCGGTCCTGCGTCCTTCAGGCTGATCGACCTCGCAAATGCAGGAGAAGCCACCAGACTCATTAACCCTACCATCAACCCAACTTTTAATCCTTTTGCCATTTTTTCCATCTTCGTTTCCTCCTCTCTTTGACTTTCAACCTATATATAGCATAACCTGTGCCAAAATTATCATTTATTGTAACTTGTCGTTATAATTAGATTTTACGCTTCTACTCCTTTTTATATATCCCCTTTTTTAATTAAAATAAATTTTTTTGTTATACAATTATTTCACTAAATTTACTCAAATATCTTCTAACTATTTAAATAAACAATGGTTTTTTAGAAATACCGGTTTTATACATAAAGTCGATGAAAAAATATAAATAATATACTATTTGAAGTTAAGGGACTTAATCTCTTTAATTCTTAAATTAAGGTTTGATGGTCTTGTAAAAAGTCTGAAAAACCCATCATCAGTCATTCCTGCCCCGATTTTCATCGGGATAAACTCCAGCAGGAATCCAGTATTTTCAAGTAGTTATAATTCTCTGGATTCCCGTTTTCACGGGAATGACGACTTATCACGATTCCACAATGCTTTTGTTAGCAGGAAAACTATGAAAGTTAATGAGGGTCGGGGGTTATGCAAGATGGCAGGCGACCCAGTGGCCTTCTTCGATCTCCCGAAGGGATGGAATCTCTTTCTGGCAGATTTCCACACCGATGGGACATCGAGGATGGAAATTGCAGCCAGGCGGTAGGGCAATCGGACTGGGAATCTCTCCTCTGAGGATAATCCGCTCCCGAGACGCTTCCACGATCGGGTCCGGAATCGGCACGGCAGAAAGGAGCGCTATGGTATAGGGATGTTTGGCCACCCGGTAAAGGGCATCCCGATTCGCCACTTCAACAATCTTTCCGAGATACATGACTGCAACCCGGTGGCTGATGTGGCGGACTACGGAGAGGTCATGGGCGATAAAGAGATAGGTGAGATCAAACTCTCCCTGAAGGTCTTCGAGAAGGTTGATGATCTGTGCCTGGATTGAGACATCGAGCGCAGAGATGGGTTCATCGCAGACGATAAAACTGGGCCGGATGGCAAGGGCGCGGGCGATCCCGAGTCTCTGACGCTGACCTCCGCTGAATTGATGGGGATAGCGCTCTGTCATGGAAGGATCCAGTCCCACGATCTTCAACAGCTCAGCGATCTTCTCCCTCAACTCCCTGCCTCTGATCCGGGTATGGACCCGTAGGGGTTCGGCCACGATCTCTCCGGCTGTCATCCTGGGGTCCAGGGAGTCGAAGGGGTCCTGAAAGATGATCTGCATTCTCTGCCGGATCGACCGGAGATGGTCAGATGCCATTGTACACAGGTCCACACCTTCGAAATAGACCTCTCCTGAAGTGGGACGGATGAGCTGGAGGAGACATCTTCCCAGGGTAGTCTTACCACAACCGCTTTCACCCACGAGGCCGAGGGTTTCCCCCTTTCGAATAAAAAAATTGACACCATCCACAGCCTTGACCTCAGCGATCTTCTGCTGGCGGATGATCCCCTTGGTAATGGGGAAATACATAGAGAGGTTTTTAATTTCAATCAGGATATCGTTTGCCATCTCTTATAATAGGTTTAGGATGAGGTTAAGGCTCAGAAAAAATTATCTCTAAACCTAAACCTTGACCTCAACCTTTTCTATCTTTCCATATTGGCCCAGCAGGCGGTGAAGTGGCCATCCCCCACGGGCCTGAGCTCCGGCCTCTCCTTAGAACATATCTCCATACGATACGAACATCTCGGCATAAAAGAACATCCCGGAGGAAGGAGGATCAGATTCGGCGGTTGCCCGTCAATCGGCACAAGTCTCTCCTTCCTGGGCTTATCGAGCCTCGGCACAGAGGCAAGCAATCCAATGGTATAGGGATGCCACGGATGAGCGTAGACTTCAGCCGCCGGACCTTGCTCAATGATTCTCCCCGCATACATGACTGCCATACGGTTGACATGTCGTGCCACCACGCCCAGGTTATGGGTGATGAGCATGACAGCGGTTCCAAGCCTTGAGGTAAGCTCCTTCACCACTTCGAGAAGCTGCGCCTGGATCGTCACATCCACCGCGGTCGTGGGTTCATCAGCGATAAGAAGCTTCGGGTTGCAGCTCAAAGCCATGGCGATCATCACCCTCTGACGCATGCCTCCGCTGAACTGGTGAGGGTAGTCGCCAATCCGTCTTTCGGGATCCGGAATCCCCACCATCCTTAAGAGCCTTAGAATCTCCTCCCTGGCCTCCTTCTTATTCATATTTCTGTGAAGCTCAAGGGCCTCTCCGATCTGTAGCCCGATGGTGAGAACAGGATTGAGGGAGGTCATCGGCTCCTGAAAGATCATGGCAATGTGGTTTCCACGGATGTTACGGATCTCCTTCTCGGAGATCTTCAGGAGGTCCTTCCCCTCAAAGAATATCTCCCCGCCAACGATCTTTCCCGGTGGATTGGCGATCAGGCGGAGGATGGAAAGGGCGCTGACACTTTTTCCGCAGCCGCTCTCACCGACCAGGCCCAGGGTCTCCCCTTCCTTCAGATCGTAGGAGACCCCATCCACGGCCCTAACCACACCGGCATCGGTATAGAAATAAGTTTTTAAATCCCTGACCTGAAGCAAACTCATATTTACTTGTGACTCTCTTGTTACTCTCTCCGAACTCCCTGGCCACGCTCCGCTCTGCGGAGCGGGCCGAACTCAAAACTCCGAACTTCAATTACGTCTTCAACCTCGGATCCAGGGCATCTCTCAATCCATCCCCTAAAAGATTAAAACCCAGCACCGTAACAAAGATCATCAGCCCTGGGAAGGTGGCGACATGATAGGCCACTCGAATATAGAGCCTTCCTCCGTTGAGCATGGCTCCCCATTCCGCTGTCGGGGGACTCACTCCCAGGCCTAAAAATCCAAGCCCTGCGGCCCAAAGAATGGCCGTGGCCATGTGAAGGGTGGACTGGACAATGATGGGAGAGAGGCTATTGGGAATGAGATGCTGGAGGATGATCCTCAGATGGCTCGAACCGATAGAGCGCGCCGCCTCAACAAACTGTCTCGACTTGATGGCAAGCACGGAACTCCTTGCCAGCCGCGCATAAATAGGAATCGTGGAGATCCCGACCGCAATCATCACATTGTGAAGCCCCACCCCAAGCATGGCGATGAGCAAGAGGGCGAGCAGAATTCCAGGAAAGGCCAACATGGTATCGACAAACCGCTGGACGATGAAATCGACCTTTCCGCCAAAATAGGCGGAGACAACACCGATAGGAACACCCACGAAAATGCCGATCGAGATGACGATGAGTCCGATGAGAAGGGAGATGCGTGCGCCGTAGATGATCCGGCTGAGGATGCATCTGCCCAGCTCATCCCTTCCCAGGGGATAGTCCCAGGAGGGAGTAGCGAGCTTATCCGCCAGGCTATGTTCATAGGGATCATGAGGTGCAAGAAGAGGGGCAAAGAGGGCCGAGAGAAGGAAGACCACCACGATAACCAGTCCCATCATGGCCGTTATCCTTTTGGAGAGACGCCGGAACACATCCCAAACTGGACCCCTCTCACGTTTCTCTGATTTTTCGTTCATCTCACCCATCATTATCCCAAGTTATGTGAATAACACCAACGAAAGTTATCTCAAATCCGAAATTCGAAATCCGAAATCCCTGCCTGCGGCAGGCAGGCGAAACAAATTCTAAAAACAAATAACCAAAATTCAAAACAAGCTTGGAACATTTGAATTTATAATTTCGGATTTTGTTTCGTATTTCAAATTTCGTGCTTCGGATTTGTCATCAATGATACCTGATCCTCGGATCCAGAACCGAATAGAGAATATCCACAATCAAATTGACGAAGATGAACATCGTCGCCACAACCAGGACTACACCCTGAACTATTGGATAGTCGCGCGAAAGAATCGCTTCGACTAAAAGCCTTCCGATTCCTGGCCAGGCAAAAACGATCTCCGTGAGCACGGCGCCGCCAAGAAGCGTGCCGGTCTGAAGTCCGATCACCGTCACCACCGGAATGAGGGCATTTTTCAGGGCATGGCGGGAGATCACCACTTTTTCTGAAAGCCCTTTTGCCCTTGCTGTTCGAATATAGTCCAGCCGGATCACCTCGAGCATGCTTGACCGGGTCATCCGGGCAATGATTGCTGTCGAATTGGCGCCAAGGGTGATCGCCGGAAGGACGAGATGTTTGAAACTCTCCGCTCCCACTGATGGGAACCAGCCGAGCTTGATTGAGAAAAGAAGCATGAGCATCAAGCCCAGCCAGAAGACCGGCATCGAAAGTCCGAAGAGGGCGACGAGCATACTCAGATAATCGAATTTGGAATTCTGTTTCACCCCTGCGATGATTCCGGTCGTCACTCCAAAAATCGTTGCGACCAGAATGCTTGCAAAGGCAAGTATAAGGGTATTCGGAAACCTCGCCATGATCTCTTTCGTAACAGGAAGCCCTGTCCGGTTAGAGTTACCGAGATCTCCTTTAAAAATATTTCCAATAAAAAGAAGGTATTGTTTAACCGGATGCTTATCCAACCCTAATTGAACCCTCACCTGATCAACCACATCTTTTGTGGCATGGGGGCCTGCTAACACAACGGCCGGATCACCGGGGATCACCCGGACGATGGTGAAGATGATCAGGGAGATCCCGAGGAGAACCGGGATCATGATAAGGAGTCTTCGGATGATGTACTGACCGGACATATCTGTGATTAAATACCTTTTATCAAAAAAAGGGGCTGACCTTTTTCTTAACAGATTTTGAAGAAAAAATCAGCCCCTTCTATCACAACATTTCTTGGTTATTCGATCCATGCCTCTTTGGCAATGACCCTCTCGGTTGGGTGAACAATGATGCCCTTCACATTGGCTCTGGTGCCCACCATCTGAACTTCGCTATGGAGGAAGAGCCAGGGGGCCTCCTCGTTGATCAGGGTCAAGGCTTCTTTGTAAAGTTTCTTCCGTTCTTCTGGATTGGCTGTGCTTCGTGCCGCATCCAGCAATTGATCCAACTTCTCATTCCCATAAAAGGAGGCGTTCATCCCAACTTTCGGCCACTGTTTCGAGTGGAAAAGAGTATAAAGTCCGTAGTCGGCATCGCCTGTGACGCATCCCCAGCCAAGCATGTAGATCTTGTGCTCGACTTGATCTTTCTCGCGGAGGATGGAAGGAAGGTAGGTTCCCCATTCCATCATCTTGATATCCGCCTTGATGCCAACCTTCAGAAGGTCTGCGGCTACCGCCGTGCAAACCGAGGCATCCATGTAATATCGACCGACGGCGGGATGAAGGGTCGTCTCAAATCCTTTGGGAAAACCTGCTTCTGCCAGCAGGGCCTTGGCTTTTTCGATATTGTATTCATAGGTTTTAATGGGTGCATAGCCAAAGATGCCTGGGCTGATCGCAGCATCGGAAACACGTCCCACTCCACCAAGCACATGCTTGACGATGGCCTCTTTATTGACGGCATAGTTGATGGCCTGCCTTACCCGCTTATCCTGAAAAGGTTCTTTCAAAGCGTTAAATCCGAGATAGATGGTTCTGACGCTTGCGGCGCTCAGGACGACAAGGTTTTTATCGGCTTTTAATCGCGGGATATCGAATGGTGGAATACGGACGGCTACCTGCACTTCACCCGTCTCCAGTGCAACCACCCTGGAGGCGTCATCCGGAATGACACGCCATGTCACTTCTTCAAGAAGTGCTTTCTTTCCCCAATAGTTATCATTCCGGGCCATGACAAACTTGTTTCCAGGAACCCATTCTTTAAACATGAAGGCACCCGTCCCGACCGGCTTTGTTACGGCTTTATCCCAGGATGCCTTGAGTGATTCGGGGCTCTGGATTCCAGTGGCCTGATGGGTCAGGTTGCTCACCAGCGCGGCAAAAGGCATCTTTGTCTTCATCTTCACGGTGTATTCATCCACAACCGTCACCGTTGCAATTGGCGCCACTAAAAATCTGTAGCGGATGGCAACCTTGGGATCGAGAAGGCGATCAAAGGTGACCTTTACCGCCTCTGCGTTAAATGGGGCGCCATCATGAAATTTAATTCCTTTTCTCAACTTCAGGGTAAATTCCGTCGCATCGGCTGAAACCTCCCACTTCTCAGCCAGCCTCGGCACAATCTCGCCTTTCGTGGTAAGTTCAAGAAGCGATTCCACCATATGGTCCAGAATGGTAAAGGTTGGGGCATCCAATGCAAAGTGTGTATCCATGGTAAGGGCATCCGTTCCCGAAGCGACGATCAATTTCTGGGGAACGGCTGGCTTGGGTTTAGGTTTTGCAACTGCCGGCTTTGGTTTTTCCGCTGGTTTCGCCTTCACCTCTGCCGGCTTGGTCTGGGCAAATGAGCTTTCCATTAACCCCACGGAAAGGTAAAAGAAAAAACTTAGGGCAAGCAAAACGACAAATCCTGAAATTCCTTTTCTTCTGACTTCCTTCATCATCTTCATTCCTCCTCTCAGAATCCAAATGATTACTTTTAAAAATTAACTCTCAACTCATCACTCTTAACTCTAAACTTCTTTATTCACCCCCTCTCCCGTTTATGATTTTCTTTCTATCGATGCCCTTTTCGGAAACGCCCAAACGACCCCAAATTTACATAAATTCCTTTTTAAAGTCAAATCATTTTATTGAGATCATTTTATTGAGATTTCTGATGAAAAAGTATCGAAATCTCTGATCAGGAGAGCACAAAGTAGTTTTGGTGTGCTCTCTTATTTGATTCCGGTTCTACTCGGACAGATATTTCGGCAGAGGTTACAGGTGTAAAGGAAGTATCCCTTCTTTGTTACCGATTGCGACCCCTCTCTGCATTTCTTCTGGTTAACCGTTATCCCGTCAAGGGCGCCCGCAGGACAGTTGCCCAGGCATATCTTGCAATCATCTCCACAAAATGAGTATTCGGCTATGGGGTCTTCTTTAAGTGGAATATCAACCAGCACCGCACCCAGGGTGATCTGGTTGCCATATTGATCATTCGTCAGAAGGGTATTCCTGCCCAGGACCCCCAGGCCAGCAAGGTAACCGATGTGCTTGAGAGACATCAGGCCCCTGCCCTCCCGTTTCTCCTCATCCCAGTGCTCATAGGGTTCGCTTGGGATGGGAACCGCAGTCACGCCATGATCTTCCAAACGCAGGACCAGTCCATAGGCCACCCTGAAGACTTCCTGCAGGGTGACGGAACTCGCAAATGTGTAGGGCACGGGACTCTCTGTAGAGAATACGCTTTGGGGGAAGCGTTTGGCATAGGCGATCGCTGATTTTGCGCTTGGAAGGACATCCGCCGGCTTGAACCCCTCCGGCGCAGATTCAAACCTCTGAACAGAAGCGATCCCTACCAGATCCGCCCCTAACTCCCTGGTCATTCTTTTGACTTCCTGCGAATCCATCATCTCTGTCCTCCTATGAATAACTTGTCAGCCTTATGAAGTTATTTACAGTCTCATAATAGAATGGACACCCTGTTCGATAACCCCCCTCTCTCCCCCCTTAAATTAAGGGGGGATGAAGGGGAGTTATTCCTCCCCTTAAGAGACTGTGTCGTAATATGAAAAAACCAACTTTTTAACAAGGGGGGAGAGGCGGTCGGGTGGAAAAGGTTTAGGGCGGTAACCTTTTGTCGTTCAGATTCAGTCGTGCCAAGCATACGAGAGCATTCAATTTTATACAAGCGACCATTCCCCATCATTTAAAAAATCCGCATTCTAAAACTTTGGAACCTGACTGTCTCGCCCCCCTTGTCTACGATTATGACACGGTCTCTAAAATAAGGGGAGGTTAGGTGGGGTTATGAATCCTTATGTCAGCAGCATCAATGTATGGACCATTTTGAGACCGTTAATAAAACTTTAATCGAGGTCCATTCTCTTTTAACCACAGCCGTTGTTCCCTGTAATCGGGGAGAATCGACTCTAAGTATCCCCAAAATCTCCTGGAATGATTTTTTTCTTTGATATGCGCCAGTTCATGAATCAGTATATAATCGATGACGTTCAGGGGCGCCATGATCATTCTCCAGCTGAAAGATAACCGATTATCTCGCGAACAGGAACCCCACCGGGATTGGGCGCTTGTTATCCTGATCCCCCTTGGAAAGAGATGCAGTCTGTGGCTGTAATAGTCCACTCTTCTGGCAATCGCCTCTTTAGCCTCCTCTTTATACCACCGGACAAAAAGATCCCTTGCCTCTTCGATATGGTCCTGACCAAGGATGAATTTCCCAAAAGATAATTTCAGGGAGGGCTCCCGATGGTCTGATTCCCGGATTTCCAATGGATACGATTCTCCTAAATATAAAAATTTCTCTCCGGGGATAAACGCCTTTTGGGTTTCTTTGATCGATCTATCTTTTTCTGTAACTTTTTTAATGACCCAGGACTCTTTTTCCTTAATAAACCTCTCTATCTCCCCTTTCGGCGTATGATAAGGAACAGAGAGAACGACCCCCCCGTCTTCTTTAATTCGGAGAGAGAGCGTTTTTCTCCTCTTCCTGCTTCTGATCAAATGGATGTTAAGACGATGATCCATGGGCCATGTAACTCTTGTAATTTTTATTTGATAACTTATCGAAGATCTCCATGTCTTCAAGAAATCGCTTCATAAATTGAAGCGCCGAGAGGACAGTTTCCGGCTCACCGATCACTGCGTCACTGCCGAAAAGAACCCGATCCTGATACTGCTGGATAAAACTCTTATAGGCGGCCGGCTCTTTTTCCATAAAGGATATTAAAGAGGACATATCCGTGTAGCAATTTGGGTATTTATCCAACAGCAGGGACATGGCTTTTCGTGAAAATCCGAAATGGGGGATATTAAAATGGGTCCTCGGGTGACTCTTGATCATCTCTTCAACAAAATTTCCATATCTTCTCAAATCGACATGCATGAGGATGGGCATCCCGTGAAAGGATGCCTGTTCGATGATTGATGATGTAATTTTCTCCGACTGCTTGCATGTTCGGCCAAAGGTCTTTTCCATGCCGCCGATGTTTAAGGTCCTATCTTCCTCCGGAACATAAAGCAGTTTAAGACCTTTAAACCCTCTCTTCCTGTACATCTTAATTTTCTCTTCAATATGATCTTCCATAAAGCGGGCGTCTAAAAAGGGAACCATCTTTAGGTGAGGAGGTAAGCTGAAAACCGCAAACGGGTCTTTCTGATTTTCAAGAGCCTCCCGGGTGACATGGGAATGATAGGCTCCGGGTATCATGTTCAGGTAGGTTTCCCTCTCGCCCGGGAATTCACTGATCACTAATATATTTATCCCTGCAAGACCCACCTTTTCCAAAAGGCCTATCTTTTGCCGGAGCTCGTCTAAAGAACAGTCATAAAAAAAATGAATATGAGCGTCATAATATCCCATGTTTAAAGGTCTTCTTTTCATCCTTTCTTCAATATCTCTAAAACACGATCCCTATAGTCCTAGCTTTTTTCATCGGCAGGAATCACCTCGATCTCTGAGGGAGACGATGCCCCCAAGCCAAGTTCCACGGCCCTTGCAATCTGCTCCTGATCAAAGATCTTCGGTTTCATAATACTCTCGTTGCTTCCGAGAAATTTTAAAATGGCAACTCCAACGGCATCCATCGCCACCCGATCCTGAGAGGCAAGGAAGACCTCCCCTTTTGCACGCTTTCCAGTCATGGGACCCCCGTCCACAAAGGCATTGATTCCGTCAAGGATGACAAGGGCAGGTTTAAAAGGTTCGTTGATCTCAGCAATCATCTTTCGTTGATGGAGAGAACTGTGAAGCTCCCGCATGTAATCGTATCCATGACGGGAGGTTGGAATAACACCGACATGGAGCTTCAACGACAGAGTGAAGATTCCTCCAAACTGATGGGTCTTCAGGCAGCATGTGGAAATGAGGCACTCTGCATCAAGAATGGGCCGTGCAATCTTAAACCCGTTCGGCCAGTGGCTCTTCTTGGGTTTGAATAACACCCAATCCTCGTCCTCAAGATTATCAAAATCAATGACCTTTACATTCAATTTATCAAGAACGGGCAAAATCCCTTTTTTCTCCATCACCTCATGGGTCAAGGGATAGCTTCTCTCTCCGAGGCTGATCGACCTTGCACCCATCTCCCACATCGTTTCCACTAATGCCACCAATGTATCATTGTGCGTGGAGCCTGGTGTAAGATCTGCTGTGTTGAAATTGGGCTTGATCAGGACATCTTTCCCTTTGACTGGATTAATATCAAAGGTTTTCAAAGATGTCTTTACCCCGTTCTTCCTATCATCTGTTTTCACCAATGCCACACGGCTTGCTGTGCTGGACATGGCTACACCTCCATCCGCCCCTAAAAATAAACTTGAGAACCCTCCCCAATTCCGTCCCCATTAGTCTGTCCGATGGATCCATTGATCCGCCGCGCGCAATAAACGAAGCTTCCCCGATTCCATACGCAATCCTACAACCACATTAACTTGTATATGAGGTCCCCACTTCGGCCCACCCCGCCCAACTCGTTCCAGCATATAGCTCGGAGTGGGTGGACGCGGCTCGTCCGAAAAAGTCGTTGCCCAAACTTCTTTCCTGTTGATTACCCAAAGATAGTTGAGCTTCACACCTTCTGGAATCGTTTTCAAATCCCTCTCAACGACTCGAATCAGCGCGATCAGCGGATGGCCATCAAGCGGTGAAATCGGCATTAAATCTCGCCAAAGATACGTCTGAAGAACATATCGGTAGCGAGCCACCTCAATAACCTCTGGCGCTGTCGAAAGCTCATCCAGCGAGATTGCCGGAACGACAGGATCAAGCGGCCTTGCATCATCACTCCTGCATCCGATGCCGCTAAAAAATAGGCAGATGGCCAAGATTGCAATCTTGCTGCCAATGAGTGCCATTTCTCGTATTCGACTCCTTTATGGTTTGCTCAACGATCAAATTCAGTGACGGCTATAAGCAGCCACCTGCATACAGGCGTTAGGAGATTCATAACGAGAATCAATCCCTAAGTGTCCTGTGACCACTTCATTTGGAACTCAATCTCTTCTCCCGAAGAGCCGCGCTCGTGCTCAATATTGATAACCGCTGAAGCAGGAACCGAAACGCGCTCGCCCGCAACCTGGATCTGGAAGCGTTTCCCTTTCTCAATGCAATCTGCGAGACGGCGAAGTTTCGCCACGAACTGTCGGCGAGGATAGTTTCTCTCAACGTCACGTTTGACGCGCTTTCCTGGTTGTCCCATCATTCGTTCTCCTCCATTTTTTGAGTATCATTTATAATAAAAATTCTTTAACTCTGTTATTACACATCTACTCAATCCACGCCATATGGCGGCGGAGGGAGAGGATGTAATCTTTCACTTCTTCTTTGTTTTAAAGAATCCAAAAAGGATCGGCTCGACTCAACTAAGTTTTATTGGGTCGATTCTTTTGATTTCTTGAATGAGGTCGAAGTGAGGATCAGTGGAGATGATCTCTTTTATTCCGTTATGGATCATGGTGGCGGCATGGACCGCATCCCGGGATGTGATTCCGTTGACTCTTTTTAAAATCTCAAGGGCCTTATCTGTGTCCACAACCCTTACTGGAAAAATATCTGTGCAGAATTCGATCATCGATTGATAGGCGATTTCTCCGAGGGTTCTTCTTTCTATTGAGAAATACCGATAGAGGATTTCCTGGAGGACTTCTGTATTCGTTACGCCGAGAATTTCTCGAGACTTGATTTTTTCAAGGAATTTTTTGCAGGGTTCACGAAGGGGATGAGGGCTGCCGATGGAATACATGATCAGATTGGCATCGATAAACAAGACACGCGGCGCACTTATCGACATGAATACTTCCCCTCAAGATATTCGGCTTCCCATTTCTGATAATCTTCTGGGGCTGGAATTTCAGGAAGTGATAGGAGCCGGTCCACGGCTTCGGCAATCTCCTGTTGTTTCTTTTTCTTGAGGTGGTACTCTTCGATAGCTTCGCGGACGAGGGTGCCGAGCTTTTTATGATTCTTTGAGGCAATCTCTTCGAGGTCTTTCAACTGTTGTTCGGTCAGTAACACTTGAACTTTCTTCAGATATTTTGCCATATAAACTCACCATTATTATACTCTCAAGAAAAGACTATAATATAAATACTCTTTTGTCAAGAATATTTTTTGTATACCCCTTAATCCCAAGAAGCTGTAAAAAAATTGGTACCCTGTGCCTCGGCCCACATGGATGAGTGTCTTGTCCAAGCTTTAGAACGCGGGTCATTAGATGTTATGGGTAACCTTCGTTTTCGGTAATACAGAGCTATTATCCAGATTTAGACAATATAGTTTAACATCAGATGTTCCGCCCTAAAGCTTCTCCAATCCCCCCACCCATGCGGGCCGGAACGAAGGCCATTCTGGAAATGCAATTTTTTCACACCTTCCCATTTGCAAAAGGGGAACGTTTGCAATGGGGTTGGGTTATTCAACGTCATATTGGCGGCGGTAGGAGAGGATGTAATTTTTCACGTCCTTCTTTGTTTTGTAAATTCCGAAGTGGCCTTCGCAGAGGATATCGGCGTCGAGATCGAGTAATTTCTTTGTTGAACGGGCCCAATCTTCGAGATTGGAGCCAAATTCTTCAAGTAAAGGTCCATGTAGATCCTGAGCAAAGAGGACTCTCTTGCCGTCTCGGTCCAAATAGATACAGATTGATCCCGGTGTATGGCCAGGCGTATGCAGGCAGATGATCTTCTGTCCATCGATCATCAATACCTCCTCGGGAGCATTGAATTTTACATCAACCGGAGTGGGTGGAAAAGTGGTCTGATACCAACTGGCCGCCGTTAAAACTTTATCCCCGTTTTCTACAGGCAGGGCATCGAGTGTGTGAATATAGATTGCAGATCCAAACCTCTTTTTTAATTCCGGTACTCCTCCAATATGATCAATATGGCAATGGGTGAGAAGAATCTTATTCAGGTTCTTGCAGTTTAACCCGAAACTTTGAACATTATTAATAATCTTCTCAACGCTCCAACCCGCCCCTGTATCGATCAGGATCAATTCGCCCAAATTGATCAGATAAACGCATCCATCCCGACTATCCGTTATATCAGGCCCTCCCACCATAAAAATATCTTTGACGATTTCATATGGCTTCATTTAATTACCCCCTCTTTATGCTCTCCTTCAACCTCCTCAAATCTGATAGAGTGAATCCATCCCACTGGCAGGGAAGGATGGAATTGTTATGGTATAGAGGTTCGTTTTCGAGATCGAATTGCGAAGACTTCTTGGCTTTTTCAAAGAGAGGGGTATGAGGGATGGGCGAGTATTCCACGAGGATAGGTTTTGCACCAGTTTCCTTAACAAAGGCAAGTCTCTCTTCAACCTCCCCTACCCTCTGGCCAGGCAATCCAGCCATGATATAGACACCGATTTCCTGACCTGAATACCCTGCCCTTTTTAAGTATTTGATAGCTCTTTGAAATTCTTGATTATTCACCTTCCCGCCGGTCTCAATTTGAACTTCTTCATTTGATGTCTCAAAACCGAGGCGAATTGTTCTGAATCCGCCCCTAAAAAGAAGTTCAGCCACCTCCTCGTCCATCTCCCTGATATGCAGGGCATTGGGGGCGTGGAAATTGCACTGGATGCCTCTTCTTATGACCCCTTTCATCATTGGAATGAAATGGTTTGAGGGCTCGACGAGAAGTCCATCGTCATTGAAGGCAATATTATTAATATGAAATTGAGTTGTCCAGTGCTCAATCTCATCTACTACTTTTAAGGGATCCCTTCTCACAAACCCTTTTGACAGAATGTGGGAGGCGCAATATGCACAACGAAAAGGGCAACCACGCGTTGTTGTGATACAGACATAATCCAGGTGGGGATAGAGGTCAAAAGCGGGATAGGGCAAATGATCAATTGAGAGTTTTGAGTTTTGAGTTATGAGTTCTTTATTGATTAGATCTGAAACCAACTTCAAGACTTCTAACTCACCTCTACCATTGAACACAATATCAGCTCCTGAATATTTTTGGGCGTGCTCATGGCAAATGGTAGCGTAAATTCCTCCAAGAATTAAGGGAACGTCTTTAAAGAAATTCTTAGTAATTTCAATAAGTTTAAAGACACATGGATACCAGTAGGTCATCCCCGATGTGATGCCGATGAGGTCCGGTTTTTCTTCAAGCAATGAGAACCTTTTCAACAGCATTTCTTCGGGAATTCCATACTGGCAGTAATTTCTTGGAATGGATTTAAGGGGAAGAGGTTTTTCAATCTTTGTTTTAAAAAAATTTCCATCCCCAAACTTCTGAGTTTTGCTATAGAAATTGTGACAGTCGATCAAGGTAACCCGAAAACCTCTCTCCCTCAAAACGCCGGCAATATAAAGAAGGCCGAGAGGTTTAATCCAGAAATTATAGGCGGCAAAATCTGTTATCCAGGGGTTGATGAGGAGGATATGTGGCGGGGTATGTTTCACGTGAAACACTCTAACCATTCGGATTTGGGAATGCGCCCGCCTGCCAAAGCACCTGTGCGGCAAGCAGGGATTTCGGAATGATTATAAAAAAGGTTTTATTTACCAATACAAAATTGTTCAAAGATCCTGTTCAATACCTCTTCGGTGGTTGTTTCTCCCACCATCTCTCCCAGGGCATCAAGAGCAGATCGGATTTCGAAGGCAATGAACTCGAGAGAAGCGCCCTCTTCCAGGCCCCTCAGACCATTCAAAAGGTTCTCCTTGATCTCTGTAAGTGCTATTTTGTGACGGATATTGGCTACGATCAAATGTTCCGGAGAGACTCTTATGTCCCGATGGACCAGGGAGGAATAGATGGCCTTTTTCAGATCTATGACCCCCTCATTCTTAAGGGCTGAAATCGAGACCAGGGGGTCCTCTGGAAATCTCTTCTTAATCTCCTCTAAAGAAAGCTTAAGGGGAAGATCCTTTTTATTAAGGATCACTACCTTCTTCTTCTCTTTGATCTCAAGAATGATCTCCAGATCATCCTCGTCGAGTTCCCTGCTTCCGTCAAGGATCAGAAGAATGAGGTCGGCATCAGCCACCCGTTCCTTCGCCCTTTTCACTCCTTCCTGCTCAATGAAATCCTTAGCCTTTCTCAATCCTGCCGTATCCATCAAGCGGACAGGAATGCCATGGATATTCAAAACCTCCTCGATCACATCTCTTGTCGTCCCCGGAATCGGGGTGACGATGGCCCTCTCCTGCTTCAATAAGACATTGAGGAGGCTTGACTTCCCCACATTTGTCTTCCCGGTAATGGCACAGGAGATTCCTTCCCGAAATACCCTTCCCTCTTCATAGGTGGAAATCCATTCCTCTAATTTTTGAACACTATTAAGGAGATCCTGTCTCATTTCAGCCTGAGGGATAGCCTCGATCTCCTCTTCCGGAAAGTCGATATGGGCTTCGATTAGAGAGAGATGCTCGATCAGCGATTCTTTGAGAGCGGTCATCTCCTTATAGAGCGAACCCTTCAGTTGTTGATTCGCAATATCGATGCCTTCCATGGTCCTGGCTTTGATCAGGTCGATGACAGCCTCTGCCCGGGTGAGATCGATTCTGCCATTAAGAAATGCCCTCTTTGTGAACTCGCCTGGTTGGGCCATCCTTGCTCCCTGCGCCAGGACCAGTTCCAACACCTTCTGAAGAACGAGGTATCCTCCGTGACAATTGATCTCCACAATATCTTCTCTGGTATAGGTCTTTGGGCCTCTCATCAAAACGACGAGAACCTCGTCAACAGGATGGCCATTCCTGGGGTCGATGATCTCCCCGTAATGGAAGCGATGGGAAATAAAGGAGGATTTGTCTCTTTTCGGCTTAAACAACCTTCTGACTATGGACTCGGCCATTGGCCCGCTCATGCGGACAATGCCGATGCCACTCTCCCCGAAAGGGGTTGAAATGGCTGCAATCGTTTCTTCTTCTTCGGGTAAAATATTTTTGGAAGAATTTTGGATAATCTGTTTCAAGGGGTCTGACTTTTGGGAATGATCCTGATTCTCTTCATCTCCCCATCCCCAAGGCTTTCTGTTTCCAGGGCGGGGTCTTCCTTTAGAGCCAAATGAATGATTCTACGGTCATGGGAATTGAAGGGGCCGATCGTAAGAGCCTTTTCAGCCCTTTTCACCCTCTCTCCTAGGCGGGCGGCCATTTTCGTCAATGAATCGGCCCTTTTCGCTTTATAGCCGTTCACATCGATATAGACCTTTACCCCTTCCTTCAACTGTTTATTCACCATCCGGTTGAAAAGAAACTGAAGGGATTCAAGTGTACGGCCATGTTTTCCAATCAGGATTCCTTCCTTATCACCCATGATATCAAGAAAGAGGTCTTCCCCTCTTAAGGTGGCCTCCACCTCCGTCTTCATTCCCATGACTTCCAGCAGTCCCATCATCAGTCGCCTGACAATCTCGATTACTTCTTCTTTCAACAGGCTAACCTCATCATTTCTTGTTCATATAGTATTGATGCGCAATCGATAAGATATTGGTGACCATCCAGTACAAGACCAGACCGGAGGGAAAATTGAGGAAGAGAAAGGTGAACATAATCGGCATCAGCATAAAAATCCTTGCCTGGGCCGGATCGGCGGCTGTGGGAGTCATCTTCTGCTGAAGGACCATGGTGGCGCCCATGATAATTGGGGTGATATAGATGGGATCTTTTGCAGAGAGGTCCATAATCCAGAGGATGAAGGGGGCATGCCTCATCTCGATCGAATTCTGGAGTGCATTGTAGAGCGCGATGAAGACCGGTATCTGAATCAACATGGGCAGGCACCCGCTCATCGGGTTTATCTTCCTCCTCTTGTAGAGGAGCATAATCTCCTGCTGAACCCTTGCCTTATCATTCTTGAACTGCTCCTTGAGCCGGTTCATCTCGGGCTGGACCTTCTGCATCTCCTTCATCGATTTCATACTAATCTGGGTCAATGGAAGGAATATGATTTTAATCAAAATGCTCAGGATGATGATATCGATCCCGAAATTTTTCGTGATGTTGTGGGTTAGTTTGAGGAACCAGAGAAGGGGTTTTGCCACGATCGTAAAGAAACCAAAGTCGATCAAACCCTCTGCCCCCACGCCCAGCTCTTTCAGGGGATTCGTCACTTTGGGGCCCAGATAGATCCTGTAGGTCGTCCGGATCGCCTCCTTGGGTGGCACGGAGACAGGAGGGGTGGCCAATTGAGCCTTTAATATATTCTTATCATTCCCTTTAACGCTAAGGAAGATATTCTTTTCCGAGGAGGGTGGGACCAGAAGGGCCGTGAAATATTCTCCCTCAAAGGCATACCATCCGATGGCCCCCTGATCCGACGATTCGAATGGTTCGACCTTCTTCTTCGGGGATCCGCAACCCGGAGTGCACCCCGCAGCGCCTACGCCTCCGAGGTCCTTTCTCTCCACTTTCTGATCTTTCATAAAGGCATATTTCAAACCGAAATCCTTATTTTCATGATCTGCAAACTTCTCCAGCTCAACCTTTCCGGTCCATTCCAATCCCAGTTGGGCAGAGATCTCGTTTGAGGTGGCGTTCTGGACTTCCACTTCGATGTCGATGACATTATTTTCCGAAGTAAATCTATATTTCTTTAATAATTTCAAGCCGTTATCTAAGCTCTTTGAAAAGACAATTTCTCCTTTTTCTCCTTCTTTCAAGACCTGAAGTTTCTCCTTGTCAACTTCCCATCCCCCACTCTCAAGGGAGGGCTGAAAGATAAGTCTCAAGGGGAGTCCTTCCTCCTCATTCGTATTCACAAGATCGAGGGGTTTGGGCTTTTTCGGCTCTTCAAGTTTGCCGCCGAAGAGGTTCTGGAAGAACCGGATCAGTTTTATGGTGACGGAGGATTCTTCTACCCTATCCTCGTATTGTTTAAGCTTAAAATGTTTCAAGTTCGCGTCTTCATTAGTAAATACGGCCAGGTAGTTCTTGGTTTCAACAGAGGTTTCTTTCTTAATGACAACTCTGGGTTTGGAGACAGGCTGTTCTTCTTTTAGGGGCTTTACCTCCCTCTTCTCCGCAGGGGTAACTTCCTCCTTTTTGACCTCCTTTTTGGGTTGGTCGTCGGGCGGCTGGGGAAAGAATTTCGACTGGATGGTCCCCCAGAAGAAAATAACTAAAAATGTCAATGCGATCGCTATTAAAGCTCTTTTATCCATCATTGGTTTTTCCGATCTTCCTTCCTAAAGATTTTTGTCGATACATTCGACAGCGCCAAGCCCCGTTTTTAAAAACGGGGAAAAGGCTCCGCTCAGTATCAACCCTGACCATACCCGTGCTTCAGACCGGGGAGTCGAATGGGTTGATTTCTGGAACGGGATCGTAACCGCCGGGATTGATGGGATGGCATCTGATCAGCCTCTTAAAGGAAAGCCAGATCCCTTCTGCTATTCCGAAACGCTCGATCGACTCTATGGCATAAGAGGAACAGGAAGGGTGAAAACGACAGCAGGGGCCAAATGTGAGCGAGAAGGTATGTTGATAGATATGGATCAGGGTCAATAACGCTCCCCTTAGAATTCTAATAACCATTTTTTCCATCATAACAAGACCCTTCTTAATTCTTCTTCGGTCTCCCTGTATTGGTCAGGAAGGTTTCCCTTCTTTACCAGGATGATCATATCCAACGACCCTTTAATCTGTTGTTTATTCAGGCGAAAGAACTCCCGGAGATAACGCTTCATTCTATTTCTGAGGCTCGCTGGACCGATCTCCTTCTTTACGACGATGCCCAATCGATGAAACCCTCTCTCGTTTTCCTGGAGAAAGAGGATGTAATGCTTTGAGGTGAGCCTCCTTCCTGACTTCATCACCCTTCTGAAATCCTGGGGAAGGGCGATCCTCTCCTTTTTAGTGAACCTGAACGACCCTTTCACTAAACGGTCAGCCTTTTCCTCCCCTTGGCCCTCCTTCGCTTCAGGACATTGCGACCACTTCGGGTGGACATCCTCTCGAGAAAACCATGGGTTCTCTTTCGTCTGACATTGCTCGGCTGGTAAGTTCTCTTCATCGAACCCCTCTTTGTTAAAATGTCTTGTTTTTTGAAATGATTAAGCTTTTTGAATAAACCATATTTCTTCTCAATTGTCAAGGCTGGCTCGAAATTCTGTTGACAGATGAGGCCCAATTATATTAAGTTTTTTAATAAAATCCGTTGATTATTTCAGGGGCGACCATGAACGAATATCAGATAGCCATCCCCGTCAATATCGAAGACGAGATGAAGAAGTCCTATATGGACTATGCGATGAGCGTCATCGTCGGCCGGGCCCTTCCGGATGTGCGAGACGGCCTCAAGCCCGTCCACCGGCGCATCCTTTATGCGATGAACGAATTGAATAACGACTGGGACAAGCCCTACAAAAAATCGGCCAGGATCGTCGGCGATGTCATTGGAAAATACCATCCCCATGGAGATATGGCTGTCTATGACTCCATCGTCCGGATGGCGCAGGACTTTTCGCTCCGTTATACCCTGATCGATGGACAGGGAAACTTCGGTTCGGTTGACGGCGACCCTCCGGCAGCCATGCGGTATACCGAAATCCGCATGGCCAAACTCACCGGCGAACTGTTAGCCGATATCGACAAGGAGACCGTCGAGGTTGTTCCGAATTACGATGAATCCCTGCTCGAACCCTCTGTTCTTCCTTCCAAATTTCCAAATCTCCTTGTGAATGGCTCTTCGGGTATCGCAGTGGGAATGGCCACCAATATCCCTCCCCACAATCTGATTGAAACGATTAACGGACTGATCGCCCTCATCGGCAACCCGGAGATCTCTTCCGGCGAGTTGATGTCCCACATCCCCGGGCCTGATTTTCCCACCGGGGGTTTCATCTACGGCCAGGAAGGCATCAAGGCGGCCTATGAGACAGGGAAGGGCGTCATCCAGCTTCGGGCCAGGGCCATCATCGAGAGGGACAGAAAGGGGGAGAAGGAGAGCATCATCATCACCGAACTTCCCTATCAAACGAATAAGGCGAAACTGATCGAGAAGATCGCAGAGCTGGCTCAGGAAAAGGTGATCGAAGGCATCTCCGCTGTCCGGGACGAATCGGACCGCGAGGGCATGAGGGTGGCTATCGAACTGAAACGCAACGAGGTCCCTGAGGTCATCCTCAACCAGCTCTATAAGCATACACAGATGCAGACCTCCTTTGGCATCATCCTCCTTGCCATCCATCAGAATCAGCCGAAGCTCCTCTCCCTCAAAGAGATGCTTCATCTCTTCCTCCAGCACCGGAGAGAGGTGGTGACCCGGAGGTCGCTCTTCGAGTTGAAGAAGGCGGAGGCGAGGGCTCATATCCTTGAAGGCCTTAAAAAGGCGATCGACCAGATCGACGCCATCATCGCCACGATCAAGGCCTCCAAGGCTCCCAAGGAGGCCAGGGAGCGGTTGATGGATCGGTTCGACCTGTCCGAAGAACAAGCACAGGCCATTCTCGACATGAGGCTCCAGCGCCTCACCAATCTGGAGCAGCGGAAGATCGTCGAAGAGTATGAGGAGATGATCAAGCTGATCAACCGCCTCAAGGACATTCTCGCGAGCGAGCGGCTGATGCTCAATGTGATCAAGGAGGAACTCGTTTCGATCAGGGACGCTTATGGAGACGAGAGACATACTGAAATTGTGGACGTCGCTCCGGAGATTAAGATCGAAGACCTCATTGCTGAAGAGGATATGGTCGTAACGATCACCCATACGGGATATATCAAGAGAAATCCCATCAGCCTCTACCGGAGCCAGCATCGCGGCGGGAAGGGGAAGATGGGGATCAACGTGAAGGAGGAGGATTTTGTCGAAGACCTCTTCATCGCATCCACCCATGACTACCTCCTTTTCTTCACCGATGCCGGAAAGATCTTCTGGAAGAAGGTCCATGAGGTCCCTCAGGCCGGACGCATCACCCGTGGAAAAGCCATCATCAACCTCCTCAATCTCAGCCCCGAGGAGAAGGTGACCGCTATTCTCTCCCTCAAAGATTTTTCACCCGGTAAGTTCATCACCTTCATCACGAAAAAGGGGACGATCAAGAAGACCGCACTCGAGGCTTACAGCAACCCCAGGGCAGGAGGCATCATCGCTCTCGGCCTCGATGAAGGGGATGAACTCATCTCCACAAAATTGACTGATGGCGACCGCTACCTTTTCATCGGGACGAAAATGGGTAAGGCCATCCATTTCTCCGAAAATCAGATCAGGGAGATGGGCCGCACCGCCCGTGGCATCCGTGGGATCCGGCTCTCGAAAGGGGATGAGGTGGTGGGCATGGAGGTCGTCCTTCCACATACCCCCCTTTTGACGGTCACAGAACACGGTTACGGGAAGAGGTCTCAGGCATCGGAATACCGGACCCAGAACAGGGGAGGATCGGGCATCTTTACCGTGAAGAGGACCAAGAAGACAGGCGATGTGGTGGGCGTAAAGTCCATCACGGATGAGGACGAATTGATGATCATCTCAAATAAGGGAAAGATCATCCGTTTGAGAGCCGCCGATATCCCAGTCCAGGGAAGGAGCACGCAGGGGGTTAGGCTGATCACGATCGAGGAAGGGGAACGGGTTGTGGCTGTGGCCAAACTGGCCGAGAAGGAGTGAGAGGATGGGGTTCAAGGTTTTTTAGAAGAACCTCCCGACCCTTTTCTGAGTCTTTAAACGAGGGGGTTATATTCAGTCAAAAAAAATACTTGAATTTTTTTTGAAATGGGGTTAATGGTATACTGGTTTGATAAAGAAAGTTTAATCCTCAGGTCATTTCCCCTCAAACTCTTTTAAATTCATTTATCCACAATTGTGGAAACATTGTGAAAAGAGCTTGGTAACCCATTAAAAATGAAGAAGTTTTTCTTTCTTGGTCTGGTCTGTCCATTCCATAAATTATCTTCGTGTCATATCTGCTGCTCTCAAGGTCAAGTCCATGGACGATCTATGGTCTAAGGTGACCGATACTCTAAAAGAGAGGATTGGCCCGCAGAATTTCGATATCTGGATCAAGCCCATTCAACTCCTTTCGATGGATGGTGAAAGGGTTGAGATGGAAGTGCCGAACCGTTTCTTCAGGGAATGGATCCATGAACATTATTTGAGCCATATGAAAGAGGTCTTCTCCTGTCTGACCCAGAAGTCCTTTCATCTCCAATTCAGAATCAAAAATGACCCCGCTTCCCGCGGGGCGGAGGGAAAGGGTTCAACACCCTCTCCTCGGGAAAATCATGTCCCACAGGTCCTTCATGCCCTTAAGGCTCCTTTTAATCCCAAATATTCCTTTGATAATTTTGTGGTGGGAGCGAGCAATCAGTTCGCCAATGCCGCCTGTTTGGCTGTGGCCAATTTGCCGGCCAAGAATTACAATCCTCTCTTCATTTACGGAGGCGTGGGGTTGGGAAAGACCCATCTCCTCCATGCGATCGGAAACCATATCTTCCAGCATCGCATTATTCCCGATGCGAAGAAGATCTGTTACACCTCGGCCGAGGAATTCACCAACGAGATGATCAATTCGATCCGTTTTGAGAAGATGGAGGAGTTCAGAAATAAATATCGACGGATGGACATTCTGCTGATCGACGACATCCAGTTCATTGCCGGAAAAGAGAGAACCCAGGCAGAATTTTTCCACACCTTCAACTCCCTTTATGAGGCGCGAAAACAGATTGTCGTCACGAGCGATAAATTTCCCAAAGATATTCCCAATTTTGAGGAGCG
>JASEHH010000045.1 GCA_030017685.1 Thermodesulfobacteriota bacterium | reverse complement strand
TGATCAGGAATTCACTCTCTCCGGATCGGAAGAGCCTGCGGGTGATGGTGATCTCACTATACTGCTGGAATTCGATGGGAGCTGACCCATCCTCATTGGAGAAGCTGAGGCTCACCTCCGCCATCCCCAGGGGTTTTCTTCCGTCCGTTCCCCCGAAAATGACATCCTCCATCAACTTTCCCCGCAAATGTTTGGCGCTTCGTTCGCCAATGACCCAGAGGATGGCATCGACGATGTTCGACTTCCCGCAGCCGTTCGGCCCAACGATCGTCGTCACCCCTTCCGGAAAGGAAAGATGGAGCCGGTCCACAAAGGATTTGAATCCGGTCATCTCCAGTGATTTAAGTTTCATGAAATAATTTCGTCCCCTGCTCTTTCAGCGTAGTGTCTCAACAATTACTTCCCAATAATCTGAGAGAGGTCATTCCCGCCCCGTATCAAGTACGGGATAAACTCCAGCGGGAATCCAGATTCAAAAGACTGGATTCCGGATCAAGTCCGGAATGACACATTATATAGATTTATTTCTGAGGCAGCACACTAAGAATCGATTTAACAATGATAAATCAAAATGTCAAAGCCCCTGCCTGCTGCAGGTAGAGATTTTGTCATTTGACATTAACTCCTCCAATATATTCCATTGCCTTTTTTAGCCTCTGAATCACTCTTTCCCTGCCCAATGCCTCCATCACCTCATCAATAGGCGGGCTGACTGTCCTTCCGGTCAAGGCCACACGAAGGGGCTGGGCGATCTTGACCAGAGGCTCGTGCCGGGATTCAGAAAGCCGCTGGATCAGAAGATGGTTGCTCTCCTTTTTTAGAATCACCTCATTAGAAAGAGAACCGATGACTTCTTCGAAGATGACCATTGACTCGCCTTTCAGAAATTTTTGGGCGGCCTCCTCATCATAAATGATCTCTTCGCAGAAATAAAATTCTGAAAGCTCTGCCATCTCCACCAGAGTCTTCGATCTCTCCCTCAAAGAGAGAATGGCCTTCTTAAGAAGATCCCCGTCCGTCACCGAATACCCCTTTGCTTCAATGAAGGGCAAAATCTTCTTGGTCAGCTCATCCGTTTCCATCCTCTTGATGTACTGGGAATTGAGCCAGTCGAGCTTTCCCGGATTGATGGCTGCGGCCGCTTTGCCCACCGCCTCCAGGGTGAACTTTTCGATCAACTCCTTCAGGGTGAACTCCTCCTGATCGCCATAGGACCATCCGAGGCGAACGAGATAATTCACCACAGCCTGGGGAAGGTAGCCCATCTTCTGGTACTCCATCACGGATTGGGCTCCATGCCGTTTGGAGAGTTTCTTTTTGTCCGGGCCAAGGATCATCGGGACATGACCGAACTTCGGCAAGGGACATCCTAATGCCTGGTAGATCTGAATCTGGCGGGGGGTATTGTTGAGATGGTCGTTACCCCGGATGACATGGGTGATATTCATGGTGACATCATCGACCACCACGGAGAAGTTGTAGGTGGGAAGTCCGTCGCTTCTCAGAATGATGAGGTCATCCAGTTCGCTATTGTCAAATTCCACCCGGCCCTGGATGAGGTCTTCCACCACGGTCTTCCCCTCATCAGGCGAAAAGAACCGGATCGCAAAGGGTCTATTCGGGGGGGAGGTCTTTCGCTGAAGGCAGGTTCGGTCATATTTTGGCTTGAGCCCTGCCTTCATTGCGGCTTCCCGCTTGGCCTCCAGCTCCTCCGGCATACAAAAGCATGGGTAGGCCTTTCCCTTGGTCACAAGTTGATCGGCCATCTCCCGATAGAGAGAAAGTCTCTCTGTTTGATAAAACGGACCCTCGTCCCAATCCAGTCCCAGCCAGGTCATCGCATCGAGGATGACCTGAATCGACTCCTGTGTCGATCGGGCCACATCCGTATCCTCGATCCGGAGAATGAATGCGCCTCCGGTATGCCGCGCCAGGAGCCAGTTGAAGAGGGCGGTCCGAGCCCCTCCGATATGGAGATCGCCTGTGGGGCTTGGGGCAAATCGGGTTCTTACTTTGGTCATGGTCGTTTATTCCTTTTATAAAGGGGTTCTATCGGCTTTTGCATGGGCAACGCTCTCCCGATCACCCTGAGGCTCTCGAAGGGTGAATAATTGAATCGTTCATGCTTCGACAAGCCTGTCCTGAGCAAACCGTTCGCCCTTCGAGAGCCTCAGGACGAACGGTAAGTCGAAAGGCTCAGCACGAACGGAATTGAGAGGTCATAACAAAAAAATCCCCCTTTCCTTCTTCCTGAGGAGGATGGGGGAATGATGTCTCACATTAAAACGATTAAATGAGATCGTCAATGGCCTTAAGCGCCTCGTCCAGTCTTTCAGGATCGGTCCCTCCGGCCTGAGCAAAATCGGGCCGGCCTCCTCCTGTTCCTCCCACATGGAGAGCAATCTTCTTGATCAATTCGTTTGCTTTGAACCGACGGGTGAGATCTTCGGTGATGCCCATCAACAGAGTGACCTTCACCTCACTCTGGCTTCCCAGAAGGACGATCCCGGAGCCGATCTTTTCTTTCAACTGATCGACATACTCCCTTAATCGCTTCGGATCCTTTCCGTCCAGCCTGACCGATAAGACCTTCACGCCCTTTACCTCCCTCACAAGCGAGAGGAGGCCGGAGATCTCCTGGTGCGACCACTTCGCCTGGAAAGACTCGACCTCCCTTTCCAGTTCCTTCTGTCTCTGAAGCAGTCGTTCCACTCTAACTCCAATCTCTCCGTGCGGTGATTTGAGAGAGGAGGCGATCTCCTCGAGTTGACGCTCTTCCTCCCGGATAAACTGATAAGCTCCTTCTCCAGTGAGGGCCTCAATCCTCCTCACACCTGCGGCCACACCGGTCTCATGCAGGATTTTGAAGATTCCAATATCACCCGTCCGGGAGGTGTGGGTTCCTCCGCAGAGTTCGATGCTGAAATCCGAAACCCTGACCACCCTCACCTTCTCGCCATATTTCTCTCCGAAGAGGGCCATGGCTCCAGTCTGGAGGGCCTCTTCCACATTCATGATCTTCGTCTCGACCTTCATGTTCTGACGGACCTTCTGATTGACCATCGTCTCAATCCGTTCAAGATCCTTTCTTTCGATCGGGGCGAAATGGGTAAAGTCGAACCTCAATCGCTCAGGAGCCACAAGAGATCCTGCCTGATGAACATGGCTCCCCAAAACCTCTCTCAGCATGGCCTGAAGCAGGTGAGTGGCCGTATGGTTGAGGGCAATGGCGCTTCTTCGATCCGGATCGACCCTGAAGGTCGCCTCCATCCCAACGCTGACCACTCCTCTCTTCACTCGCGCCTTGTGGACGATCACATCCTCCAGGGGTCTGAGCGTATCCTCCACCTCGAGGGAGAAGTTTTCCTGAAAGATCACACCCCTGTCTCCAACCTGTCCACCTGTCTCTCCATAAAAGGGGGTCTTCTCCGCGATGATTTCGACTTGATCTCCTTCGCTGGCAGAGGAGACAGATTCGTCCCCTTTGATCAATTTCAGAATCTTCGATTCGCACTGGGCCTCCTCATATCCCACAAATACAGTTTTCATCCCTTCGTTTGAGAATCGTCGGTAGATCTCTTTTGCCTTTCCCTCACCTATGCCCTGCCATGCCTGCTTACTCTTCTGCCTCTGCTCCTCCATCTGTGCCTTGAAGCCTTCCTCATCAAGACTCATTCCCTCCTCCTGGAGGATCTCGGCCGTCAGGTCAAGGGGAAAACCGAAGGTGTCGTAAAGACGGAAGGCCACCTCTCCGGAGAGGACCTTTTCTTTTCCCTTCTTTATGGAGTCTAGCTCTTCTCTCAGGATCTTCAATCCCGAATCGAGCGTCTCTGAAAAACGCTCCTCCTCATTTCTGATCACCTTTGAGACGATCGCCTCTGTCTCCCTCAGTTCGGGATAGGCCTCCTTCATCAAATCCACCACCTTCAGCGAGGATTGATAGAGGAAGGGATGATCGATCCCGAGCATCTTTCCATGTCTCATCGCCCTTCGCATGATCCGGCGAAGCACATATCCCCTGCCCTCATTGGACGGCAAGACGCCGTCGTTGATCAGGAAGGTTGCCGCCCGGCTGTGATCCGCAATCACCCGGATGGAGATGTCGGTCTTCGGATCTCTTCCATAAGAGAGATGACCAATCTCTGCGATCTCCTTGATGATCGGGATGAAGAGGTCCGTCTCAAAGTTGCTCTTCATGCCCTGAAGGATGGCAGAGATCCGTTCCAGTCCCATGCCCGTATCGATGCAGGGTTTTGCCAGAGGGGTTATCTTTCCCTGAGCATCGCGATTGAACTGCATGAAGACGAGGTTCCAGAGTTCGAGGTAGCGGTCGCAGTCGCATCCCACCGCACAGTCGGGCCGGCCGCAACCTATCCCTTCTCCCTGGTCGATCACGATCTCAGAGCAGGGTCCGCAGGGCCCGGTCTCTCCCATGGCCCAGAAGTTGTCCTTCTCTCCCAGCCTGACGATCCGGTCCGCCGGAATGCCGATTTTCCGCCAGAGATCGTTGGCCTCATCGTCATCGAGGTAGATGGTGATCCACATCTTTTCGGCGGGCAGTCCCCACTTCTGGATGAGGAGGTCCCAGGCCATCTCAATGGCGCCCTCTTTAAAATAATCGCCGAAGGAGAAATTTCCTAACATCTCGAAGAAGGTATGGTGACGGGCGGTCTTTCCCACATTTTCGAGATCATTGTGTTTGCCTCCGGCACGAACGCACTTCTGGGAGGTCGTGGCGCGGGAATAGTCCCGGGTCTCTTCGGTTAAAAAGACCCCTTTGAACTGAACCATTCCGGCATTGGTGAAGAGCAGGGTGGGATCATTTCTGGGGACGAGTGAGGAGCTTGAAACGACACGATGCTTCCTCTCCTCAAAGTATTTGAGAAAGGCCCTACGAATCTCATCCGAGGTCATCTTTTCAAACCTATGCCTCCCATCTTCGGATCGACCGGCCTTCCCAACTTCACCTTCTTCTCCGTCTCTTTCTCCTTCTCTTTCTCTTTCTCTTTCTCAAGTGACTCAAAGTCATCCCAGGAGGTATCGCTCGTGGCGAGAATTCCCTTCACCCTCAGGGCGAAGTCATCGGGATTGGTGCAGTGCTTCAGTGCCTCCTCATAGGTGATGAGGTTCAGTTTCATCAGGTACATCAGCGATTGGTCAAAGGTCTGCATCCCGTAGGCGGTCTGGCCTTTGGAAATGGCATCGTTGAGTTCGCTCGTCTTATCCTTTTCGACGATGCACTCCCTCACCCTGGCCGTGGAGACAAGGATCTCCACTGCCGGAACCCGTCCCATTCCATCCGCCCTTGGCACCAGTCTCTGAGAGACCACGCCTTTAAGCACGGCCGCCAGTTGAAGCCTCACCTGCTTCTGGTGGTAGGGGGGGAAGACGGAGATGATACGGGTGATCGTCTCCGTGGCATTGAGGGTGTGGAGGGTGGACATGACGAGATGGCCTGTCTCCGCTGCGGTCAAGGCGGTCTCGATCGTCTCGAAGTCCCTCATTTCGCCGACCAGGATCACATCCGGGTCCTGCCGGAGAGACACGCGCAGGGCGCTGGAGAAGGTGCTCGTATCGGAGCCCACCTCCCTCTGGTCGATAATCGACTTCTTGTCCTCATGGATGAATTCGATGGGATCCTCGATGGTGATGATGTGGCTGTTCCGGTTTTTGTTGATGATATCGATCATGGAGGCCAGGGTTGTGGACTTGCCGCTGCCGGTCGTTCCGGTGACAAGGATGAGGCCTCTATTTTCCAGGGCGATATTGGATATCACAGGCGGAAGGTATAATTCTTCCACGGATTTGATCTGATAGGGAACGATTCGAAGGGCGATCGAGAGCTTTCCCCTCTGCTGATAGACATTGACACGAAACCGGCCCAGGCCATAGACCTCGTAGCCCATATCGACTTCCCGGTTCTTGATGAAACGCTCCTTCTGCCAATCGTTCATCAGGCCAAAGGCCATCTTCGACAAATCATTATGATCGAAAGGTTTCACCTTATTAAAAGGCTTCAGCGTGCCATTGACTCTGAAAATGGGAGGGGCCCCTTCTTTGATATGAACATCAGAGGCTTCATGCTCCAGCGCTTCTACCAGGATCTGGTTGATATCCATCTCAACCTCCTTCTATTAGTCCCTTATGAATAAAATTGTGCGCAAAATGGCAAAAAAGTTATTCACAATCAAGCGGGCCTAAATCCAAAGCACGAAATCCGAAACTCGAAACAATCTCAAATGACCAAATTTCAAATGTTCCAAACAAGAGAGTTTAGAGATTTTGAATTTTAAACATTCGAATTTGTTTCGCCTGCCTGCGCGAAGCCGCTTCGGCGAAGGCAGGGATTTCGATATTCGAATTTCGGATTTTTAAACTCCTTGTTTTTTAGAGCTCTCCGGCTTACTTCAATGATCCTGCTCTGGAGAGGGAAACATTCTCAAGGAGTTCCTTCTCCATCTGCTCCAGGATCTTCGAATTCTCCTTTAAAAACTGTTTTGCATTCTCCCTTCCCTGGCCGATCCGCTGTCCGCCATAGGTGTACCAGGTCCCGCTCTTCTCCACGATATTCTTATCCACGGCCACGTCGAGGACATCCCCCTCTCTCGAAATGCCCTCCCCGTAGATGAGGTCAAACTCCACCTCTTTGAAAGGAGGCGCCACCTTGTTCTTCACCACGCGGACTTTGGTCCGGTTTCCGATGACATCCTGCCCCTGTTTGATCGAGGCGATCCGGCGGACGTCCAGCCGGACAGAGGAGTAGAATTTGAGGGCAAGGCCTCCGGAGGTCGTCTCCGGATTTCCAAAAAACACTCCGATCTTCATCCGGATCTGATTGATGAAGATTACGATCGTCTGGGATTTGCTGATCGTAGCGCTCAGTTTTCTCAATGCCTGCGACATCAGCCTGGCCTGAAGCCCCATATGGGAATCGCCCATCTCGCCTTCGATCTCGGCCTTCGGAACCAGAGCTGCCACGGAGTCGATGACGATCACATCAACTCCTCCGCTCCGGACCAGTTGGTCTGTGATCTCCAGCGCCTGCTCTCCTGTGTCGGGTTGCGAGAGGAAAAGGTCCTCAGTCTTCACACCCAGATTTTTCGCATACCGGATGTCCAGGGCGTGCTCCGCATCGATGAAGACTGCCGTGCCGCCTCTCTTCTGGGCTTCGGCAACGGCATGGAGGGCCAGGGTCGTCTTTCCGGAGGCCTCGGGACCGAAGATCTCAACGACCCGTCCTCTCGGCAATCCTCCCACGCCAAGGGCAATATCGAGGGAGAGGGACCCGGTGGAGATAGTGGGGATCTCTCCAAGCATCATTTCCGCACCCAACTTCATAATGGCGCCCTTGCCGAATTGCTTCTCGATCTGTGTGACTGCCAGATCAACTGCCTTCTTTCTGCTCGGATCCTCCTTCATCATAATCATACCCTCCTGCCCCGACGATGTCTGAATTGACTCGGTGATGGGGCAAATTGAATTAAATGCCCCCCATCTCCTCATCTCCCTATCTCCCCAATCTGATTTCCCTCAAGGGTGTATAGATCGGTCCTGTCGGTCTCAGATCGCTCTTAAAAAGGATGACCTTCTCGACCTGAAAATTTCCAAATTCTTCTTCTCTATACCTCTCCATCCCTCTGACCAGCTCATCTTTCCCCCGGTTCGATCTCATTCTTCCCAGTGTCAGGTGGGGATGGAAGGGCCGGTCTTCAGGCTGAAACCCAATCTTCTCAAACTCCCTTTCCAACTGTTTCTGAATCGCGACGATCATCTCCTTCCCCTCTTGAAACCCCATCCAGATCACCCTCGGGTTCTTCAAATTGGGGAAGGCGCCCATTCCCTGAATCTTGAGGAAAAAAAGGGACGTGCCCTGAACAGGTCCTTCAGTCAATTTGATAATGGATTCGATAATCGATTCTTCAATTGTTCCAAAAAATTTCAGGGTGAGATGAATATTTTCAGGGCTCACCCATCGGACATCGGCTCTTGAGGATTTTAAATCTTTTTGGACCTCCTCAATCCTTTTCAGGATCGTTGCCGGAAGCTCAATGGCCAGAAAGGATCGAAGCAATGAAAAAACCCCTTCTCTCTCTCCTTTTTCCCTTTATGAAACTGGGGAAGCAATTGAATCGATGGTAACACAATTGGAAAAAAAGTCAATGTTAAAAAGGATTTGGAGACTTTTCTCGTCTTCGAATTTTTCTTGACAAAAGAGATCCTTTTCGATATGAAAAAGGAAGTTTGGGTGGTTCTAAAAGTTCTCACTTCTAAGCGTCTTAACCTCTTTCAATACTTGAAGAAAGGAGGTGGTCCCATCATAAAGTCTCCGTTCCGGTTTAAACCTTTTTCAATAAGGCTTCTTTTTTCCATCAAACCCTTTTCATAGGAGGACCAATCATGAATGAGAAGAAGAAGGAAGAAGTTCGAGGAACATTTGAGTTTTTAAAAGATTGGGGCGATGGCCTTACGCGCTGGACAGAGCGGTGGATTCCCGATGCCCTGGTTATTGTGATTGTTCTAAGTGCTGTCACTTACATCTTTGCCCTCATCTGGGGATTCAAACCGGAACTGGGCCTCGGTTCCCGAGCGTACCAATCGATTCAGGCTTGGGGAAAGGGGTTCTGGGTCCTGCTTGAATTTGCCATGCAGATGTGCCTGATCATGATGACCGGTTACATCCTGGCCTGCTCCCCTCCTGTCCGGAAACTGCTCAACGGACTCTCCGGCTGGTCCAATCCTGAGAAACCATGGCAGGCCATTGTCACGATGGCTCTTTTCTCAATGATTGTGGCCTGGCTCAACTGGGGAATCAGTCTGATAGCAAGCGCAATGCTTGCCCTCTTCATCGTGAGGAGAAATCCGAAGGTCGATTATCGTCTGCTCATTGCCGCCGCCTATTTAGGCCTCGGTTGCACCTGGCATGCGGGCCTATCCGGCTCGGCCACATTGCTTGTAGCCACTCCGGATAACTTCTTAATCAAGGGAAAGTTACTGGATGCCGTTATCCCTGTTTCCAATACGATCTTCCATCCTTTTAATTTAATCCTCACTATTATCATCGTCGCTGTGGTCACCATCCTGATGGCCCTGATGCATCCACGGCCGGAGAAAGCCTTTGTCGTCACCCCTGAGATGATGAATCAGCTAAAACTCTATGAGGCTCCTCCCAAGCCCAAAAAATTTGAAAGTCCTTCAGATTGGATGAACTGGTGGCCCGGGTTCAATATCATAACCTTCATCGGCGTATTGATCTGGCTGATCTGGCACTTCTCGACGAAAGGCGTTGAATTGACACTCAATGTCATCAATTTTGCTTTCCTGGGTCTGGGTATCCTCTTTCACTGGAGACCCTGGTCATTCCTCAAAGCTACGGAGGATGCAGGGAAGGCGGTCTGGGGGATTGTCATTCAGTTCCCCTTCTATGCTGGGATCTTCGGTCTCTTCAGATTCACCATGCTTTCTCAAGCATTCACAAATGCCTTTGTGGCGATCTCGAATCCACAGACCTTCCCACTTTTTATCTACTGGTATGGCGGGCTTCTCAACTACCTCATTCCCTCCGGAGGAGGTGAGTGGGCCGTGGTTTCGCCCTACATTATCCCTGCTGCAAAACAGTTGGGCGTTGGGATGGGGACAACGGTTGTCACCTTTGCCTGGTCGGATATGATGACCGATATGATCCAGCCCTTCTGGGCCATTGCCATGCTCGCTGTGGCAAAGCTCAACTTCAGGGATATCATGGGCTGGCTCCTCATGGTCTTCTTTGTCTACTTCATCATCACCTCGCTGGCGTTCCTCTTCTTCATCCCCAACTGGTAACAAAAAGGGCCTGTTCCCATTCCGGGGACAGGCCCCTCTCTTTAGCATATCCACTTATCTTACTTCTTATCTTACTTCCAATACTTGTCGTTGGTGAGACGGTCTTCGATGTTCACCCTATAGAATTCCTGGATGGGGCTGAGGATTCTTCTGTCCTTCTCGTGAACGGTTTTGAGGGCGTTCCGAACGATCTCCACCCCCTTAGGCGTCATTTTTCCAAGGGGTTGTCGGCAAGGCCCGGATGGCATACCAAGTCCCTTCATCATCGTTTTAATGGCTACGGGATTCCTGAACTTGCACGGAACATCAAAGCCCTCGTAGGATTCAATGGTATTGACGGTCACGACTTTAAAGAGGGGGTCCAGAACCTCTTTTAAATAATTTGCCCTCTCCATATCTTCTTTCAGGATCGCCTTTACCATCTCGCCAATGGGTCCAGGTACGATGTTTGACATCACCGAGACCACACCTGTGGCTCGAATGTCTTTGCGGATCATCATATCGAACGTCTTATCATCATCTCCCGAGAGAATCTCAAAGTCTTCTCCGCAGAGGGTCCTCGTCTTCGCCATTCTGTCAAGGTCGCCGGTTGCCTCTTTGACCGACCTCACATTCTTAAGCTTCCGATGGAGAATGGCCAGATCCTCCACTTCCAGTTTCGTCCCTGTCCTTCCCGGAATGACATAGGGCATGATAAAGGCTTTGCGAAAAGCCTTTGCGATCACTTCGTAGTACTGTGTCCGAAGTTCCAGCGAGGAGGGGCCATTATAATAACAGTCGACCAGCAGGGCGCCCTGTGCTCCCCCTTCAACTGCATGTTTCGTTCCCCGCATCGCCTCCTTTGTGGAATTCGAACCTGTGCCTGCCATGACAAAGGCTTTGCCTTTTGCCAGTTTGGCTGCCTTCGTGATGACCCGGTCATGTTCCCTCCAATCGAGCGTTGGAGATTCACCGGTCGTTCCCGTTGGAATGAGATTGGCTCCGTTTTCTATTTGAAACCGGATATTCTTCTCCAATCCCTCAAAATCGATCTCCCCTTTTCGATCAAAGGGGGTCGCAATTGCCGCCCAAACACCTTCAAATCTTTCGAGTCTCATCTCCCCACCCTCCCTTTTTTACGTGATTCCTGCCTACCACAGGCAGGGGTGATACGTGATTTGTATCCGATGACGATCCGTTTTCTCTATTATGAGGCAAAAGAATAAAAATTCAAGAAGAAAAGATTCACAAGGTCCATTTTTTACTTGACACCTGTATAAAATTACAGTATAAGGGACTTAACTCCAAATTCTTTACGTCAGCCTATGATGATAAAACAATCTGAATTAACAAAACGCCAAGCGGAAATCTTAAGTTTTATCAAAACCCACATTCAATATTCGGGCTTCCCTCCCACCATTTCTGAAATTCAAGGACAATTCTCCTTTAAATCCCCAAATGCTGTTCAAGAACACCTGAAGGCCCTGGTGCGCAAAGGTCAGATCCGGCGGAATCCAAATCAGTGGAGGGGGTTGGAGCTTATGGTCTCCAACAAGAGCAGGGACGAATCTGCTCATTATTCTACAGTTTCCGTCCCATTGATTGGTCGGGTTACCGCAGGGCTACCCGTTTTAGCTGAAGAAAATTATGAAGGGACAATTTCCGTGGATCGCTCCCTCGTTGGCCGAGCCACAAGACTCTTTGCGCTTCACGTTCGTGGCGACAGTATGATAAGGGCCGGCATCTATGATGGAGATATTGCCATTGCTCAAGAACAATCCGTTGCAGATCACGGAGACATTGTTATTGCTTTGCTTGGCGATGAAGCCACAGTAAAAAGGTTTTATCGCAAGAAGAAGGTCATTATTTTGAAGCCGGAAAATGATGCGATGCAACCTATAAGGGTTAGTGAAAGAAGCGATTTCAAAATCTTGGGCAAAGTCATTGCGACATTGCACCGGGTAGGAAATGAGAGAGCGGCATGATACATCGTGATACGTTGAGAGCATCGTTTTTTGGAGAAAACCTGATTGAGCCCAACTGGAAAAAGGAAGGTTCGCTGGACTCCTTCTTTAACATCCTTTAACCTTAAAGTTGGCATTGGCGAGCCTCTCTTTGGAAAGGAGTCCTATACTTGATACTTCCATGCAAACATGAAGATCGAATAACCCGGCAAGTCCAACCGACGATTGATTTGCTCACGAATATAGATGTCTTGCATCCAGACATATTGCTTCAACATTTCATTCAACCAGAAGATTACAAGAAAGGGTTGGTTTTTCGGTCAGCCATCGAGAGCATACGCGGGGCATATATCGCTTCTTCAACCACTGGCCGTGAGGGCTTGGTCAAAGATGTTCTCGAAAACTTTTTGCAGCGTGGGCGGATCAGTGGTTACAGCCAAGGCCGTAGCAGGGAACGTTACGACTTCACAGTCGTTCTTGAACGTAACCCTGATTACTTTGCGGCGATTGAAGTCAAGGGCGGTGAGGGTAACAGTATCAATATCTCTGAGCGTCCATTGTGGGCTAAGGAGTTTGGTGTGTGGTGTCATCTCGATGGTGCGATTGTCAACCAACCAGCACACGGCGCACATTCGATTGTCAACCGTTTAACCAACGAACTGGTGAGGCGACATAAGTTGGTGGATGTATTATTTTTCAAAGACTTACTCTGTGGCACACATACAAGACCCTGTCCAAAATACCCGGGTCATGAGGACGACATCGGACTTCGGACGGCACCAGACATATTTTTGTTTCCCCAACGTATCCCTTCACTTGACGACCCTGAACCGCCGATTCATACGCTGCATTCATTGAGGTTACCCGGGCTTATTTTAGAGCTATTTGATGTTGCCCCTGCCGAACAGGGCAAGCACATCTGGGAGGTCTATGTCAAGGTCGTTCAACTCCCCAATAATGATCTACAAAGAGTCGTTCAAGTCAAATATCAAGGCGAGGTGGTAGACGAAAGTACATCTCGTCCTTGGCGATTACAGGGGTGAATATTTTGGTTGAAATCCTAAGGGAAGCACAACAACTCTATCTATTCAAAGAGAAGGAAATTGTTCCTGGGCTCGATCCAAGGTTATGGCACGGTTCGTTTAACGGACGAGAAAGCACGTTGCAGCAATTATCGCCTTACGTGGGCAAAATGAAGTCGGGAATGGCAAGGGTCCTTATCGCCCTTTATTCGAGACCTGGAGATACGGTTCTCGATCCCTTTGCTGGCTCTGGTGTGGTTCCCTTGGAAGCTGCCTTGTCTGGACGGTGCGCCTGGGCCAATGACCTCAGTCCCTACGCTTATGTTCTGACACGAGGTAAATTGGAAGCACCCGAAATTGAAAGGGTGGCGATCCAACGAGCGAAATCACTCCTTGATGCTGTAAAAAGGGAGTCACCGTCAGTAGATATCAATGTAGCCCCTGAATGGGTGCGCGAATTCTTTCATCCAGACACGTTACATGAGGTCCTGAGTGCCTTTCAAATATTGCGGCAGCGAGAAGATTATTTTTTAACTGCCTGTTTATTGGGTATTTTGCATCACGTCCGCCCCGGTTTTCTCTCCTATCCTGCCAGCCACCTCGTTCCCTATTTACGCAAGACTAAATATCCACCCGAAAAATTTCCAAAGATGTATGGATACCGTGATTTGTCGTCAAGGTTACTGGAGAAGGTTAAACGGGCTTATCGCCGTCACACGTTGCCACCCCATTGGAACGAACGTCGGTATGAGGTTTGGCAGACGAATTCTATGAATCTACCCATGGGTGATGAAACCGTGGATGCCATTATTTCAAGTCCACCCTATTTTGGCGCATTGGATTACGCACGCGACAATCGATTGCGACTTTGGTTTTTGGGATGTGAATATTGGAAGGAATTGGATGCATCCTTAACGGCCAACAACAAAGTATACCTATCCCAAATGTCGATATGTCTGCAAGAGATGTTTCGGGTTTTAAAACCCGGTAGTCACTGCATCTTGGTGTTGGGGGATGTGGAACGAGACGACAAAACCAGACTTACTGCTGAAATATTGGCCGATTTGGCTATCAAGGTAACCCAACGTCAATTTGAGGTCGAAACCATTCTGGACGACCGTATCCCTGATGAGCGACGCTCACGGAGGAGAACTGGAACAACGAAATTTGAGCGTATTCTGGTAATGCGGAAACAGTAGATATATTAAAAGTTCCTTATCCCAAAACAAAAGCTTACCAGTTTTGAGAAACGTCGATGGAAATGCAACTTGAAGTAGAGTAAGGAAATGGGTGGGATGGGACCATATACCGAGGCAATTGAGGCTGGACGCTCCGGGCACTGGGATTGAAAAAATCTTCATCGGCAGAAAAGCAAAGTGTATTGTTTAGCTTTGACCCCAATTCTTACAAAACGCACCGATATTTGGCCCTAATTGTCGAGGCGTTGATTGAATCGCCGAACAGGGCGTTTCATCGCGATTACTGGTCATATGTGGCAGAGCTGAAGCGATATCTTGAGAGAACGGCGAACTGGACCTTGCAGAACAAGATCAACTCCTTGTTATGCAAGCCGCTGCGAAAAGCAATTCAACCTGAAAAACAGACAGGTGAGCTTGACCGGAGTTCTACAAGGGTTTTAATCTGACAAATGAAGGTGTGACCCCGGGGCCCTTTCCCTGGGTGACATCGAAAAGATACCAGAGAAATTCATAACATCTGAAGATCTGATCCTTGTTATTATTCTCTTCTACTTCTCTATGGTATCGAAGTTATTGACTTAAGGATTTTTTTGGTATAAGAATTAATCACCCACTGAAAATCTTTTCAAGTGCTTGGCAGAAACAATTGGCTGAATTTCACCACTGATTTTTTGTTGAGAAAAGATACATCCTAAATTTTGATTGCACCACCAACAGAAGTCGTCAAGTGAATTAACTTCGAGAATATGTGAGGCTTTGGACCATGGTTGGACAGATTCTTTCAAGTCGTGAAGAAAGCGAGTTTGAAGCCTACATCCAAGCACTCCTTACTAAGGGGACTGATGTACAGGTTCTCGATAGTCTTGCAGAACTTGAAGTCCCTCCCCCTTACCGCGTTCGGGTTAAGGTCATCTATGCCCCAACATCGCCACCACCAGTATTAGATAGGCTCACGGAACGCCAACTTCTGCAACGCCTAACACAAAAATCCGCTACGTACTTATACCAAACCACAGTCGGTCACAAGGTCGGACGGGAGATAAAAGTTTCCTTCTTACTAGCGCCCTTTGTTTATGAACGTATTAGTAATCATGTAAATGCAATTATCGCAGTGTGTAAGGCTACCCAATGGCGAGCGCTCAGAAACTTCATTAAACATCAATATCCGGACCTCGTCCCAATTCTCCTTTCACAGTCAGAACTCATACGCGGGGCGAAGATGCTTAAGCATATGACCGAGCATGATGTTCATGTTAAGGAATTCTCAGCAAAAGAGAGCTTACAGGGAGTATCGGGTAAGCGGCGTAAGTCAGTTAGAGAATGGACGGATGAGGAGCTGGACGAGGCGCTTCTAAACATTCAAGATCGACATCAGCTCCTTATGTCACTCAACGTCGACTTTTTCCCAAAGGTTGGAGAACATTCACATATCCGCCCCAGGGCGAGTTGTAAGATTCGTAAGGATGGTGAAATAGAAATTAGCGGGAGTTTCCGCCTCGCATTTGAAGCGGTAGCCACGCAGGTCGCACGTGTAGGGGAACAAAAACTTAGATTTTTCCGTGGGCGTGGCTTACGTGAATCACAATACAACCCACAACCATTAGCAATCAATTTTCCCCGCCCCTTGTTCGATGATGTGCGGGTTGTCCGGAATCTAGTCCAACTCCTGTCTAAGTATCCGCATTCTATGTATGCTGTATCACATGGGAATCCTTATGCCCATGTTCGCTTAACCGATCTCTTTGACGGCTCTTCCTTCGATATATGGGCGATCCCCCCGCAGCGTATGGCGTTGATTCCTGGTTTGAAGGCAACAGAAGCTGCTTTCGAGAGGGTTGTCCATTACATCTTCGAATCATTTAGAGAAGGACAGATTACAACATATGACCGAGAAGAACGAACTATGGAAGGCGCTTCTTAATGATGTTGTAGACTACGAGCAAACCGTTGCTGCAATGCTCGCATTTGCCGCATTGATTATCCATGACGGTGATTCTCGGAGGGCCAGCGCTGAGTTTGGATTCGGGCGGCGGATGACAACTTCATCGGAAAATCCAATCCGACCCAACAGTGAAGTTACACCTGACCTTGTTGCTCAGAAGTCAACCTCATACGGCATTATCGCTGAAGCAAAAAAGTCTCTCAGTAGAGAAGAGGCACAGTGGATTCCACATCTCGAAAGACTCTTAAAATATGACGACAACCTTATTGGTTGGTGGACCACTCTGGAAACCATTTCGCACTCAGACACAATTATGCTTATCCACCAGTCACGCGGAAGGCAGTTTGTGCATTTTCTCGAAAGACAGAAGACAAAGGATCCATCATCGGTTGGCCCAACCACAAGTGTAGTGGAGTTTAACCAATCAGAAGAAACTGTAAACTATTTCTTTTTCCGCCTTGAGTACGGTAGAATTAATGATTCAGAACTTGCTGAGGCTCTTGACGCTGGGATCCAGATCCCACTTGATAAAGTTATTCAATCATTTCCAAACATCCGATTTTATGATTCACAACCCCCTGTTGTGTTACTTCTGACACAACTGTGGATAGATTATTTTCCATCGATACTTGCAGAGGCGAGCTACGATGAGCAAACCAGGTCAAGACAGATACGCGTATCCGTATCAGCATCAACCAAGGAACTTCAATCGGCGTATGGTTCGGTCGCTCTTTTCAAAGACAGGAGATCTGTTGAATTTCCTCGTAAGGGATGGATTCGTGAAGCCTTTGAACGCTTGGTAAAGCACAAGTTGGCAATTCCGCCATCTGATAGTAGTGATAATTATGTAATACTTTACCGCTCGTTCAGAGGAGATGTGCGTGAACGTTTTGCGAGATTAGAATCCGCAGTCTCGGTTGAAAAGTCAGAACAAAAAGGGCAAATGCCTCTATTCCCTCCAGAAGATAAGGAATAATGCATTACGTTCAGCGGATTGTATCTCCCTTTCACTCAGTGGCTGAAAGGGACGTTCGTGCAGAGCGTGCTTGGAACTAATTCATATCGTATGCCGAGATTTACCAGATCAGTTGGATGTCTCTGGAGAGGCTGCATCATGTGACGGGCGGGAATCGAAAAAGTAAGGGCTTCTTACGCGATCAGGACCAGAATGATTTTTTTCGGCAGCCATAGAACAAAATTATTGGGTGGGTTTGCATACTCGGACCTTCTACGGAATATTTTCCATCTTCTATACAAGAGGGGCAATCGTTAAGCACGTTCCGCATGAACGTCCCCTTCCCATTTCTCTTTAAATCTCTCATCTCGATTCGACCTCCAACGATCCCCGCATAATCTTTTCAACCCTCTTTCGATGCTATCTACCATCTATGATACGGCGTCCTTCTATGCGGTTTAAAATTTCCATCATTTTAGTCTTTCTGATATGGGTTTGCTGAAGTTTTAATAAATAACCTTTCCACTCTTCCTCTCTTTTCAGTTTTTTCAAAAGGCTATGGACCTTTCTCAGGTAGCGAGCAGCCTCTTCGTAAGCTTTCGGTTTGGTCAGGGCGATCTGTCTTTCGGCAAGACTTTTCCAGATTGTTAAGGCTCGATCAGGATAGCAACCGGCCACTGCTTCGGCAACGTTATCCTCTTGATACCCGTCATGCCATGAGTAAACTCCTTTCTTCGATTTTTGATGATCATACCATCGAAGAACATCTTCGGGCCGCTTTTCTTCAATGGCTATGTCAATGAGAACAGCGGTCATTGGAAATTCACTCTTCCTGGTCTCTCGATCTTCCTTCAGTCCCGTTTCAGACAATGGCCATGACGAATCTGCTTGAGGAGGTTTCCCTGTCTCCAGGTAGAGCAGCGCAGCTCTTCTAACTGCAGGCCATGCCTTTGCCCGCTCTGAGGACTTCCTCATTTCTTTGTAACTCTCCAGTGATGGCCTATAAAGGAACTCTTCAGCCCTGAAACTGGCCGCCTGATCCCAGTTGCCTTCCTTTTCTCTCATCTCTCTTAAGGCATCTCGGAGTTGACCGGCAATCCCCGGCCATTGTTTCTGGGTGGCCTGAATGCCCTTGTGAATCCACTGCTCGGCTTCCTCCAATCGTTTGGCTTTTCTAAGTACATCAACCAAACGTGTATAGCTTCCTGTGATTACCGCCTCCTGCTCACATAAGGGTATGATTTCTTCATGCCGACCGGAATTTTCAAGAGCTCGTATAATCCAATTGGTAAGGCTATCCCTATGATAACTCCGCGAAAAATTGTCCACGCCTTTCAATGGCTGAAGATTCTTCAGACGTTCAATCAGTTTTTCTGCCACGGCACTCCAGTCGGAAGCCTTCTGTTTCTTCTTCCAGAAGGATTCCGCTCCATAACAAAGCTCATACTTATCGTCTAATTCCGCATTGACCGCCCAGAGCACCTGTTCGACCGGAGAGAGCGAAGACCGAGGAAGGGCCTGAAACACAATATCCAGGCAGGAAGAGATTTCAATGCCCGTTTCTCCTTCATCATCACTCATTTCCACCAGCCTTATGCCCTCATCGAGGAGCTCCTTTCCCAGGGCAACGACCTCATCTGCGTGTCCTTTTGCCAAAAGGGATTTTAAACGACCTTTCACCCGTGAGTAATCCGGGGTATATCCTTCATGATTCCAATGGTTCCTCCAACCAGGTTTTGAACTTAACTCTCGGATTTCTTTCCTCACATCAGCCACTATTCTTTTAACGGACCCCTTAGAAAGGTTTTGACGGTCCCGCAGATCTTCTCGGACAACGGAATGTCTTTCTGCCATATCTTCTATCAGTGCGATGAGTTGCTCTCTGCTTTGCTCTTCCAGAAAACCTTTTAGTTCAGTTTGAGTGGGTTTAACAACTCTTTTTGAGGATAAATTTTCAGTATCCCCCATCTCCTCGTACTCCCCATCTTCTTCTTCTTCTTCCCACGCCACCTCATCCGAATAGTTTTCCAACAACGAGAGGCGCTGGTCCTGTTTGGCCACCTGGGGGACCTCTATATTTTTCTTCAGATGATCGAGATATTCGAGCACCACGGCCACAGCATGTTTACAGTTATTCCCGTAAGGACAGGCGCAGACTGAGATCAACTCTCCGTCTTCAAAATCAACCTCTGTGGCATACTTTTGTCCTCCATAAACCCAGGCAACCAGTGAGCCTTTTTGCGTTTGAGCCAAATCCTTAACCCGATGGCTCCGCTGGTAGGTTTGCCCCCGGGAAAGAATCCTGCTTCCAGCCCATTCCTGGAGGTCATCCCATGTCAGTTCTTTGAAAAGGTTTGCTTTTGATATTTCTCGGCTCACTTTTTCACTTCCCTTAAACTCTTCATAGAGAAACCTGCCTTTTCAACCAATCTTTCATAAAAAAATTTCAGGGCTTTCTCAGCGGCCTTCTCTTTTATCTCTTTCCGACTTCCTTCTAAATTTAATTTCCTCACCCATGTTTTTTTGCCTTTGGCCAATCCAATGTAAACAAGGCCAACAGGTTTCTCCTTCGTCCCTCCTGTTGGTCCTGCCACACCTGTGGTGGATAATCCGAAAGTTGTACCAAAGGCTTTTCTAACTCCTTGAGCCATCTTCCTCGCCACCTGCGGACTCACAGCTCCGAACCGTTTGATATATGCTTCGGGGATGCCCAAGAGCTCGGTCTTGGACTTGTTACTGTAAGTAACCATTCCTCCCATAAAGTAGTCTGAACTTCCGGGAACATCGGTAATGCGGTCGTTGATCAGCCCGCCTGTGCAGGACTCTGCAATGGAGAGCGTCCAGCCTTTTTTCCTCAAACGATCTCCGATGAGCTTTTCCAACTTCATTTGTAAATCCTTTCTATATGATGACGAAATTAATCATTATAACGCAGGTCCTTGCTGCCCCGTATCAAGTACGGGGTAAACTCCAGTGGGAATCAAGAAAAGAACTGGATTCCCCCGTATCAAGTACGGGGCAAGCTTAGTCAAGCCCGGAATGACAGGCAATACCGGGCCTATATTATATTGTATAAAACGTGGAGAATGATATTGGCGTAGATTCCGGCCATAACATCATCCAGCACCACGCCAAATCCTCCCCTTACTTTTTCGAAACGGCGGATGGGAAAGGGCTTGAATATATCGAAAAACCGGAAGAGAATGAATCCCACCAGTATGGAGAAAGGTGTCTTCGTCACCCAGAGCATGGCGATGAAAAAGCCCATCATCTCATCGATGACGATCCTCTGGTCGTCCGTCTTGCCAAAATATTGTTGTGTCCGTCCTGAAATCCAGCACGAGAGGAAGAAGAAGGTGATCAGCGTCAGTTCATAAAGTGGGCATGACATTTCAGAGAGGAAGTAATAGATGGGAATGGCAAGGAGAGTGCCCAAAGTCCCCGGGGCTATGGGGGAATAACCTGCTCCGAAGCCAGTAGCGAGTAAGAGGATAAAACGTCTCATCTTTGATTGAGGGTTCAAGGATTCGAGGGTTCATGGGTTCGAGTGGAAAGAAATTCATTATAAGTTCAAGCTTAACTCCTTGAACCCTTGACCCCTGGAACCCTTTGTTTACAATCGAACAACAATTCCTTTTTCTTTCAGAAATGATTTGACCTGAGAGATCGTATATTCCCGGTAGTGGAAGATGGAGGCCGCAAGGACAGCACTCGCTTTCCCCAAGGCAAGCCCCTCGTAAAGATGCTCCAGTGTCCCTACGCCACCTGAAGCGATGACAGGAATATCCACGCTCTCCGAAATGGTCCGGGTCAATCCGATGTCGTAGCCATCCTTTGTCCCATCCCGGTCCATACTGGTCAGGAGGATCTCGCCTGCCCCCAACTTCTCCATCTCCTTGGCCCAGAGGAGGGCATCGACCCCTGTCGGAACCCTTCCTCCATGCGTGTAAACCTCCCAGCCTTGCCCTCTTCTCTTGGCATCGATGGCAATGACAATGCACTGGCATCCGAAACGCATGGACGCCCTCTTCACAAAAGAGGGATCTTTTACTGCGGCGGTGTTGATCGAAACCTTATCCGCACCCGCTTTCAGGAGCTTCCGGATATCTTCAAGACTTCTCACGCCTCCCCCCACAGTGAGGGGAATGAAGATCTCCTCTGCTGTCCGCCGAACGATATCAATGAGGATCTCCCTTTTCTCATGTGAGGCGGTGATGTCCAGAAAGGCGATCTCATCAGCGCCCTGCTCATCATAGGCCTTTGCATTCTGAACCGGATCGCCTGCATCCTTCAGGTCTATGAACTGGGTTCCTTTGACCACCCTCCCATCCTTCACATCAAGACAGGGAATGATCCGTTTGGCAAGCATTCTAAATACCTTCATTCAGAATCCAGAATACAGGAGCCAGAATTCAGAATGGCCCATGTTTTTTCTATTCTGGCTTCTCACTCCTGAGTTCTGACTTCTTCGCTAATCGAATGGTTTCTTCCAAATAAACACTGCCTGTGTAGAGGGCACGGCCGATAATGACTCCGATCACCCCATCCCGCTCTAACTCCAAAAGATGCTCGATGTCTTCGATTCGAGAAACTCCTCCCGAGGCAATCACCGGGATGGAAGTGGATCGAGATAAATTCCTGGTGGATTCAAAGTTTAAACCTGTGGACATTCCATCTCTCTCGATATCAGTGAAGATGATGGCTGAAAGGCCGATCCCTTCAAACTGCTTTGCCAGTTCAATGGCCTCCATGGAGGCGACCTCTTTCCATCCCTCCACAGCCACCTTTCCTCCTTTGGCATCGATGCCGAGGATCACCTTTCCGGGAAATTGCTGGCAGGCCTCTGTGAGCAGGTGGCGATTCCTGAGGGCCGCTGTCCCCAGGATGACCCATTCAGCGCCGGAATGGATGTAATCCTCAATCGTAGCCAGATCCCGGATCCCTCCGCCTATCTCGACGGGAATATGGAGGGAACGCACCATCTCCTCGATCAGAGCCCTGTGGAAAGGTTTTCCCGTTACCGCACCATTGAGATCGACTACATGAAGCCTCTCCGCTCCCTTCGACTCCCAATGCTTTGCCATCTCAATGGGATTCTCGGAATAGATTGTCTCCTGATCCATTCTTCCCTGGGAAAGCCTCACACATCTCCCATCTTTAAGGTCTATGGCCGGGATGATGATCATAACAAAACCCTCATTGTAAATTGCAAAATAAAAAATGCAAAGTGAGAAATGTCAGTGCTAATTTTAAATTTTGCAATGCTCATTTTGAAATGATTACTCTTGCAGTTCCTTTGCTCCGGGGAGTCTTCTCAATGCCTCATCCATGCCCACGTTCGCCAGTTCCTCTGCGGTCAGCCAGTGGGCCTTTCTTCTGAAGAAGGAACCGATCTTGAAAAGATTCTCGCTCAGCGGCCTCTGGGTTTCATCCATCCTCCCTCTCCACACCTCCACCCCGTCCTTTAGCCGAATGAGATGGAGGTCGAATCCGACAGAGGCGGGTCGCTCCACACCCACAGAAGATCCGATCCTCTCCTCAAAACGGAAAACGAATCCAATGGAGACAAAATCGCTGCCCAGCTCCTTGCCCAATTCGATCGAGGAGGATTTCGGCCTCTCTTCGAACATTCTCTTCTCCCGATGAGAGAGGGCCTCCTCCACCTTCTCTAAGGGGAGGATTTTAAAAATTCCTTTCGCCTCTATCTTCTGATAGAGAAGCCTCGTCAGTGTGTTCTGGGCGCCGGGTAGGATCTCTCCCCTCTGAAAAACCGTCCTGCAAACCGGGCAGAAGGCTTCCCTCTCAATGAAGAAGGGAAGGATGGCCAGTCGGGGTTTCTCCTCGGCCTTTACTTCGAAAATCCAAAAAACCATTAAGCCCAATAACAGGATGATCAACCCATAGCCAGTGTAACGCGTCACAAATCCCTTTCCTTTGATTGTCATTCCGGGCTTGACCCGGAATCCAGTATTTCTAACCTGGATTCCTGCTTTCGCAGGAATGACACCCTCGAAATTAATGTAAGGAAGCGTTAGACGCACTACACTAGAAAGGATTCTCTTCATCTCTTCACCTCTTTTGTTTGAAAAGTCGTTAGCCTTAAGGTCACGGTGAGGATGCCCGTTTCGTCAAGGGGTTATGTTGTTCGTCATTAAATTCTTTTGCCCGTAACCCTTCAACCCTTTCCGATACGGGCTTCCTAACCCTTACCCAAAAAACCTTTTTACTTTTTAACGCCGATCTTTTTTGCGTCTTCTAAGAATTGGGCAATCCCTCTGTCCGTGAGGGGATGCTTTGCCATCTGGTCCAGAATGGCGGGCGGGATGGTCACGATCTCAGCGCCCATCCGCGCTGCCTCTATCACATGAATGGGGTTTCTCACGCTGGCGACGATGATGCGGGTCTCAATCTCATCGTAATTGTCATAAATTTCCCTGATCTGCTGGATCAATTCAAGGCCGTTGAAGCTGATGTCGTCAAGCCTTCCTATGAAAGGGCAGATATAGGTCGCTCCTGCCTTTGCGGCCAGAATGGCCTGGCTCGCCGAGAAGAGGAGGGTCACATTCGTCTGAATCCCTTCTGTGGCAAGGATTCTCACCGCCTTCAATCCCTCCTGATTGATGGGGATCTTGATCACGATCTCATCGCCCCAGGTAGCCAGGACTTTGGCTTCTTTCACGATCTCTTCACAGGTAATGCCTGTGACTTCCACATTCACAGGCCCTTTCACTTCTTTCGAGATCTTCCGGATCAGTGTCTCCGCTGTCTCCCCCTCTTTTGCAAGGAGTGTAGGATTAGTTGTCACACCATCGACCAGACCGAGCGCTTTCGCCTTCCTGATCTCATTTAGATTCGCCGTATCAATAAATATTTTCACGCTTCATCCTCCCCAATACATAAATTAGGTTTAGGTTTAGGTTAAGGATTATTTTTTAAACTCAACCTCAACCTTTATCCTGATATTTGACATTGCCTTTCTTAAACGATTCCCCACCCTCTCACCATGTCGTGGATGGCTTTGGTTTGCCGGAGAAGACCCTCCATCTCATTGAGAGGAACCATGCTCGAGGCATCGCAGAGGGCTTCAGCCGGCCTGGGATGGGTCTCGAGAAAGAGGCCATTGCAACCCACAGCCATGGCCGCACGGGAGAGATGGGGAACATACTGCGGGCTTCCACCCTTTGGGTCTTCGCTCGGAATTCCGTAATTTCTCACCACATGCGTGGCATCAAAGATGACCGGACAGCCAATCCCCTGCATGATGGGAATGGAACAGAAGTCCGAAATCAATTTATTATATCCGAAACAGGTCCCCCGCTCTGTGAGAAGGACCTGCCGGTTTCCGGTGCTGTGGATCTTCTTGACTGCGCCGGCCATATTTTCCGGCGCAACAAACTGCCCTTTCTTGATGTTGACCACCCTTCCCGTCTCTCCCGCTTTGAGAAGAAGGCTCGTCTGCTGGCAGAGAAAGGCCGGAATCTGAATCACATCTAAAACTTCCTTTGCCTGATCCACATCTTCCATCCGGTGCACATCGGAGAGGACAGGGAGGCCCACCATCTCCTTTACCTTTGCAAGAATTTTCAATCCCTCTTTCAATCCCGGACCATTATAAGACTTCTCCGAACCCCGGTTATCTTTTTCATAAGAGGCCTTGAAGATCAGGGGAATCCCCAGCTCCTTGCAGAGCGCCTTTAAATCTTTTGCAATCTCCAGGACGACGGCTTCGCCCTCTATCACACATGGACCTGCGATCAAGACAAGTGGATTCCCCTTTCCGATGCGGATGTCACCTACTTTGACTTCGTTCATTGATGGCTCCTTCCATTATCACTCCCCTCTCCCCAGGAGACTGTGTCGTAATTCGCCGTTCCCCCTTCGACACACTCAGGGTGAACGGCTAAGTAATTGAATTTTAATGTGGCGTGGTCCGTTCGTGGTGAGCTTGTCGAACCATGAACGGACTTGCGACACATCTCTCAAGGGGAGGGAGAAATAAGGCTAAATCGCCTTCGCAAAGTTTTCCAGTATCCTCAATCCCTTCTGCTGGCTCTTCTCCGGATGGAACTGGGTCGCAAAGATGTTCTCCTTCCGGATGCTCGAAACAAAGGGATTTCCGTATTGGGTGACCGTTGAAGTCCATTGTCCTTCCTCCGGAACCACATAGTAGGAGTGGACAAAGTAGAAGAAGTCTCCACTCTTTAACCCTTGAAGCAGAGGGGCCTCCCCCTCCTTCTCAATCGTATTCCATCCCATGTGAGGAACCTTATGCTCGGGGTCGGGCCGGAATCTCACGACCTTTCCTTTGATCAGATCAAGCCCCCTCCGATGTCCGAACTCCTCGCTCTCTGAAAATAAAATCTGAAGGCCAAGACAGATGCCGAGATAAGGTTTTCCTTTCTCAATGGAACGAAGGATGGATTCGATCAATCCATACCTCTCCAGATTCTCCATGCAGTCCTTAAAGGCGCCCACTCCCGGAAGAACGATCGCTGAAGCCCCGGAAATCTCCCTTTTGCTCCGGGTCACGCTGGCTTCAAACCCGACCCGCTCGAAACCCTTCTGAACGCTTCTGAGATTTCCCATCCCGTAGTCGATGATGACGATCTTTGGATTCATAGCTCTTAACGAAAAGGGTTCAAGGTTTCAAGGGTTCATGGGTTCGAGTAATTAACTATGGTTTTAAAAAGGTTCTCAATGAATTCACTTGACCACTTGAACCCCTGCCTGCCGGCAGGCAGGCTGGACCCCTTGGTCCCTTTCTTTCTATTTCTATAAGACTCCTTTCGTTGAAGGGATTCCGGCTGATCGTTCATCAAAAGCAACCGCATCTCCCAACGCTCTTCCTAACCCTTTAAAGACAGACTCTACCATGTGATGGCTGTTCCTGCCATAGAGGAGGTTGATGTGAAGCGTCATCCTTGCGTGATTGCAGAGGGCCCCGAAAAACTCCTCCACCAGTTCGAGGTCAAAGGTTCCAATCTTAGACCTCTTCAGTTTCATATGATAGACGAGGCACGGCCTCATCGAAAGGTCTAAGGCGACAGAAGCCAGTGTCTCATCCATCGGGACCAGAGCCATCCCATATCGCTGAATCCCTTTTGCCTCTCCGAGCGCTTTCCGGATGCCATCTCCCAGACAGATCCCCACATCTTCCACGGTATGGTGGGCGTCCACACCGATATCTCCCTTTGCTCTGATCGAGAGGTCCATCCGGCTGTGATGGGCCAGTAGGCTGAGCATATGATCGAAGAAGGGAATGCCTGTTTTGATCGAATATTTACCGGACCCATCCAGATCGATCTTTAGGAAGATTTCTGTCTCTTTCGTCCTCCGCTTCACCTCTGCCTTCCGATGTCTCTTCATGGTTGCTCCCTGTCTCGCAATAAACTAAATTCTAACCCAAAATATTTGAAATTTTGACATCATATTCTCGTCATTCCTGCGGAAGCAGGAATCCAGAATTTTCTTTGTGGGTTTTTTTCTATAGGGGTAGGGATAACGCATTGGATTGCGTCACCCCTCCCTCCGAACCGGA
>JASEHH010000145.1 GCA_030017685.1 Thermodesulfobacteriota bacterium | reverse complement strand
CTCATGGAAGAAGTTCAGAAAAATCTGAAAAAGGTTGAAGAAAAAGCGGGGAAGGCCTTTGGGAGTCCTCAGAACCCTCTTTTCTTCTCCGTCCGGTCGGGCGCCGCCCTTTCCATGCCCGGAATGATGGATACCATCCTCAATCTCGGGTTAAACGACGAGACCATCGAAGGACTCATCCAGATCACTTCCGATGGAAGATTTGCCTACGATGCCTACCGGAGATTCATTCAACTCTTCGGAAAAATTGCCCTGGGCCTGGACGAAAAGGTTTTCGATCACATCCTGAACATGACAAAAGAGAAGGCCAAGGCGGTCTATGATACCGATCTCGATGCAGACCATCTCAAAGACATCTGTAAACAATACCTGACTCTGATCAGGAAAGAAACAGGTTCTCCTTTTCCCGAAGATCCGATGGTTCAATTGAAATTGGCCATTGAGGCGGTCTTCCGGTCCTGGATGGGAAAGAGAGCTGTCGATTACCGGAGGGAATTCAATGTTACCCCGGAAATGGCGAACGGGACAGCGGTCAATATCTGCACCATGGTCTTCGGAAATATGGGCTTCGACTCTGCCACGGGTGTGGCCTTCACAAGAGATCCCGGAACCGGTGAAAACATCCTCTATGGCGAATATCTGGTCAATGCGCAGGGTGAGGATGTGGTGGCCGGCATCAGGACGCCCAAACCCATTCAGGAGATGAAGAAGGAGATGCCCAGAATTTACCGGGAGCTGGAGCGGGTAAGAAAGACCCTCGAAGAACATTTCCATGAGGTTCAAGATTTCGAATTCACTGTGGAGAAAGGAACGCTCTATATCCTCCAGACCCGCAACGGAAAGATGAATGCACAGGCCATCGTCCGGACTTCTAAAGAAATGGTGGCTGAAAAAATGATTAACAAGGAGAAGGCGGTCCTGAGATTGAAACCCTTTGAGCTGGAACAACTCCTCCACAAACGGATCGATCCGGGTTTTAAGGGGAAACCGATCGTCAGCGGACTCCCTGCTTCTCCGGGAGCCTCATCCGGCAAAGCCATCTTCGATGCCGATGAGGCTGAAAGAGTGGGAAAACTCGGTCATAAGGTTATTCTCGTTCGTGAGGAGACGAAACCTGAGGATATTCATGGCTTCTTCGCCTCTCAGGGAATCCTGACCAGTCGGGGCGGAAAGACCTCCCATGCCGCGGTCGTGGCCAGAGGAATGGGAAAACCCTGCGTCTCAGGATGTGAGTCACTCCACATCGATCCCAAAACAAGAGAGGCCACGGTGGGAAATGTCCGCATCAAGGAAGGGGATTTTATCACGATCGATGGCTCCAGAGGCGAGGTCTATCTGGGAGAAGTGCCCACCGTTGATCCGGAGGTGAGCAAGGGCCTCCTCACGATTCTAAGCTGGGCGGATGAGGTCAGAACGATGGGGGTCCGGGCCAATGCCGATACGCCCGAATCAGCCGCAAAGGCGAGGCAAATGGGCGCCGAGGGAATCGGTCTCTGCCGGACAGAGAGGATGTTCAATGCGGTTGATCGGCTTCCCATTGTTCGGGAGATGATCCTGGCGAGTTCAAAAGAGAAAAGAGCGGAGGCCATTGCCAAACTCCTCCCCTCACAGAAGAGCGATTTTAAAGAAATCTTCAGGGCCATGAAGGGATTCCCGGTGACGATTCGACTCCTCGACCCGCCCCTCCACGAATTTCTTCCCTCAGCGGAAGAGTTGGGCTCGGAGCTAAGAAACCTGAAAAACCTTGAGACAGCCCTCGACTCGATGGAGAACATTTCTGAGGCGATGAAGTATCTCGACACCACATCCAGGGAATCTCTAAAACTTCTTGAACATGTGGCCGCCGATATCGTCGAGATCAAGGAGAAGAGGCTCGACAAGAAACTGATCCGCAAACAGCAGGAGACACTCAAAAAGGTGAAGGAGATGATGGAGGTCAACCCCATGCTCGGCCACCGGGGTGTCCGACTGGGAATCACCTATCCTGAGATCTACAAGATGCAGATTCAGGCCATCATGGAAGCCGCCGCCGAGTTGACAAAAGAGGGAGTCGATATCCAGCCCGAGGTCATGGTCCCTCAGGTCTGCACAGCCCAGGAGTTGAAATGGGTCTATGAGTTGGTAAAAAAGGTTCAGCGGGAAGTGGAAAAAGAGTACAAGGTGAAGATCAAGTTCAAATTCGGGACGATGATCGAGGTCGTCAGGGCCTGTATGAGGGCAGGGAGGCTTGCGGAGGTTGCAGATTTCTTCTCCTTTGGAACGAACGATCTCACCCAGGCGACTTTCTCCTTCTCAAGAGAGGATGCGGAGAACAAATTTCTCCCTCTCTACAACCAGCGAAAGATCCTCCAGGACAACCCCTTCGAGGTACTGGATGTGAAAGGGGTGGGAAGGTTGATGATAATCACCGTCGAATGGGGAAGAAGGACAAAGTCTGACCTCAAGATCGGGATCTGCGGGGAACATGGCGGCCATCCCGAGTCGGTCGAATTTTGCCACAACATCGGACTCTCCTATGTGAGCTGTTCCGTGCCGCGGCTTCCGATTGCGAGGCTTGCCGCCGCTCATGCAAAACTGAAAGAACAGGAGAGGAAACCTTCACAAAAATTCGACCCCGACCACCCCAGCCTCTTCTTTTAAATGAACCCAGATGTTGCAATATCAAACCCGGGCGGGGATGCTTCCAAACCCTTGCAATTGCGGATTTTTCGAAAAGGTAGGGTTACGTAGGATTTCACTTTAGGTGAAGCCCCGGTTTTGCCTAAAAACGCATGTAGCCAACTTCCAAAGGTGCCGCTGAAAGGCTTTGGGAAAATGCCCGCCGCATTGTGCGGCGACTTCCCGGCAAAGCCGCCCAGCACCCCCACCCGGTTTCGATATTGTTTTTTTTGCAACTGGTGGGTGAATTTATGTCCTAAATGGAGCGATTTTATATCTAAAAAAAGAAGAAAGGTTGTCGGTCACGCCCCAGCCTTCGCAGACGGGGTTAGAAAACCCCGTCAACCGATAGGCGGGACATTCTCTCCAAGCCAGAGGCTCTTCCCTCTGGGGCGGAGCCTGAGCCGGAGGCCTGTCCCGCTATACAAAGGATCTTGTTTCCTGCTGGAGTTTATTCCCATGAAAATCGGGGCAGGAATGACGACTATCGATCACTGAATGAAAATGTCATTCCCGTGCTTGCGCGGCGAAACGCTTCAGCGCGCAGGCGTAAAACTTGTCCTCGAAGGTATCAATTGGGGAACGGGAATCCAGAAGGCTTTATCTTTTAAAATAGTATTAAGAATCGCTAAATTTAGGTATGGGTAAATTCAGAAATGGAAATCAGGAATGGGAAGCGGAGTCTTGCATCTACTGGAACTCCGATATAAGGACCAAAGATACCAATGGCGCCACAAATAGATTCGCTGAAGTTATGTGGAATGAATTAGGGAGGCGAGAGTCCAGTGTATTTGGCATAGATCGAGGTGCGGGTAACTCCCAGTTCTTTGGCTGTTTTGTGAACCGGAACATCGACCAGCATAATTACTTCATGGGAAAGAAAGATCCCGAAGTAGGCCCCTACAAAAACAATCAGTTTATTGCGGTTGAGCATTTTGAGCTTTCTTCGATACATCTCCCAGGACGTTTCTTTGCCTAACTCATGAAGCCGTGCCTGCTCTTCTTGCCACATTAAAAAGGCTTTGGTCAGCGCCTTCATGGCCATCACCATATAGACCTGAACAAAAACGCCCTCCCGGGTCTTCTTCGGAGGATCCTCCAGATGCCAGTCCTGTTTTGTCTCACGAAAGAGATTATTTTCCATCAGACTGCGATCATCATAACGATCAAAAGCGACAAAAGGATCTTTGACCTCTCCATTGGTCACGAAGACCACTTGTTTATCCACCGGTGGCGTCTGATTGTTCCAGGTCTTGACCACCACCCCATTCAAGGGGATGGGCTCATAATCCTTCTTGGCCGTATTGGCCTCAGACCCTTCGGGGTTAAACCAATCACAGCTCAAAAGCCCTGGGACCCCCACTAAAGTGGTAACGACCTGTTCGCTAAATTTGTTCTTCCCATAGCCATGAGTCACCGTCACTTCCCGCGTGCTCTCCATCGAGCAAGGGGCCCCCAGGGCAAGCGACCGAGCATCCCGGGTCGCTTCCATATTGCTCTTCAAAGGAATGACAAATTCAATCCCTTGCTGATCAATCGCATATAAGCTCTTCCCGTCCAGAAAGGCTCGGTCCACCACCAGCGAACGAATCACACTGCTCTGCTTCACATTCTCCTTGGCCTGCTCCAAGACCTCAAGCACGTGCAAATTGTCTGGCTTCTCGATCGTATCAATCTTAATCGCTAAGGGAATCCCCGTCTGAAGCTCATAGATTGCCCAGATCTTCCAACCATAGAGCCGTACGCTGACCTCTTTGAGCTCCCCGGACTTCCGGTACCCCCGAGCCTTGACTTTACGCTTCCGTACGACCGAACCGCACCCCTCAAACTGATCCGTCGTCTCATAAAGCGTCGTATCACAAGCCGCATGAATATATTTGGGAAAGACCCGAGCCTGGGCTAATCTCTGAATACAGTGGTTAAAAAAATTCTCTAACCGCCGAGGGGTAATCTTCACAATCTGGTTGGCCAATGTATCCACACAAAGAGCCCCCCGAACCTCCGGCACGGGCGTCTTGCGTAGCTTCATTCCTCTCTCACAGCTTCCGTTTTTGACCTGATAGGCGTTAAACCCACAGAGACCCATCAGAAGTTCATCGGTCAACAGAAGCTCCCATACAGGCTCCATCTTGGCAATGGAACCAATCACCTTCATCAAATAGATAAGCACAAACTGGAGAAAGGGGATGTTCTCTCTGCACTGAGTTTCCGGATCGAGCTCTTCTAAAAGAGCAAACACCTCGATCTCCCTCAAATAATGAAAGAAGAAATCAAACAGTGTCGCTTCATCCAGCGTATAGACGGTATCCATCTCCTTAGAACAAAACAGGTGATGGGCAACCTTCGACTCATCTCGTTTGGAAGTGTGCCAGAAGAGTCGCTCAATCAAGGTGTTTTGCATCTGCTCCCGTGTTAACATAACCACAGGATACGCACAAAGCGATGAACTTGTCAAATCGGTAAATCTAAATAGTGTAATAATATCAATAAGATAGAAACAGTTTTTAGTGGCTTTAGAGGCATTATTTTTTCTTCCATGACTCCCCCCTCGTCCCATGCCAAAACATTGCCTTATCAAACCACAGAATGTCCCTCGGATGCTTTTATGAAGCATTCTCGAACTACACTCCCAAATTTCAACATCACAGGTTTCTCCGAAAATTTTTTATTTTTTTCGATCCTTATATCGGAGTTCCAGTTGCATCTATTCCGCACCTTGCTTTTTACCCGGGGGAAGGTAGCGAACACGATGACGTGATTCTTCGACAACTACGACTGCCCCTCCTTCCAGTGCATTGGCGGTATCCTTCAGGACTGTAGATAATCGGTGGACGAGATGAGATGTTCGGGTATTTTGCAAACGGAATAGGATAACGCTTGTTTTTTCCCCTTTTGAAAGGGCGACGATTTCCCCAAAATCAAGGTCGAATGTTATTATGATGCGGTTTTCATGGGTAGCCTTTGTGAAGATTTCACCATTTGGCATCCGGTGCAGTCCTTCTTCGCGTAAGTGCTTCGCATCATGACCATTGCTGCGCAGCCATTCCACAACTCTGATACTTACACCCATATCAGCGAGAAATCGCATCATTGATCCTCACA
>JASEHH010000044.1 GCA_030017685.1 Thermodesulfobacteriota bacterium | reverse complement strand
CCGCTTCTCAATCTTCTCTTCTCCTAAATGGGTCAGGTCGAGATGGACATAATCCATTCCGCCGATTCCTCTCTTCTCCCGCGTTTCAATGAGAATGGCTCTCGAGACAACATCCCTTGCCGCCAGGTCTTTTACTGTGGGAGCATACCGCTCCATAAATCGTTCACCCAGACGGTTCCTTAAAAGTCCGCCTTCGCCCCTTGCCGCTTCGCTCACCAGTATGCCAAGGGGATAAAGCCCTGTGGGATGAAACTGGACGAACTCCATATCCTGAAGCGGGATGCCGGACCGAAAGGCGAGGCTCATCCCATCTCCGGTCGAGGTAAAACCATTGGAAGTTGTTTTATAGATTCTTCCGCATCCGCCGGTAGCCAGGAGAACGGCTTTGGCCTGAAGAAAATGGAGTTCGCCTGTCGGAAGATCATAGGTCACCACTCCCGCGCACCTCTTCTCATCAAAGACAAGCGAGAGGAGGCAATTTTCCGGATAGAATTTGATCTGGTGGCGAAGGCATTGGTCATAGAGGGTATCGAGGACGACCCGTCCTGTGCGGTCTGCCGCATAGCAGGCCCTCTTGACAGGTTTTTCCCCGAAATTCCGTGTATGTCCTCCGAAGTTTCTCTGGGCGATCTTCCCTTCCGGAGTGCGACTGAAGGGAACGCCCATATGCTCCAGTTCGTAAATGACCCGGGAAGCATCCCTGACCATGATCTCGATGGCATCCTGATCACCGAGGTAATCACTCCCCTTGACCGTATCGAAGAGGTGCCACTCCCATTGGTCCTCCTCCTCATTGCCAAGAGAGGCGGTAATTCCACCCTGAGCCGCGCCCGAATGGGAACGCGTGGGAAAAACCTTGCTCACCACAGCCACATCGGCCTGCCCCACACACTCCACGGCAGCGCGAAGTCCTGCCAAACCCGCTCCGACGATGAGGATATCATGTTTGATGTTCATTCAGATCGCTCTTTGATGGGGATATATTCACAGGCTTGGGTACCACAATAGGTCCCGACATAATCGGCATCGGGCCGATAGAGTTCGGGTTTGGGCTGGGCCTCGGCAAACTTCTCCTCGATGATATGGGCGGCCCAGCCCGATACCCGTGAGATGGCAAATACAGGGGTAAAGAGTTCCATCGGAATCCCCATCATATGATAGACGGGGGCGCTATAAAAATCCACATTGGCATAGATCTCTTTTCCCTTTATCTTCCTGAAACCCTCCTTCGTCGCCGCCTCAATCGCCCGTGTCAGTTCGCACCAGCGAGGATCTCCTGTTCGGTCAGCCATACGTCCGCACATCTCCCGGAGGATTCCTGCCCTGGGATCTTCGGTGTGGTAAACCGCATGCCCCATGCCCATCACTTTCCCTCCCTTTTGAAGCTTATCGGAAATCCAGGATTTCACACGGCTCACTTCTCCAATTTCCAAAAGCATCCTCATCACTTCACGATTCGCTCCTCCATGGAGCTCTCCGGAGAGGGCCCCGATCGCTGCGGCAACAGCCGCATACATATGAGCGTGGGTGGAAGCCACTTCCCTGCCTGCAAAGGTGGAGGCATTAAAGGAATGCTCGGCGTGAAGGATCAAACAGATATCAAAATCTTTTGCTGTATCTGGATCGGGAAGAGAGCCGGACAACATATACAAAAAGTTCCCGGCATGGGTGAGGTCAGGGTGAGGGGGGACCGGTTCGTTTCCATTTCGAATACGATCCCAGGCGGCAACCACACCGGGCAGTTTGGCAATGAGACGGATTGCCTTTTTCAAATTTGCTTCCTTGGTCTCATCGTGTAACCGGGTATCATAACTTCCTAAAACTGGAACCACCGATTGTAATAGATCCATGGGACTGGCTGACTTCGGCAGCGCCCTCATATATTTTAAAATAGATTCGGGGATCTTTCTTTCCAAAACAAGTTCTTCTTGAAACCTCTTCAATCCTTCTTGGGTGGGAAGATGATCATGAAGAAGGAGAAAGGAGACTTCTTCAAAAGTGGAGAAATGGGCGAGATCAATTACATTGAAGCCCCGGTAGATGAGAATGCCTTTCTCACCGTCCACATCCGAGATGCGGGTGTCGGCAACTTTCACCCCGCGGAGCCCAATGTTCTTTGTATCGAGCATCTCTTTCATCCTTCAAAAGGGTCTTCGGTTACAGGGTCAGGGTAAGGATGCCCGTTTCGTAAGGGGGTTAGGTTGTTCGTCTTTAAATCCTTTAACCGTAACCATTTGACCATAAACGATACGGGCTTCTTAACCTTCACCGAAAAACCATTTTCATTATAACAGGGTGCGTTCACGGGTATGATTCAGCAACCCTCCGGCGAGGAGGATTTTGATCTCCCGCTCGTTAAGTCCATGGGAGACCTCAAAGGTCCTCCCCTGTGTCACATTTTGAATGGTCAATGATCCATTCGCCCGAAGGCGATCGCGGACCTTCTCGATCCTGAGTTGATCTCCCTGTTCAACCTTCTCAAACTCTTTTCCATCCTTAAAGGTCAGAGGAAGGATTCCAAAGTTGATCAAATTGCTCCGGTGGATGCGTGCATAAGATTTTACGATAATGGCTCTGATGCCAACGAACATGGGAGCCAGGGCCGCATGCTCCCGACTCGACCCCTGTCCATAATTCTCACCCCCAATGATCATACCACCTCCCGACTCTTTCGCCCTCCTGACAAAACTGCTATCTACCCTTTCAAAGAGATATTCCGAGATGGCAGGGATATTGGACCGCAGGGGAAGAACCTTTGCTCCGGCTGGTAGGATATGGTCTGTAGTGATATTGTCTCCCACTTTTAAAAGAACCGTTCCTTCCATTATATCCTCTAAGGGGGCCCGTGTGGGCAGGGGTTTGATATTCGGACCCCGTTCAATCATCACACTATCCGGATTCGGAGAAGGAGTAAGGATCATACTGTCATCGATGAAGAACCTCTTCGGCATAAGGATTCGGGGTGGTTTCTGACCCAATTCTCTTGGGTCGGTGATCACTCCTCTTAATGCGCAGGCTGAAGCCACATACGGACTGGCTAAATAGACTTGATCACCGGGTGTTCCGCTCCGGCCCTGGAAATTGCGATTCATCGTCCGGATGGAGATTGCACCGGAGGGAGGAGCCTGGCCCATTCCAATGCAGGGGCCGCAGGCCGACTCCAGAATACGTGCGCCTGAGCTGATGAGATCAGCCATCGCTCCATTCCGAGCGATCATCTCAAAGACCTGCTTCGATCCCGGTGTAATCGTGAGGTTGACATCCGGATGGATCTTCTTCCCTTTCAGGATCTTCGCCGCACTCATCAGATCCATATAGGAGGAGTTGTTGCAACTCCCGATACAGACCTGTTTCACTTCTCTTCCCGCCGTCTCTCTCACCGGAACGACCCTGTCCGGACTGGAGGGCTGAGCGATCAGAGGCTCCAATTTCCGGAGATCGATCTCAATGACCTGATCATAACAGGCATCCGGATCGGCTTCGAGAGGAAGCCAGTCTTTCTCCCTTTCCTGAGCCCTTAAAAATTCGAGGGTCTGCTCATCGCTCGGAAAGAGAGTCGTGGTGGCTCCCAGCTCCGCCCCCAGATTGGCAATTGTCGCCCTCTCCGGAACAGTAAGCGTCTTCACTCCGGGTCCTCCGAATTCGAAGATCTTCCCCACACCTCCCTTAACCGTTAAACGCCTGAGAAGCTCCAGGATGATATCCTTGGAGGAGACCCATGGACCAAGCCTTCCTTTCAATCTCACCAGAACGATTTCCGGCATCTTGAGGTAGTAAGGCCCTCCTCCCATGGCAATGGCCACATCGAGACCTCCTGCTCCGATGGCGATCATCCCCATCGCGCCTGCATTGGGCGTATGGCTATCAGAGCCTAAAAGTGTCTCTCCGGGTTTTGCAAACCGCTCCAGATGAACCTGGTGGCAGATGCCGTTTCCGGGTTTTGAAAAGAGGATCCCGTATTTCGCCGCAAAGGTCTGCAAAAACCGGTGATCATCCGCATTCTCAAAACCCGTCTGAAGCATATTATGATCCACATAGCTGACAGAGAGCCTGGTCTTGACGCGCGGAATTCCAAAGGTTTCGAACTGGAGATAGGCCATCGTCCCTGTGGCATCCTGTGTAAGGGTCTGGTCGATGGAGATGGCAATGTCCCCGTTGGCTTCAAGGGTTCCGCTTACCAGATGAGACTCAATAATTTTTTGAACGAGATTCTTTCCCATGAATCACCTTTCGCATATCTGTGTCATCGGTTACTAATCGGTGTAATCAAAGATTTCGGGTTTTCTCGGAAATCTCAAAAATGATAATGGATGACTCTCCGCTTTGTCAACGAAATTCCCCTCCTCCATCCAAACATCCGAATCTTTAATGATTGAACTTCGGTTGTATTTCCGGTAGATTATGTTTTAATGGACAAAGACTTATTAAAGCAGTTTAGGTATTTCTTGAAAGATAGTGTGCGGAAGAGAGTCGACTTTTCCAAGACGGACCAGAGCATCGGCATTGATGTTCCTCCTATCGAAAAGCCATATCCGGCTGATGCGTTGCGAATTAATTTAGTGAAGCCCGGCGAGTGGAGAAAAATCGCCAAGATCGATCTCGCCACGGCGATTGGGAACCGCCAGAGCCGTCGAATATATCGGAAACAACCTCTTACGCTGGATGAGGTATCTTTCCTCCTCTGGGCAACCCAGGGAGTTCGGGGAGAGGCCGTCGGGGGACATGCCTATCGCACTGTGCCATCGGCGGGGTGCCGTCACGCCCTCGAAACGTATCTGGCCGTGCTCCACGTGGAAGGGCTCGATTCCGGAATCTACCGGTATCTTCCACTCTCTCACCAGCTACTCTATGAGTTCCCAGAGGAACAGCTTTCGAGTAAGATGGTCGATGCGGCATTCGGCCAGCCGTACCCGGGAAACGCAGCATTGACATTCATCTGGACGGCCATTCCTTATCGGATGGAGTGGCGCTACGGTCTGGCGGCGCATAGGGTAATCGCCATCGATGCAGGCCATGTTTGCCAGAACCTGTATCTTGCCTGTGAGACCATTGGGGCGGGGACCTGCGCCATTGCCGCCTATGACCAGGAAGCATTGGACCGGCTGCTCCGGGTCGATGGAGAGGAGGAGTTTGCCATTTATATGGCCTCAGTGGGCAAAGTCTGAGATGGAGAAGCCCCAATCTTTAATCAATACGTTTAGAGGCTTGAGAAAGTGAAAGGTATGTGAGAAAATGAATTATACAGATAATTCTGGGAGGTAACCAAAATGATAATCAAGGAATTGATCAAAAAAGAGATCGAAAAATTGCCCGAGGATATCCTTGCGGAAGTATTTGACTTCATCCAATTCTTAGAAAGCAAAAAAGGAAGGGACCTCCTCGCAAAGTCTTCTCAGGAATTGTCCATTCCAACTTTTCGGAGAATTTGGGACAATGAGGAGGATGCCGTTTATGACACGGTATAATAAAGGAGATGTTGTCCTGGTGCCTTTCCCTTTTAGCGATCAGACCACCACAAAAAAGCGTCCTGCAGTCATTATAAGCTCTGATACGTATAACGATACCTCTCAGGATATTGTCATTATGGCAATTACCGGCCAGACGAGAGGTCATACTGGAATAGGTGAATGTTTGATAGAGAATTGGCAAAGTGCGGGCTTGTTAAAATCATCTGCTGTTAAATCCGCTATCTCAACCATTGAGAAGAGGCTCGTCTTGAAAACATTAGGAAGCCTCTCTCCCAAAAACCTCTCCTCCTTAGAAAAGGCACTTAAGGAACTTTTTGATTTGAAATAAGAAAAAGATAGAGGCGACGTCCATAAATTCATAAAAATTTTATTTAAATTGAGCGATTCTTAATACTATTTTTAAAGATAAGGCGAAACCTTCCGGGTCCTCAAGGAAAAAGAGGAGAAGGAATTCTGCGAATACCGAACAAGGCGCTTGGTATTGGAGGCGTGGGATAATATGGAGTTAATGTATAAATCCAAACCAACGATGCTCGATGGCGCTTGCTATGAGGGCGGAATATGCAGCCGACGTCCGAGATGGATGTCTTTCGCCCTCTGTTCATTATTTTCTTGACAAAGAGTTGCGACATATGTCATTATAATCATGACAAATGTCATATTGAATGGAGGAGGCAACATGCAATTATCTGCCATTGAAAGAATATTAGGCGGACAAAAGGTGCTTCATATGAGAATACAGAAGCGGCAAGACTTGATCGCGTTGAGCGATCACGGAGTTACAAAAGGCGCTCTATTGAATCTCGCGAGATATTTGTCCTTTCCAATAGATCAAATTGCAGAGCTTCTACCGATCAGCGGGCGGACCATACAAAGATACACCCCTCGCCAACATTTCAATCGCGCCGTATCAGAACAGATTTTACAAATTGCCGAAGTGGTTGCGAAAGGGGTTGAAGTCTTTGAAGACAAAAACCATTTTCTCATCTGGATGAAACAACCCAATGTTGCGCTTGGGAATAAAACGCCGCTCAACCTACTGAACTCAAGGTTCGGGACGCAAATGGTCCTCGATGAACTTGGGCGAATCGAGCACGGGGTGCTCTCTTAGTGCAAGTTTTTCGGATTGCTAAGACTCGATCCATTCGCGATCTATCAGGAACCGGAGCCATGTTGCATGGGGGAAGATGGAATCGAAAGGATATCCCTTTCGTATATGCATCAGAAAATAGATCGCTTGCAACATTGGAATTTTGGGTTCATGTACCTTTATCCATACTACCAAGCAATCTAAGTATTGCCTGTCTTGATATATCGGACGACATCGTTGTTGAACAAATCTCGATAGCTGATCTACCAAAGAATTGGCGGGACTACCCCGCCCCTCCAGAATTAGCTGATTTGGGATCCGAATGGGCCATGGCCATGCGTTCACTTTTGCTTCGTGTCCCTTCGGTGGTTGTACTGGATGAATTCAACATACTGATCAATCCAAAACATCCGGACATGAACAGAGTGGTTATTTCCAGTGTCGAAAACTATATGTTTGATAGACGCTTGCTTCGAAAATAAAGGAATTCCCCTCTTTTCCGTCAGATGAACTAGTCAGAATTAGCTACAAGAAGGGAGTCGAATATGGTTAGCTCAAATCAAAAATATAGAACAGAAAAAGACTCCATGGGCCCGGTCAGGGTTCCGAAAGAGGCTTACTATGGCGCTCAGACGCAGAGGGCCGTTGAAAATTTCAGGATTAGCGGATACCGGTTCGGAAGGGAATTAATCCATGCCCTCGGCCTCATCAAGTATGCCTCGGCCAGGGCGAACTCAGAGCTGGGACTTCTTGAAAAGAAGATGGCCAGGGCTATTGAGCAGGCCTCTTATGAAGTCATGCAGGGAAGATGGGATGAACAATTTTTGATCGATATCTTTCAGACCGGCTCCGGCACTTCAACTCACATGAATGCCAATGAGGTGATCGCCAACCGGGCGAATGAAATCTTAGGCGGCAAAAAAGGAATCTACAAGCCGGTTCATCCCAATGACCATGTCAACCTGTGTCAATCGAGCAACGACATCTTCCCTTCCGCTATCCATATCGCCTCCGTCACCCTTCTGCTGGAAAAACTTCTGCCTGCCTTAAGAGACCTCCATCAGGCGCTCAAGGCTAAGGCCAAGGAGTTTCATCCCGTTCTTAAAATTGGCAGAACCCATCTCCAGGACGCCCTTCCCATTCGATTGGGTCAGGAATTTGAGGGATATGCGCAGCAGGTGAGGTTCGGCATCTTTAGAATTCTAACCGCCATGGGATCCCTTTATGAACTTCCTCTGGGCGGGACGGCTGTTGGGACAGGAGCCAATACCCACCCGCGGTTTGCAAGAAAAGCCATCTCCATGATCAATAAAACGATAAGAGGACAGTTCCGTAAGGCGACTTGCCATTTTGAAGCCCAGGGGGCACGGGATGCTTCGGTAGAGATGAGCGGGGCTTTGAAGACCGTGGCGGTCAGTCTCATTAAGATCGCCAATGACATCCGGTGGCTGGGTTCAGGCCCCCGTTGCGGAATTGGAGAAATTCACCTTCCGGAGACTCAACCTGGCTCCTCCATGATGCCCGGAAAGGTCAATCCGGTTATTCCCGAATCCATGATCCAGGTGTGCGCCCAGGTGATTGGAAATGATTCGGCAATCACTCTGGGTGGCCTCAGTGGCTATTTTGAACTCAATGCGATGATGCCCTTGATCGCTCACAATCTACTGGAATCGATCCGGCTCCTTGCCAATGCCGTCAATAATTTCAACCTGAGATGTGTCAAGGAACTGGAGGCCGATCAGGAGCGATGCGAAGAGATGATTGAAAAAAGTTTGGCCCTGGTCACGGCCCTGGTTCCCAAAATTGGATATGATGAGGCCGCGCGTATTGCCGGAAAGGCCTACCGGGAGAATAAGACGATCCGGGAGGCGCTGGAAGAGGAAGGGCTTTTTTCGAAGGAGGAGTTAAGGCGTTTATTAAACCCCCGTTTAATGATCGCCCCAACAAAGAAGATGCAGGGGTTATAGGCGATTGGGCAAACTTGACAATTTAATATTGGGTGATCATCTTTAAATAAGAAACGGAATTGAGAAAGGAGGGTGATGATTATGTACTTCATAACCATTTCGGAAATGCTTGGGACGGGTGGCGAGAAGATTGCCCGTCAGGTGGCTAAGGAATTGAACTACACTTTCTATGGGGAGGAGGAGCTCTTCAAGGCGGCCGATGAGATGGGTTTTCTCTCCGATATCAAAAAATTGGGCGAAAAAAGCCCGGCGTTGTTAGAAAGGTTCTTCAGTGAAAAACCCAAGATCTACCTCGACCGTCTCCAGTCCGTTATCTATGAGGTGGCGAAAAAGGGCGATGCCGTCTTCTTCGGCCGGGGAAGCCAGCTTCTGCTTCACTCTTTTGACTGCGCCTTCCATGTTCTGGTGACAGGCTCCATGGAGAAGAGAATCAAACGAGTGATGGAGGAGAAGCAGACCGGCAGAGAGGTGGCTGAAAAGATGATTCACCGGTCTGACCATGACAAGAGGGGATTCATCAGGTTTGCCTTTGACGAAGACTGGCTCAACCCCCATCTCTATGATCTCATCCTTAATACCAATAATTTGAGCGTTGATTCGGCGGTAAAAATGATTGCTGACGGAGCCCGATCGGAAGGGATCAGATCCTGTGGCATCGATTCCATCAACAACCTTAAAAGACTCTCACTCCAACGTCAGATTGAGTCTGCGCTCCTGGAGTCTGGTCTGATGACCTCGCACCTCTTCTTCACGATCGAGAATGGCGACCTGGTCAGGGTTTTCGGTATGGTGAACTCTCAGGAGGAGAAGGAAAAGGTCGAAACTCTTGTGAAGAAAGCCAAGGATATTAAGAGGGTGGCCAATGATCTGGTGATCGTAAACCTCTCGATGACCGGCCTTTAAAATCTGGAGGCAGAAAGAATATCGTGGGGCGAATCCATAATCCATATGGGTCGCCCTTTTTTTCTTTCATTTTACGTGCTGAACATCCAGCGACAATACCTTCTCTCAATTCGGTCCACTCCTTCATAGAGGACAACCCCTAAAATCCCCATCCCCATAATCCCTGTGTACATGGAGAGATAATCGAGCGTGCTCCAGGCGTCTAAGATGAAAAACCCCAGGCCATTCTCTGTGGCAAAAGACTCGACAAAGAAGAGGACGGCAATCGAAGTCCCAATGCTGACCCTCAGGGAGGTAAGGATTTTCGGAAGGCACGTCGGAAAGATCGTGTGAAGGAAGATCTGCTTGGGACGGGCTCCTAATGAGAGGACGGAAAGAATCTGTTCTTCGTCGATTCCCTTTGAGGCATCCCGGGTCGTCACCAGAATCTGAAAGAAGACGATGATGAAGATGATGAAGATCTTGGAAAGATCGCCCAGCCCGAAGAGGAGAAGGATAAGGGGAAGAAAGACGATCTTGGGGATCGGATAGATGAGGTAGATCATGGGCGAGACGAGCTCATCAATCCTCTTTCTTCTCCCTAAATAGAGCCCGAGGGGTACAGCCGTAATCAGCGCCCATGAGAGGCTCAGAAGAATCCGGTAACCACTCACCCCAAAATGGTTTCCCAATCCCCTCTCCATGCTGAGTGGCAGGGTTGAGAAGACGGTATGAGGATATGGGAGGATCGGAGTCTTAAAGAGGAAGGCCAGAACATACCAGATTCCAAAGACCACGGCCACTGCCATAAGGGTTCGCCCTTTAAACATCCGTCACCTCTTCAGATATCCTCTCAACAGATTGCAGTATTGATGGAAGAGATCGTTCTTTCTGTATTCGGAGTCCCTCTCAGCCATTCCGACTCCATTGATCGAGAGAAGATCATATCCCCCCTCATTCATCACCAGCGCCTTCTCCCCCAAAAAGACAGCCTCCTCAATGCTGTGGGTGACATGGACAAGGGCCAGCTCTCTCTGCCGGCAGATGTTAAGAATCAGGTTCTGTAAATGCTCCCGTGTGAAGGCATCGAGAGAGGAGAAGGGCTCATCGAGCAGAAGGAGTGAGGGCTTAAGAGCCAGCGCTCTGGCAATGGCGACCCGCTGTTTCTCTCCGCCGCTCAACTGATTTGGAAAACGGTCCAGAAGGTGGTCGATCGTTAACTCCCGTAGAATCGGGAGGACGGTCTTTTTCGTCTCCTTCTTTGAAAACCCTCTGATCCTCAATCCCAGAGACGCATTCTGAAAGACGGTCTTCCATGGAAGAAGTCCGTAGTGTTGAAGGACCAGAGCGATCTCCCTCCGGTGCCCATTGAGCCGCTCTCCCCTGAAGAGGATCTCGCCCTTTTCAGGCTTCTTCAGACCGGAGAGAAGATAGAGAAGTGTTGTCTTCCCGCAACCGGAAGGCCCGATCACGCTCAGGGGAACGCCTGAAGAGACTTCGAAAAAGAGGTTCTCGAAGACAATCTTCTTCGATCCCTTTTCAGAATAAGAGGCGGCCAGATCCTGAACTTCAATCATCTCACGCCTTTCACCCAGACATCGTTCACCAGAGAGGAATAGGTGATTTTTGAAGTCTCAAAACCCTTCCCTTCCATCCAGGCCTTCACTGCCTGAATCTCCTCCGGCCTGGGGATCTGGATGTCGGAGAAGGGGTTCAGTGTATAGATATCCTTAATGGGAGAGGGAAGCCTTCCCTTTTCCACAAGCAGTTCCCGCCACCGCTGGGGGTCCTCATTGATCATTCGGACGGCCTGCCAATAGGCCTTGCCAAAACGAATCATGGTCTCGCTCTCTGCCCGGATGAAGGATTCCTGAAAGACGAGCACGACCTGTGTCCCTTTCAATCCGTAGTCTCCTCCCAGCTTCTTGGCTCCCTGAAAGATGGCCAGGGAGGCAAGGGGCTCAGGAAGCGTGGCAGCCTTCACCTTGCTCTCCATCAGCATCTGAAACCGGAGGGGAATCTTCTTCACCTCCACCTTCTTCACCTCATCGATCTTCAACCCTTTGAGGCTGAGGAGGGAATCGGTCACATACTCGGCAATCGTATGGGAAGAGAGGCCGATCTCGTTTCCGCGCAGTTCTTCAATCCCCTTCATGCCGGACCCGGGCGAGGCTAAGAGCGCGAAGAGGTCCTTCTTCGATGTGGGCACGGTCATATTCGTCACGATGGTGAAGGGAATATCTTTGCTCCTTAATAAACTGAGGCCGAGGATGTCATGGATGGCTCCGTGAATCGCTCCTGACTGGATGGCGCTGTCGCGCTCCAGCGCGCTCGCAAATGAGACGATCTCCACCTTCAATCCCGATGAGTGAAAGAGCCCCCTCTCCTGAGCCACTAAGAACGGAAGCGACTCCACAATAGGAAGCACGCCGATCCGGATGGAAGCTGCTTCGGCCTTGGGGCAAATTATTGAGAATAGCATGAATCCGATCAAATAAAATAAGATCAAAAGTCTGCTCATTTTTCCTCCTATATTTCCCCTCCTTTCCCCATTTTTAGCAGTTTTAAAAGGGTTGGAGGACAATTACTTTACTTCCTCTCCCCATTGGGGAGAGGATTGAGGTGAGGGGGATTAGCCTTCCTCTTCTCTACAATACTCTGAATTGTTTCATACACTCCATCAATATTGGTCAATATTTCTCGATCACTAAATCTTACTATTTTCACACCAAGCTCGTTCAACTCTCTTGTCCTTAATCCGTCTTTTTGTCTACCCTTATCCTCATAATGTTGCCCCCCATCAGCTTCAATACCCAGTCTATATTCAGGGCAATAGAAATCTAATATGTACCTACCAACAGGAAATTGTCTTCTGAATTTTGCGCCCTTTAATTGACGATTTCGTAAAACTTCCCACAGTTTCTTTTCTGCATCCGATTGCTTTTTCCTAAGATTTCTACATTTCTCAATATTTTGCCGTTTCATCCCCTCACCCTAACCCTCTCCCCATCAGGGAGAGGGAATTTTGTGAAATCCTATATAAGAACATCCATGAGGATGGCCAGAAAGAGAATGATGCTGACCATTCCGTTCATCGTAAAAAAAGAAAAGTTGATCCTGGAGAGATCCTTGTCGGAGAGAACCGTATGTTCCACAAAGAGAAAGACGAAGACAAGAACAACTCCTGCGAAGTAGATCGCACCCATCCCTCCTGAAATTCCGGTCTGGATGAAAAAGAAGAGGGCAAGGACATGTAAGAGAATGGCCATTCGGAGCCCCTTCTTAATTCCGAAAAACCGGGGGATCGAAAAAAGACGGGCCTTTTGATCGAATTCATAATCGAGACACGAGTAGAGGATGTCGAACCCTGCCACCCAGAACATCGTCCCCAATCCCAGGAGGATGGGCAACATCTCAATGGCACCTTTGATGGCAATATGGGCGCCGATGGGCGCGAAACTGAGAGAGAAGCCCAGAACGAGATGGGAGAGGGCGGTGAACTGTTTGGTATAGGAGTAGAAGAGAATCCAAGCCAGCCCCGGAAATGAAAGTGCAAACGTCAAAGGGTTAAGCATCCATGCAGAAAAGATAAAAACCGCTGAAGAGACGATGATGAAACCGATGAAGAAATTCCTTGAAATCGCTCTCTTCGGAAGGGCGCGATCCTGGGTTCTCGGGTTTTGGGCATCATAGGGTTCATCCACCACGCGATTGAAGGCCATGGCGCTGTTTCTCGCTCCGATCATGGCCAGAAGGATCCAGAACGATTGCCAGAGGGTCGGCAGACCCTTTGCCCCAAGCACGGCTCCGGAAAAAGCAAATGGAAGGGCGAAGAAGGTGTGCTCGAATTTGATGGCTTCGAGGACGACGCTGATGCGTTTTAATATTCTCACTTTTATTACTCCAGTCCAAAGGACTTCCATAACTGATCGATTCGCTTTTTGATGTCAGGATCCATCTCAATCCTTTTCGGCCACGGCCGGCCAAACCCCTCCTCCGGCCATTTCTTCGTTGCGTCGATTCCCATCTTGCTCCCGTAGTGGGGAAGCCCTGAGGCATGATCGAGCGCATCAACCGGGCCTTCGGAGAAGAAGACATCTCTTTTCGGATCAATATTCGCCCCGAGGATCCAGAGACATTCCGAAAGATTCTGAACATCGACCTCTCCATCGAAGACGACGATCATCTTTGAAAACATCATCTGCCCCATTCCCCAGAGAGCATAGCCGATTTTTCTCGCATGACCCGGATATCGTTTATCGATGGAGATGAAGACGAGATTGTGAAAGACCCCCTCCACAGGCATGTGGATATCGATGATCTCGGGCAGCTGCATCTTGATCAGGGGCAGGAAGATCCTCTCCGTTGCCTTGCCAAGAAAGGAGTCCTCCATGGGCGGGATTCCTACAACGGTCGTCGGATAGATGGCATCCTTCCGATGGGTGAGTGTGGTCACATGCATCACAGGATAGAGATCGGGAAGAGAGTAGAAACCCGTATGGTCGCCGAAAGGCCCTTCCATCCTCCTTTCTCCTGGTTCGACATAACCTTCAATGACAAACTGGGAGCATGCCGGAACTTCGAGCGAGAGGGTGGCGCATTTGACCATCTCAACAGGCTCTCCCCTTAAAAAACCGGCAAAGACGAACTCATCCATGCCCTCCGGCAGAGGGGCTGTGGCTGAATAGAGAGTGGCCGGATCAGGCCCTAAGGCCACTGCGACCTCAAGCCTCTCCCCTCTTCTCTCAGCCATCCGAAAATGGTGAGCTCCGCCCTTCTGGGGATGCCAGTGGACTCCCAGAGTTTTTGAATCGAAGACCTGCAACCGGTACATGCCGACATTTCGCTTACCCGTTTCAGGATCCTTCGTAATCACCACAGGAAAGGTGATGAATCTCCCTCCATCCTCAGGCCAGCATTGAAGAGCCGGAAGCAACGAGATATCGGGTTCTTTCAGAACGACTTCCTGACAGGGACCTTTTTCAACCTTCTTTGGAAAGAATTTGGACAACTGATGAAGCCTGGGCAGCGCTTTGATGCTCTTCCAGAGCGTGTCAGGAGGTTCCATCTCGAGAAACTCTTTCATCTCTCTTCCCACCTCATCAGGCGATCTTCCTCCAAGACAGAGACGCATCCTCTTCTCAGAGCCGAAAAGATTCGTGACCACCGGAAAATGATGTCCCTCAACCTTTTCAAAGAGGAGGGCAGGCCCCCCTTTCTTGCTCACCCTGTCAGTGATCTCAGAAATCTCAAGAACCGGACTGAGCGGAACGGATATTCTCTTCAACTCCCCTTCCCTTTCCAAAATTTCAAGAAACTGGTTGAGGTCTTTGTGGGCCATTTTTCTCCTTTTTAATTTAAATCCACTCCAATCCGATTCCATTGGAATTTATTATGGCCAGAGGTAAGTCTTTGACTGATACCTCCCCAAGTGGCAGAAAGAAGAGACTTGATTTTTTGCCAGGAACGATCTCTCCCAATTCATCTTGTAAATCTAAGGCAACGGCTCCGCACCAAGTTGCCATCCTCAGGATAATCACAGGATCAATCTCGGGAAATGACCTGTGAATCATTTCCAATTCCCCCCACAGGTTAAGGTCCTGATTACTTGCCAGACTATCGGTGCCAATGGCTGGGGTAAGTCCAATTTGGGTCATATAAGGGAGGTCAGGAAGGGACCTTGTAATAAATTGATTGCTTCTCGGGCAGACCACTGTATGGACTCTTCTTTCACGTAGAATGTCAATATCCTTCTTTCCGGCTCGGGTCAGATGAACACATAGGGTTCTTTCATCGAGCAAATTGAGGCTATCCAGATATTCCACCGGGGTTTTTCCCGGTGGGCTCCACTGGCTGTTCCATTTCCCACGGTGGATCAGAAACTCACGCCATAGTCCATTTCCGGAGAGAAGAAATTGCTCCTCTTCTATGGATTCGGCAACATGGATAGATAATGGGAGGACCCGTTCTCTGGTCCAGTTTTTGCTTTTTCGAAGAAGAGAGGAAGAGGTGCTGTGAGGGGCATGAGCGCCGAGAAAAATCCAACCGGAGGGGTGGATTGGATTTTTCTCATTTAAAATGTCAGGCAAATTTAATTCCTCGTCCAAAAACCCCAATACTTCATAAAAATTCCTTTTTATAAGACCTTGAGGAGGAGATAGAAAAATGGATTGGATCGAGCTTACCCAATCTCCCACGGCCCCAGTTCCGCTCATGAGGAGTTCCTCCAGAGCCCATTTCATTTCCTGGATTAAAAATTCAATCGACAGGGCTTCTTTCAATGCCAGCAGGGCTTTTACCCACTCCACAAAACCTAACCCTGGGGTTATTTGCCCCCTGAGGGCGGAGAGTTCGAGGTGAGTATGGGCATTTATCAGAGCAGGAAGGATCACTCCATCCCCACAATCCCTCAGTTTTCCATTAAAATGGGACCTGACCTCCTTTTCCTTCCCCACCGCGTGAATCCGCCCCTGAGATAAGGCAACGACTCCCCCTTCAATAGGAGGGGAGCTTACCGGATAGATCCATCGTGATTTATAGAGAATTATAGAATCCATGTCTTAAAATCTTCTCCTATATCCCCTCTTAGCTTATATCTCTTCATGGCCTCCCCGCAGAGGCAGGAACGCTCGGCTTGAACGACACCTGGTAGAAACGAGAGAAAAAGATCCGGAAAGGCAGCCTCAACCTTTTCAACCCTGGCAAACTCTTCCGGTAAAGAAAGGCCCTCAAAAAGCACTCCCGGCACATAAGGCCGTTCCATCATCCCCTCAGCATAATTCACTGCATAACAGAGAGCTCCGTAACACAACTCCAGTTCCTTGGCTAAAAAAGCCTCCGGCGCCAGATTCATTCCAATGAGATCTCCTCCGAAGAGTCTGTACTTCCTTATCTCTACAGGTGTCTCCAGTCGAGGTCCTTCAACTGACACATAGACCCCTTTTTTATGAAAAGTGAAAGTCTCTTTTTCTAGAGTGTTTGATATGATCCTCCTGATCTCCGGACAAAAAACTGGATTTTGCCGGATCACCCCGATCCCCTTTCCTTCAAAAAAGGTCCCGGGGGCGGATCGGGTTTCATCCAGCAAGTCATCCACGAGGATGAGATCCCCTGGAGCTATTTCCGGGTTAAGAGATCCCGGGGCTGACCAGGAAAGGATGCGATCAATTCCCAACTCTTTAATGGCCCAAATATTGGCCCGGTCATTGACAAATGGGGCGGATTTAGAATATCGGTCCTCTCCGTGGCGAGAGAGGACCACAAAAGGTATTTCATCAAATTCCATGAAATGGAGGGGAACACTATTTCCAAAAGGGGTGGGTTTTTCCAGAACCTTCTTCTCATGCGCCCCTCTGCTGGCAAAGGATTTATGTGCACCTATCCGGGCAATGATGGCCACTTTTATCATCAAGCATTCATCCTTCTGTAAAAGAAGTCTCGCTGACGTGGTGCGAATCCCGCAACTTCGATCAGACGTCTTAACTCATTGAGAGAAAGGCGATGGGTAACACCGGTCGCCGCTACAACATTCTCCTCAATCATCGTGCTCCCCAGGTCATTCGCCCCAAAAAAAAGGGCTAATTGTCCTACTTTATCCCCTTGGGTTACCCAGGAGGCTTGAATATTGGGGATATTGTCCAGGACAAGGCGAGAGAGGGCAAGCATCCGGAGGTATTCTGATCCGCCGGTCTCTTTCATGGGAAGTTCGGTATGCCCAGGCTGAAAGGTCCAGGGGATGAAGGCGGTGAAACCGCCTGTACGGTCCTGGAGGTCACGGATGGCCATTAAGTGCGTAATCCGATCCTCTATGCTCTCCACATGACCGAACATCATGGTTGCTGTCGTGTTAAGACCCATCTTATGGGCGATCTCCATTACCTTTAACCACTCATTTGCTGACCCCTTACGGGGCGAGACTTGCTTTCTGATATGGTCCACAAGGATTTCGGCCCCTCCTCCTGGAATGGAATCTAAACCGGCCTCTTTTAGGCGAGCGATCGCCGTCTCCAGAGGAATTCCGGAAATGTTGCTGAAATGGAGAATTTCAGGAGGAGAAAATCCATGAATATGAATGGAAAAATTATTTTTGATCCAGCGTAGCATCTCCTCATAGTAGTCAAGGGAAAGATGGGGGTGGAGCCCACCCTGAAGGAGTATTTGGGTTCCTCCCAGATGAAGTGTTTCCTGAATCTTGGTCCCTATCTCCTCAAAGGAAAGAAGATAAGCATCAGGAGAATCGGGCTTCTGATAGAAGGCACAAAAGCGACAACCCGATGTGCAGACATTGGTGTAATTGATATTTCTATCCACCACATAGGTGACCACTGGTTCGGGGTGTAACTCCTGACGCCTCATGTGGGCAGCCTGTCCAATCGTCAGAAGATCTTCCTGATACCAGCGCTTTGCCTGTTCAAAAGTTAATCTCAAATTACCCATCCTTCCTAAGAGGGCGGATCTGATAAAGGGTATCCCGTTCTACAGGTTCTCTCCCGGCTTCCCGGATCAGATGGAGAATCTCTTCCCGGGTCTGGGCCTGTGCTGTTTGAGCCCCGGCCATGTGAGTAATTTTTTCTTCTAAAACCGTCCCATCAATATCATCTGCTCCAAAGCCAAGGGCGATCTGTGACAGCTTGGGTCCCACCATGATCCAGAAGGATTTAATATGAGGGAAGTTGTCCAGCATCAAACGGGCTATGGCAATATTTTTAAGATCCTCCATACCGGTCGTCTCGGGCAGGCCCTCAAGATCCGTATTCTTGGAATGGAAGGCCAGTGGGATGAAGGCCATAAAACCACCAGTCTCATCCTGGGCCTGACGGAGAGTCAGGAGGTGGTCCACCTTCTCGGCTGCAGTCTCAATGTGGCCATAGAGCATGGTGGCGTTGGTCTTCAGGCCGAGTTGGTGGGCTGTTTTGCAGACCGAGAGCCATCCTTCGGAGGAGATTTTCTTAGGACAGAGGGTTTTGCGAATCCGGGAGCTGAAAACCTCAGCTCCGCCTCCCGGCAGGGACCCAAGTCCAGCCCCTCTCAAAATTGAGAGAGTCTCTGCCACTGTTTTTCCTGCCTGTTCTGCCAGATGGGCCACCTCCACTGGTGTAAAGGCCTGGAGGTGTACTTCCGGGCGAATGGCCTTGATCCTTTTGAGCATCTCTACATAATAGGAAAAAGGAAGAGAAGGGTGGATTCCTCCAACGATATGGACCTCGCTAATGGGATCCCTTAACCGCTCACGGATTTTATTCTCAATATCTTCCAGACTCAGTTCGTAGGCCAGAGGGTCCTCTGAATCTTTCCCGAAGGCGCAAAAAAGGCATAGATTTTTACAGATATTGGAATAATTGATATGCTGGTTGACAATGTAGTAGGCTATGTTCCCATTCTTTTTTTCCCTCACATAATTGGCTAATACCCCCAGACTAAGAAGGTCCTGTGAATGATAAAGGGCCAAACCATCTTCATAGTCCAGCCTCTCCTCGTTTAACACTTTTTCTCCAATGGATTTTAACTGTTTATCCTGAATTCGTTTTAGCATATCTTCTCCTCTTTAATTCCTTCGGATTTAAAAAAACCCTTATCCATTCCGATGAAGGTCGGGGCGTTACTTTAACGTCTTAGCATACCTACCTTTGCTGTCATCAGTGCCCAAGAGGAGAAATATAGGAAAAAAACCAAGGTGAGACTGAGTAATCCCATTGAAAACCTTTTTTTGCCATCATTGCTTCTCCTCAAATTGAAATTTCTCCATCTCTTCCTCCGAGAAGTGGATAGGGTTATGACCAGGTGGTCATTTTATGATGAAAAAAATTATTTCCCGATCCCCTTCCTGATCAATTCCACGATCTCATCGACATGGCCTTCTATCTCGGGACGTTTCATTTGATTGAGGTTGAGGCCTGAATCGAGATAGGGGATCGTATAAGCCTGTAAGAAACGGTCCATGACCGCATCCAGAAGAAAGACCATCGTCTCCAGATTCACGTCCTTCCGGATTTCGCCTTTCTCCTTTCCTTCCACCAGAAGGGAGGTCAGGTATTCCGAAGAGAAGAGGCGAATCCTCTGCAGGAGTTCCTGTCGGAAAGGCGCCTCTCTCTCAAACATCATCTTTAGATAACCGCGGTAGATGAACGGATGGCGTTCAATGAAGTCCACGCCTGCGATAAGCGATCTCCTGATCCTTTCAAAGGTCGGTTCCTCCCTCGTTTCGTACTTCACCTGTTTCAATGTTTTTCGGATGAGTTCGACCGCATAATCGAAGATATATAGAAAGAGGCTCTTCTTGTCGGTAAAATACTGGTAGATGGACCCCTTGGCAATGCCAAGTTTCGAGACGATCAGGTTGATGCTGGCCCCCTCATAGCCCTTCTCGGAGAACTCCTCAAGGGCTGTCTCCAGAACCCGCTTCTGTTTCTCTTCGGGCAGATTAAAAAAGGTCTTCTTTGCTTCCATATGAGGAAAAAGAGGTCTTTATGACTACCCGGTCATTTTTAAGACAAAAAAAGAGAAAAATCAATCTTTTATCTTCAGGTAGATGAAGAGAATCACTCCGCCTACAATCATAAAAGAGGAGAGAAGTTGGCCGAGGGTGAAGGGACCTATGATGAACCCGATATGGGCGTCTGGTTCTCTGAAGAATTCGACAAAGAAACGAAACAGGCCATAGAGGGATAGAAAGAGCGCTAACAACCCGCCTGTTGGGAGCTTCTTGTCTTTGAGAAACCAGAGAATAATAAATAGGACCCCTCCCTCCAAACCACTCTCATAGAGCTGAGAAGGATGCCTTGGCAGGGGTCCTCCTCTGGGAAAGATCATTCCCCAGGGAAGATTTGTCGTACGACCGTAGAGTTCTCCGTTGATAAAATTTCCGATCCTTCCCAATCCTAATCCAATAGGGGCAGTGACAATGATGAGGTCTGTAATCTTCCAGAAGGATTTCCTATTCCTCCAGGAGAATAAGACCCCCACGATCAGCACACCGATCAATCCTCCGTGAAAGGACATTCCTCCTTTCCAGACAGCAAAGATCTCAAGGGGATCAGCCAGATACATCTTGAGATCGTAAAAGAGGACATACCCCAAACGGGCGCCCACCATCAGCCCAATGATGAGATAGAAGTAGAGGTTTTCCACCTCCACCCTTGAAACCCCGAAATTTTTTCTCTTCATCTGGTAACGGACGAGGAGGTAGGAACCAATAAACCCTAAGACATACATCATGCCATACCAGCTCACCCGGATCAGCCCCAGATCGATCAATATGGGATTCATGTCCACTTTCATCTCATCTCACCTGATATCATTTTATTCAATAGCGAATAAAGATTCAACCCATTTTGGTAAGCATCTCTTTTCCCGTGATAGTTATCCATCGGAATGCCAAATCCAGAGGGGCAGGCGGACCAGCGTAGAAAGATTTAGGGCGGCACCACTTAAGGATTGATCCCAGGCGCTCCAAGACTAATAAACACCTCATTTTCATTGACTACGAAAGTTTCCCTTAAACTTCTAATAATCCGCAATCCTAAAGATTTCGGAGTCTGGTCCGCCTGCCCCTCTGGAGCCCATTCTGCCATCGCGAAATTGGAGATGCTTGCCCCATTTTGAGAAATAGTTGACCTTTAATGTTAATTTCTATATAATTTGGTCTATGGAAGAACCCTCCAGAAAGCAGCAAACCCTTCAGGACCTGAAGAAATTGGTCCTCTCGAAGGCCTCCATCGTCTATATCCTCTCGGATGAAGAGGACCGTGTGGAAACCCTTCTCAAAGAGCTCTCCGCCACCTTTCAACCCGGGCCCAAACTCTTCATCTGGAACCCCTTTTATGGTCTGACCGGGGAGGAGGAGACCATAGAAAATTCCAAGGCTCCTTTCGATGCCCTGGATAGAGTAATCCAGCGAACGGAACAGGCTTTCTATCTTTTCGAGGGAATTCACTCCTTGATGGATGGAGATCCTCTTCTGACAAGAAAGATGAAGGATGTCCACCGGGCTCTTCGGAATCGTTATGCCACCCTCTTCATCGTCGCACCTGTTCTGGTTGTTCCAGAGGAACTCCGTCGCGATATGGTCATCTATGAACTTCCCATGCCGGACGACTCTGAAGTGGAGCGCATTTTAAACAGCGTGATCAGTGGGACCCCACATGCCGCTAAACTGACCGAATCCCTGACACCCGATTTGAAAGAACATATGGTCAAGGCCGCCCTTGGCCTCTCCCTTGACCAGGTGGCCCGCGCCTTTCGGAGCGCTCTGATCGGGAGGACGACCCTCGATGCCTCTGTCATCGATGGGGTCATCGAAGAGAAGGGTCAACTGATCAGAAAGTCGGGAATCCTGACATTGATCACCAACCGGCCTACCCTCGATGAGATCGGTGGCCTCGAAAACCTTAAAGATTGGTTAAGGAAAAGAAGCGGTGTCTTAAGTAAAGAAGGAAAGACCTTTGGTCTTCAACTTCCGAAAGGGGTTTTGATCACCGGTGTCTCGGGATGCGGCAAAAGCCTCTGTGCAAAGGTTTTTGCCTCTTTCTGGCAAGTCCCTTTGCTTCACCTCGATATGGCGCGGCTTTACGACGGAACCATGGGAGAACCTGAAAAGGCCCTTCAGATCGCACTACAAACCGCGGAGACCGTTGCCCCTTCTGTGCTCTGGATCGATGAGATCGAGGCGGGAATCAGTGTTCAAAGTCAAAAGGCCGGAGGTGGCTCGCAATCGAGGGTCTTCGCCTCTTTCCTCACCTGGATGCAGGAAAAAAAGAATTTCGTCTTCATCGCCGCCACAGCCAATGTGATCGAACTCCTTCCTCCAGAGGTCTTAAGAAAGGGCCGCTTCGACCAGATCTTCTTCGTCACCCTTCCCAATGCCCAGGAGAGAAAGTCCATCCTGTCCATTCATCTGAAAAGGAATGGCGCAGACCTCTCAAACATTAACTTAAATATGCTGATCAAGGTGACGGAAGGGTTTAACGGCGCTGAGATTGAGCAGGCGGTCTATGGGGCCATGGTCGATGCCTTCAATGATGGCCGGCCGCTGACCGAGCACGATATTATCATCGCCGTCGGAAATATCATCCCCCTTTCGACAACGATGAAAGAGGAGATCGGCCGGATGGAACGCTGGGCTTATAACCGAGCCATTCTTGCCTCCAAGAATTAACCTTACCATTGCAGAAAACTTAGTCATACGGACATGGGTGAACCGGTCGTAAAGGGTTCGGGGCGAACCTTTAAGTCAATCAGCACATACGTCCCCGACCCCTGCTGGAGTTCGCCTTAGGTGAAGTCTGCCGATTCCCTTAACATGTCAACTCAATCGCCGTCCGAAGCCTTGAAGAGCGGTTTACCCGTGGCCGTTTATGCAACTGGAAGGTTAATAATCCTTCTCCTCATCATCTTCATCCTGATTATAATCTTCTTCATCTTCTTCGTCCTCTTCGTCCTCGTCAGACTCTTCCTCTTTCTCCTCTTCATCTTTCCTTTTGGATTTGGTCTTCAGGTCGATCTTATCCAGACTCTCATCTCCCAGATCATCGATTACCTCGTTAAAAAAGAGCGCCAGAGAGACCAGGTATTCCTCGGGTATTTCTCGTAACCAATCCATGACCTTCTCCGCCATCTCCAACTTCTCGCTTCCATTACAACCCTCGATCAGGTCAATGGCCTTGCGGTAATGCTTATTGAATACGCGGATCATAAACCGTCTTCCCTCCTGTGTAAAAATGAATTAACCTGCTATGACATTCTGTAAAACATTATACTTCCATTCCTTATTGTCAACAAAAAAATTGGGGTTATAAGTAACCTATCACTTATCCGGGGGACATTGGGTAGAGGAGGCATTAGCCTCTCCTTTTTTTGGGGGAAAACCCTTTCAATCGAATCGGGTGATCTTGGCGCCGATAAAGGGCATCTTTAAAATATAGTCTTTCAATAAGACCTTCTTGACCTCTCCGCCCTTTCCTTTTGTCCCGCCTGCATGGATGAGATAGGCTTCCCGCGCTACCTTGACGATCCCGATGTGTCCGATAATCTCCTCCACTTTTCTGTCTTCAGGCTTTTTAACAAAAAATAGGATGTCCCCGCTTTTTAATTTCCTTAGATCCTTGAGGAGATGTTCGGATGGGAGAATCTCTACAAAATCCCTTCCCCTCGACCCCTTGATTCTCATCGTCTTTCCAGCTTCTGATGTGATCTCCCTCCCCCACTTTCCACTGAAAATCATATCCTCACCGTATTCAAAACGGTCATGGTAATTGACCACCCTACCCTCTTTGAGAATGCCTTTCGTATGGAAGCGTCTGTCCAGGGAAATTTCAATGGCCTCTTCCGGAGTATTGCTTAAGGCAAGCTCCACGGCCCTGAAGGTCAGATACATACAATCCACTCTCTCATCCGCCACAATCGTTGCCCTCGTGACATATTCGCCCATCGGGTCCGGATCGTAGGGAGTCCCAACAAACCTCTCCGCCCAGAAAGCGATCCTCTCCCCCACCGGTTGGGCCTTCAAGAGAGACTGAAATTTTCGGATCTCCTCATTCGTCAGGGCAAAACAGAATTGGGAGAAAAGAAGGATGATGAAAGGAATGAGGGAAATCTGGCTGAGAAATGTCCTCGTTTTCATTTAATATTAATCTAATGCTTTATCTCCAAACTTGCAAGAGATTATGAGCCAGGCCGCATCTTATGGAGGACACTTTATTTTGTAAATAAGAAAGGGGTTCTGTTGTTGTATTAAGGTTGGGAGATAGACCGGGTCTCTATTTTTCCGACACGGTGTTTGAGTTCAAGAAATTCCTTCTCAAGTGTTGTCAAACGCTTATCCAGTTCTGCTTAAGAAAATTTGACCGCAGCTAGTACTTCTTGTCTTGTTTCCTGAATTTCGGCCTTCAATTCATTAAACCTTCTATCCAGTTTTTCATTCACATTCGCTATGCCCTCAGCGACCTGCTTCACCTGATCAATCACACCCTCAGAAATAACATGGAATTGGTGTACAATCTCTTCCTTAAAATTCTGCAAATCTTCTTTGGTTGGACTTCCTTTTTGGGTACTAATGGTGAGCTTCTTCTCCTTCGGATTGACACTGAAGTCTCATATATTTTTGACTGTGTCAAGTCTGTAATCAGTCTTGGTTTTGGGGGAAAATTGGTGCCGGAGGTCGGAATCGAACCGACATGGGGTTTATGCCCCGCGGGATTTTGAGTCCCGTGCGTCTACCAGTTTCACCACTCCGGCACAGACATCAATATAAAAAAAATTATTATTGAAGTCAAATTAAAGGTTGAGGATAAGGTTAAGAAAATAAAAACCAAAAAATTGACAACTTTTCTTTTTGTATGTTAATCTATTTTTCAAATCAGGTGGGGCTGTAGCTCAGCTGGGAGAGCGCTTGAATGGCATTCAAGAGGCCGACGGTTCGATCCCGTTCAGCTCCACCAATTAAATCTTTATTTAAATGGGAGAGCGGTCGAATCGACAGGCCGACGGTTCGATTCCGTTCAGCTCCACCATTTCGCCTCCCCTCAGACCACCTCCTCAAATGAAACAAGAAGGCGCCAATCAACAAATCGCCGCGGATGCTTTCCATTGGGATAACCTGTCCCAGCTTCATCCTGCGGATGTCTGCAACCGAACCGATGCCCTGTACCATCCGACCGAAGAAGGATATATCCTCCCCGTCTATCATCTCAGATATCTGATCACTCCATAGACAAGAAAGATCGTGAGGGTGGAGTGGAATGATCAAACCGTTGATGAAAAACTTCATCCTTTCTTTGTTCTCATGGTCCTGGTCTATCTGACTGGAGCCAAAGAGATCAAACCCGAGCACGGATGGGTTAGCGAAAAGGATCTCAAAGGGGGGATCAACTTTTTTCAGGGGCCCCATAGCCTCCAGGTCAGAGAGATGGAAGGCCTCTACGGAAAAGATCCGGAGGCTTTTCTGAAAGCAGGCAGAAGGCTTGGTGGAACAGAAATCGATTGTGGAAATAAGGCATTCACCCTTAACGTATTCCCAAGAATCCCTCTTGCCTACCTCCTCTGGGATGGGAATGAGGAGTTTCCTCCGAAGATTAGGGTTTTGTTCGATTCGACGATTCAATCGCACCTTCCTCTTGATATTATCTGGTGCATGGTCGCCGAAACGAGCCGACGCCTGGCTGAACAGACCATGAGTTCGTAGTTGGGAGTTCGGTGTTCGGAGTCCAAACTTCAAAAACTTAAAAATTTAGCATTCGGAATCGGATATGCCAAATTTTTAATTCAGAAACGATCTCCCGGAAAGAGGTTGATTCCTATATGGATTCGTGTTAGTTAAAATTCTTAAGGGTAAGGAGAGATCCGGAAGATGGTTGAGAAGAACATTCTCCCCAAAAGGCCACTGGGAAAGACCGGAGAGGAAGTCTCCATTCTCGGACTGGGTGGAGAAGGGATTCTCAGGACTCATGATGAGGAGGAGAAGGCGGTCCCCCTGATTCGCCGCGCCTTCGATCTGGGAATCACTTATTTCGAATCGGCCCGGGCCTATGCGAGCAGTGAATCCTACTACGGAATGGCCCTCCAGGAAAGGAGGAGGGATATCTTCCTGGCCAGCAAATCGCACGAACGAAGCGGAGACGGAGCCTTAAAGCATCTGGAGGTCACCCTTAAAAATATGAAGACCGACTTTCTTGACCTCTGGATGATCCATGATGTGAGGTCTCCAAAGGATGTCGAGCAGATCTTCGCACCGAGAGGGGCGATCAAAGCCTTTGAGGCGGCCAAACGGAATAAACTGGTCCGGTTTATCGGGATCTCCGGACACAGAAACCCGACCCTTCTTTCGCGAGCCATCGATCTCTTTCCCTTCGACGTGGTGCTCTTGCCCGTTAATCCGGCCGAGCCTCATTATTGGTCTTTTCTCGAAGCCGTCCTCCCAAAAGTTGTGGACAAAGGGATCGGAATTCTTGGGGTGAAGACTCTCTCCCGCGGGGTCTGTGCCAGGATCTTCGGAGATGAATCAATCGAAACTTTTCTCCGCTTCGCCCTGACCCAATCGATTTCAGCCGCTGTGGTGGGCTGCGAGACCATCGATCAACTGGAGATGAATGTCAGGATCGCCCGGTCTTTTCAACCGATGGACCAGCAGGAGCAGAATGTGCTCATCAGCAGGGTCAAGTCCTATTCCCGTGAACTGATGTATTATAAATTGTAAGGATATGCAAAAAGGCGGACGATTCGGAAAATATGGAGAGCAGAAGAAATTCGAACGATTGAGCCAGAAGAGGCGCCACCCCCTTCCATTAAAAACCATCTTGAAATTCCCCCGGAGAAAAAATCCTAGGGCTTGAATCGTCTGGGAATAAACACCGCGGGATTATAAACCCTTGAGCATCTCTTCGGCCGCATCCCGAAGGTCA
>JASEHH010000043.1 GCA_030017685.1 Thermodesulfobacteriota bacterium | reverse complement strand
TAGGCCAAATAAAAAGAATTGTCAAATCTACCCATATTTTTGTCGCAGACCCTGTCCAAAAACAATTCTTGCATAAAATCTTCTATCTATGCTAACTTACTTAAAGTTGTAAAGTTGGTAAAGGGGGCACTAAAATATGGAGAAGTTAAGGTTTTTGATTCAGAATATACAAAGTGTTTTATTCATCGAAAATTTTGCCTTTCGTAACAAATTACGCATAGCTTCCAGAATTAACGAAGTAGTAGACAACCTTTTTGATGGTGACCCCACCATGCTGGATCTTCCACCTGATGCGCCTCCAGAAATACCCCGAATACAGCTCAAAGATAGTAAACCAATTTACAGTTTGAACTTCTCCCCAACTCGTATCGATTTTTTCTACAATGAACATGGAAAACCCGAGAAAAACTTCGATTCTCTTAAAGACGATTATCTAAAACATTTTTTTAACATCGTTAACTTAGTTAAAGATGAGTACCGCCTTAGCATCCCCAGGATAGCAATGGTTGTGAAAGCAGCATCTGAAATCGAAACAGGGTCTAACCTTTTAATTTATGAAACCTTTTTAGGAACAAAGCCTTTTTTCAAAAACACCTACGCATTGGAGATTCATTCATTAGAAAAGTCCACCATGAATGGTTATGACATTAACTGCTGGTTTAGGATAAAAACCGCGAGGGCACCCTCAGGCCAAGATAATATTCTCTTCGTAGAAATTGATATTAATACGTTGCCAGAAAAACCTATGGATTTTGAATTGCAGGAAATTAAGGATTTCCATAATAAGTCAATTGTTTTCGCAAAGGATAGTTTTCTAAAGTGCTTCGGGGCATCCTTATGAAACAAATGCAGGAAACAAGTAGTGAACTCTTATTTCAAGAAGAAGGCCAATATTGTCGCCGGGTTTTGAGAGATAAGTATTTTTCTTCAATAAAGCCGAAGAGGATTTTAGAAGAGACCAATGTATCGATAGGGCCCCAAGATGCTTATTGCTTAGCCATGGCTGAAGAACAAGTTTACACAGCACTTTGCGCAAATATTATTTCAACTCGGAAAGAACATGGATTAATGGCTTCAGTGAGTTTGAGAGAAATTAGTCCTATTCTGTTGAGGCTTCGGTCCTCCAAAGAATATTCTATGGCTCGAACGAGTCCTATCATTGATAAGTTGACCCAACTCTGGGTGCGTAGCGCAACTGGATTCGGGAGGATTATCGATGTCAATCAAATTCATCGGAATTTAACCTTTGATATTACAAGTTCTGATCCCGTTGAGGATTTCCTTCGAGTCGAACTTCCGATAGAATTTTTGAAGATCCCATCGAAATTTCTACCCCAAATCACTCCAGAAATAATAGAATTTTGCTCACGGGAACGGATAACAAGTTATCTTCCAACTGCTGTTAACTCGGTAGAAAGGAATTTTCCAACAATATCCGAATTAAAGGTTGAAGTTGAGCAAGATCCTGAAAGTGAGGAGGAGTGGCTTGTTCTCAATGTAACAATACGAGGAGAAGTTGATGAGGTACTCAATAATTATGATAAATACATTAATTATTGGGTGTCTACGGTTCCTTGGCCTGAGCGTCAAAAGATCCGCCTTTTGTACAACATAATCTAAATATGGATCCAAGAGAATTTCAAACCCTTGCCTCTACACTTGTCAATGGCAAGACCCCTGCTGAAATTAGAACTGCAATAAGTCGTGCTTATTACGCAACACATAATGTTGGTGTCGAGTTTTTGTCGGGGCTAGGTTTTAGAATACCTAAAAATGCTAGCGGCCATAGAGAAGTCTGGAATCGTCTTAGTAATAGTGGTGACAAGGAAATCATGAATGTTGGTTCTAAATTACAAACCCTTCACGGTATGAGGCTTCGTGCGGATTATCGCCTAGATAAAAAGGAAGTAGAGAATCAAAAAACGGCACAGGGTGTTGTGGAAGATGCCAAAAAAATGATCGAGATTTTAGACATTAATTTTTCTGAACAAAAAAAGACCGAAATTATTAATGCAATCCAAGATTGGGAACGGAAATTTTCTGGGGAAAAGTCTTAACCTCAACCTTCTTAGAATCTAATTTTTCAATAATACCTAATATCTACTTAAGAATTCTATACAAGGGTAACAGAGCCATGCAGATGATCTGGTTTAATCCACAGAAATCTGCTCGCATTACAAGAGACCTTAGAATGATCCTCATAAAATGGCGATTAGCGATTGAGGAGTATCAAAAAGAGACAGGCGATTTGGGTTACGGGTGGTATTACACTGAGAAGAGCAATTTCGGCTTCTTTCTTCGGGCTTGTGCTGAACTCGGGATGCATTTCCTCCCTGAATTCACAATGGAACGAAGTGGCAGGCGGCGGCGCTCCGGTCTTGGACGACCCGATTGCTGGATTCGAATGGAAGAGGGCATAGAGGCCTATTTTGAAGTTAAGAAGGCCTACAATTCGATCGATGGCAAATCGAAGAATACTGTCTTTAGGGCTCTCCGTTCAGCAGAGAATCAACTGAAATCGCTGAAATATTTGGAAGCATCGAGTTATCGAGTCGCTCTTTGTTTCATTACTTTCGGGAGGAAGACCGAGAGCAACAGGAAAACCCTTCCGTACGAGAAAGCCTTATCAAAGTATTTAAAGGAGCTACAAAAGTCTGGGGAAATCGATTTCTATTCGGCCTACCTGTCCAATGAAGATAGCATCAAGAAGGCTTACGGGGAGAACAGAAAAGATTTTGGAGACGACTACAGCTACCCGGCTCTAGTGGTAATTGGAAAATATTGGCGAGGCCAGACATTTTAAAACCTATTCCGCTACCCCATGGTTCAGAAGGAAATTTTGTATGTCTCCGTTTCTCCGGGGTCAGGCAACGGTAATTTTGGCTTTTCAGAGGGTATTGCGAGACTTGATAGAATTCAAACAATTCTCCCTACAGATAGAGCAGTGTATGACCCGCTACCAATAGCCCTTAGTGAAGATTCTCTGGCTGTGCTGTTATCTATGATCAGATCATGGTTCGGTTCAGTAGAAGAAGATTTAAATGCGTACAAGGAGCTTTTAAGAGAGACTTTACCACCTGAAGCATTGCCGAGAACCACAGCTTAGGAAAGAACAATGACCGAAGAATCTTCCGGCAGCCACTTGATGATCTACACAATAGGTCACTCCAATCACTCGTTGGAGACTTTCTTGAATCTTCTACGAGATTTGGGAATTGATGTTGTAGTTGACATAAGGTCAAAACCGAGTTCACAAGTCGTTCCTCACTTTGATCGGAAGCCGTTAGAGAATTCATTGAAAATGAACGGGTTCAAATACCTATATTTTGGAAAAGAACTTGGCGGTAAACCAGACAGTAAAGACTTTTACGATGCGGACGGCCATGTCCTATATAGTCTAATTGCGAAATCAGCACCTTTCATTCAAGCCATCGAGCGTCTCTTAAAGGGGATTCGCGAATATCGTGTTGCCCTGCTTTGTGGTGAGGAAAACCCCTCGAATTGCCATCGGCGATTGCTTGTGGGCAAGGTTCTCGGAAATTATGATGTAAACCTCCAACACATTCGCGGTAATGGAAGAGTTCAGTCAGAGCAAGAACTTCTTGATGAGGGTCAAGAGAAAGACGAAACTCAGCTTGGACTCTTTAAGACTGAGGAGATCAAGGAATGGAAATCTACACAATCGGTTTTGCCAAGAAAAGCGCCGAGGCATTCTTCGGAGCATTAAGAAAAGCTGGCATTAAGAGGCTTGTCGATATTCGTCTTAACAATACATCCCAACTTGCCGGATTTACCAAACGAGACGACCTTAAGTTTTTTCTTAAAGAGTTATGTAATTCGGAATATATTCATGAACCACTCCTCGCCCCAACGCCTGAGATACTAAATTCCTATAAGAAGAAAAAAATAAGTTGGCAGGAATACGAACAACGCTTTTTGGAGTTAATGAGTGAAAGAAAAATCGAAGAAAAGATTGATCAAAGTCTTTTTAATGGCCCCACAGTACTTCTATGCAGCGAAGCAAAACCAGAACATTGCCACCGTAGACTGGTTCTGGAATATCTGTACAAGAAATTGGGTAACATAAAGATTACTCATCTTTAAGTGAGCTTGAATGAAGATCGTTGTGAACCACCTCACTCGGATGCAACAAGGGTATATTTGCGTTGCCGGGGTGGACATTCAAACTTATCAACATGTAAGACCGGTACTCGCTGGCACGAGGCTGGGTACAAATCTTTTAGCACGGAATGGTGGCCCATTCGACATGGCTGTGGTCGTTGATTTGGGGAAGCTAACGCCCAATCCTCAACGGCCCGAAATTGAGGATCATATCTTCAGCCCGTCGAGTATAAGAAAAATGAGGACTTTCCCAGAAGAGAAATTCTGGAGGTTGCTGACTCGTATAGCGAAACGAAAGCTCTTGGAAATTTTCGGTAGTGATCTTGAGATGAAGGGCACAAAATCATGTGCTGTAGATGTTGGGAAAGGAGAAGCCTCCCTTGGATGCCTCATTCCAGATTCACCACCAAAGCTCTGCATCCTTCCCAGGGAAGGGAAAGTAAGTCAGATTCGTATCGAAGTTAGTGATGGCTGCTTTGGTCTGGATTTGGGGGTAACTGACATTCGGTTGTATTGTGACGACCATCTAACACCTAACGAGCGGGTAGTAAAAAATTTTGCAGAGCGGGTAAAAAAGGAAGGAAATGTGATCATCGGTGTTGGTTTGACAAGGCCGTTTTCAAGTTTACCAGGGTTCCCACCAGTTCACTGGCTTCAGGTAAACAATATTCATCTTGAAAGTGATCCAACTTGGCAGCTTGGGTAAATAATTCAAAAAAGAGGATCGGTGTCATCCATAAAAAAGTTGGCTGATTTCGATTCGGAATTCGCCTGCCTGCCGCAGGCAGGGATTGCGGATTGAAAAACCCAAAATCTCAAACTGGATATCTGAAATTAAATTGTTTGGAATCCTTTTTACACTTTAAACCAGTTAAGAGGATCAGGGGTCAGGTCTTTAATCTTGAAATATCAATTGTAAAAAAGGAGAATTCCAAAAAATTTAGGGACACTTCCCATATTCTTTTCAAGATTGACCAATAGAATACAATAAAGGAGATTCTTAGAGTGGCCAAAGAGAGATGCCAAATATGCGGGATAGAAAAAGCCAAACGCACATGTAAAATCAAAGATGCGCTCCAAATCTGTCCTGTTTGTTGTGCAAAACTTCGTTATGACCAATGCGCTGGGTGCGCTTATTATGGGGATTCTGTGAGATACCAGACAGAAAAAGCACACAGAGAAAGACATTTTATCACTCCGATTAACCCGGAGATCGATGAGGAATGCGATAGGATCTTGTCGGCGGTAGAGTCCGGTCATCTCTCACACGGTGAAAAGCAGATGAGGGAGCTTTATAAGAAGTATCCGGATTACCATACCGTTCTGTATGGCATGGGGGTCTGCCATGTCTTGCAGGATAAATTTGAAGAAGGCATTGAATTTTTTAAAAGGGCAGTGCACATCTTTCCATATCTAACCGAAGCCCATTTTAACATGGCGATGGCGTATATTAAGTTGGGAGATATCGCTGGAGTGGTCAGGGGATTCAGAGAGGTCATTCGGGTGGGTGGCGATAAGGAACTCGTTTCTGAGGCCAGAAGAAGATTGGGCGATCTTGAAAAGATGGCTATAGAGCTTAAGGGATTTAATTTGGATACCTATGTCGACAATAGTAAGATCTACAGCAAAGCCTTCGCAGACCTACAAAACCGGGAATTCATGTCGGCAATAAATCTTTTTAAATGTGTTTTAGCAATTGATCCTAAACACGTCCAGTCATGGGGAAACCTGGGGCTGGCATACGCCGGCATTGGAGAAAGGGGCAAAGCGCTTGAGTGCCTCGACAAGGCATTGGAGCTTGATCCAGAATATGAAATAGCGGCAGTGAATAGAATAGGCATTGAGAAAATGAGGGAGGGGGAGCGTCTTGAAGGGAAGATAGACAGCGTTGATTATTATCGAGATTATAAGGTAAGAGGCAAGAAATCATACATCGCTGAAATTCTCGGAAATGTTAGAGGCCCTCTTAAGAGGTAATTGACAATGTTTCTTTAAAAAAATAATATCATTTCCTTCTCAAGGGCAGTCGGGTAGGCTGGAAGATGTTAATCAAAACGCCGGAAGACACTTATAGAGCTTATGAACGTTTCCTGAGAAAACGGAATTTTAGAAAGGCGTATCAGTGTCTCGAAAGCCTGCTGCATCAGTTTCCTGGCGATGAAGCCCTCCTCGTTAATATCGTAAACCTCGCCTATTTTGATTGGGATAACTATGGGATGGCCCGCCCCTGGCTGATCAAGTTGACACAAAGTCGTTCCGTATGGAGAGACTATCTCCTGCTCAGTCGCGGCGAAGCCCGCCTTGGAAATGGACCTCGGGCCAGGGAGTATTTGAATCGGGCAAAAGAACTTCTGGATAAACGAGGGAGCCCTCAGGATCGAAAGGAGGCTAAGGCGGCCTTTGGGGAGGTTGAGGACTGGATAAAGTATTGGGAATGGAAGTTGTTGTCAAAACCAAAGGTCGAAAAGATTGTTACAGCCAAAGAGAAGGGAACCAGTCCTCCCGCCGGCAGCCCGGATGCTTCCGCAATACGCTCTGCATCTGAAGGAATGTCTTCTCCGAAACCAACCGTGGAGAAGCCTCAGGGGAGATCGCTTCCGAAGCCCATCGAAAAGCCTGCGCCGCCAGCCATCCCGGAATATTCTGTTCCTGTGAGTTTTTCCCTTCCTGGAGTCGAGGCTCAAAACGAGTTTCAATCTGCATTCCTTTCCCCCCTGAAAGAGATAAAGCTCCTGATCGATTACACCCACCTTACCATTCAGGGCGGCTTCGACGAACTCCTCTGTTTGAACGCAATCAATAACGTCGAACGATACTGGTTTCAGATCGAGACTGTAAAGAAGGTTCTCAAATATTTCAGAGGCAGGGTTCTCCTTTGCGATGAGGTGGGCCTTGGAAAGACCATCGAGGCCGGGATGGTGATCAAGGAGTATCTCATGAGAAACATGGTGAGAAATGTCCTGATCCTGACTCCTTCTGCCCTCGTTTCCCAGTGGAAAGAGGAGATGGAGACAAAATTTGGCATTGAATTTATGACGACCGACGACGTGGAAGCATCTGACGACCCTGAAAAGTTCTGGAACGGAAAATATCTTATTGTTTCCCTCAACCTGGCAAAGAGCAAAAAAAACATGCCCGTAGTGACTCGGCGCTTTTATGACCTTGTGGTGGTGGATGAGGTGCATCATCTGAGGAACAGGACAACCCAGGCATGGAAACTCATTAACCAGATTCAGAAGAGATTTATCCTCCTTCTTTCGGCTACCCCTCTGCAGAACAACCTGATCGAACTCTTCAACCTCATCACCCTTCTGAAGCCCGGACAGTTCAAGACGGAAAAGCTCTTCAGGCAGGAATATTTGATGAAAGGGAACCTGAGGAAACCTTCCAATCGGGACAAAATGAGGGAGCTTCTGCGAGACGTGATGATCCGAAATACACGAAGCGTCATCGATTTGAAGCTTCCCCGGAGATTTGCCACCACCCTGAGGATCGAGCCTGCGGAGACGGAGAGGAAGATCTATCAGCGGCTAAACAACTACCTCCGAAAGGATGGCCTGAACAGGTTGACGCTCAATCTCCTTTTGAGGGAGGCGGGGAGCAGTCCTTTTGCCCTCAAAAAGAGCCTTCTTCAACTGCCCGGAGAAGATGGGGAGAAGCAAAGAATCATCGAATGGGTGGATAGCCTCGAAGAGGTTTCCAAGGGGAAAGCCCTTCTTGACCTTGTCAGGAAGAATTCAGAGGAGAAAAAGGTCATCTTCACCCAATATGTGAAAAGCCTGGAATATATTACGGACCTATTCAAGCGAAACGGAATTCGACACGTTATATTCAAAGGGACGCTGACCGCGAGGGAAAAAAATGCGGCAATTGAACAGTTTCGGGACGAAGCGCCAGTCCTCGTCTCCACGGAATCGGGAGGCGAGGGAAGAAATCTTCAGTTCTGTAACACCCTGATCAATTTTGATCTCCCCTGGAATCCCATGAGGATTGAACAGAGGATCGGAAGGCTCCACAGGATTGGGCAGACCCGGGACGTCTTTGTCTTTAACCTTTCGGTGAAGGGAACTCTGGAAGATTATGTCATCGATCTTCTCGATGATAAGATCAATATGTTTGAGATGGTAATCGGGGAGATCGAACCCATCCTCGGCCACCTCGAAAAAGAAGAAGGCTTCGAAGACCTCGTAATGGGAATATGGCTCAAGAGCGCAAACGATGGGGAGCTCAAGGTGGGATTTGAAAAGCTCGGCGAGGATCTCGTAAAGGCCAAGAATGAATACCTGAAAGCTAAGTCCTTTGACAACGAGATTTTTGGCGAGGATTACGAGATTTAGAAAAGCGCGGACTGGATTCCTTTTTTTACCCCGTTAGAAATGATGCCCCGCTGGAATTTCTAACGGGGTTTACGAGAATGATAAAAAAAAGATTTTTTCAAAAAACCAAATTAATACGAAATCTCCTGAAAGAAGAAACCGATGGGACAGAGCAGGCCTTTGTCTGAGGTTATAATTGATGTCCTTTCACTTGAGGGGGCCCTACTGGAAAGAACAGGAGACGGCAGTCTGGAGTTTGTCATCCCTCCCTCTCTTTCTGAGACCCTCGGTATTCCTGAACATGGAAAACTCAGTTTTGCATACCATCCTTTCGATGAAAGCGTCATCAGCGCATCCTATGAATCAGAGTTCTTTCGATCAGTCGATAGACTCTTTTCGGGAAGAGGAAAAATGGCCAAAGCAGTCTATTCCTCCCAACTCCCGCATATCGAAAAGATATCGAAGTGGGTTTCTGAGAAGATTGCCCTTTCCAATGCAACTTTCCGGCTTCAGAAGGTGGAAAATCGAAGGATCGCCTATGCATTGATCTTTTTCAAGTACGTGGCGCTTTCCGACGAAAAGAGGGAAGGGATTTTTTCGCTCCTGGTCAATGAGCAAAATCTTTCGACCTTCGCTCTCGATGGCAATCTCACGACCTTCTGGGAGGATCTGAAGGAGCCTGAGGAAATCCTCACAAGAAGTGAAGCGATTTCGAAGGCCCTTCAGGCGGGCTTCTCGGCAGCCTCTCTTATGGTCAAGGAAGAGTTCGAGCCGTTTATCAAAAGCCTTGAGAGGAGGCTCAATCGGGATATCAAAAGAGTGTTCGAGTATTATGAGACCCTGAAGGTTGAGATCCAGAAAGCCTTTGAGAAAAAAGTTTTTCTAGGAAAGGATTCCCCTGAAGAGCAGAATGGAGAGGTAAAGAAGGTACTTTCAGGGAAATTGGATGCCGTTGAGGGAGAAAAGAGATATAAGATTCAAGATCTTGTTTCTAAATATTCCCTGAATGTCCGAATTGAACCTGTCTGTATCATAGATATTGAGACAGAGTCCCTGGTCTTCTGGGTGGAGATCAAAAGGAGGCTTTCCTCAAGGGCCTTTCCTCTCACCTATAACCCCCTATTGAAAAAGGTGGATTCTTTACCCTGTGAAGGTTGCTTCCACCCCCGCGGAACGTATTACATCTGTGATGAAAAGTTGCACATCCTTTGTGCTGCTTGTTTCAGGAAATGTCCTGATTGCGGAAGGCAGTACTGCTCTGTCTGCCATCCAAAGGGATGCCCCAGGTGCAAGAATTAAGGAAATTGGGGAGGGTTCCTGTCTTGTTGAAAGGCGAGATTGAAAAAAGCAAATGTAATTGGGACCGGTTCTCATAATCTTTATAAAAAACAAATAGATACAAACTAACTGTCTTTAATTGGAAAAAGACCGGGGTTATTGAAGAAATTCTCAATGACTCATAGGCTCTTTCCGAGGACAATAGAAGTAAAGAGGTTTAATGGGATGAATTTCTGGCTGATGGCTCTATGTTGTACGGGTTTGGATACCCTTAACAATTAACATCCTGGCATAAGTAGTAGGGGGTAAGCCTTCTTTATTAGCAAGCTCTTTTAACTTATTTATAACTTTAGGCTCCAGACGTAAAGAAATGACTTCTTTCTTGGGTCGAACAAAAACCACGTTTTGGGTCACCTTGAAGTCATCGTGATAATCCGTTGAGTCGTGAGTATCCCAAAATTCCCTTTCTTCTTTTAAATTTTTAAATTTTGGCACTTTCATTCTTTCCTCCTTCTATAAAATCGCTTTTCCTTTTGGGCCATGTCTCTGGCTATAATGATTTTTGTTTTTTTATATTTTGAGGCCCACACGATGAATAATAGCCGACCTGCATGAGTTTTTCCATAAGCAAGATATTTGCCCTCTTTTCCCCGCATCATCAGTGGGGGGTCTACATCATTAAACAATACCTCTTCAACTTCTTCTGGTGAAACTAAGTGATTAGAAATATGATCAACTGCTTCCTGATCCCATGAGATTTTTTCTATTTTCAAAATACCCTCATTTTGTTAATAATGTAATACATTTATAATAAATATTCAAACGATTGTCAAATGAAAAATATTCGGAGTCATCCATAAAAAGTTGGCACATCAAAATGCAGAATTAGGATTTTGGATTGCGGATTGAAAAACCCCAAACCTCAAATCAGATATTTGAAATTAAATTGTTTGGAATCCTTTTTAAACTTTGAACCAGCGGCGCTGGAGGCCATAATAAAGAAGCAATCCTGCCAGATAAGCCACTCCCATATTCCACATGGCAATGCCGGCGGTGATAAGGAGAACAAAGAGGTTCTTTTTTTTAAGTTTAACATCCTTAACAACCAGCGCCAGTTCAACCCCTGCGAAAAAGAGGATCACGCCTAGGATCGAGCGTGGAAAGACCTGGAAAATAAGCGATACCGAATCGCTTAAAAAAAGCCCCGTAAAAAGGACAATTAAGCCCAAAATCACCAAAGCTCCTCCTGTCCTGGCACCAAACCGGATGTGACCAGCCATGCCCCCTGCTCCGTGGCACATGGGAATGCCGCCGATGAATGTGCTAACAAGATTCATGAAACCGTGATCAAGGGAGATCGTTTTGGCTGTTACTTTGCGGTCAGGAAAGTATTCATTATTTTCAGCAACGGTCCCGATGATGGCATTGCCCAGTGTAAGAGGGACCTGAGGAAGTCCTAAAATGACGAAGCCAGCGAGAAGGTCTTTCCATGACATTCGCCCAAACGTCAATTCAGGGAATCGAAACCGGATGGAAATATGAGAAAGTTCTCCAAATAAATCCGGTTTTTGAATAAAGGTAAGAACGATTCCATACCCCAGAAGAACAAGCATGGCTGGAAACCGCTTACTGCCGAGAAGGAGCAGGGTTATCGCAACACCTCCAATCGCAAACAGCGGTTCGCCCCGCATCATGCCCAACCCTTCTACTATGAAACTGAAGCCCAACCCGAGCATGATGCCGCGAACCACAGGCTTTGTGGTAACCCTTTCGATCCATGTGATCGCACCTGTCATTCCCATCAAAAGCCAGAAGAGTCCCGTAAAGATCCCTGATCCCCAGATCATTCCGGGAGTGATGCTCCCGGCGTGTGAGATGGCCATGCCCCCAATTGCCTTCATCGGCTGAATGGGAACAGGGGTCCTGAAATAAAGTCCAACAAAAATTTTGAAGAGGCCAAAGGAGACAAGAATCCCCAGTGGGTCCATTTGATTCAGGGTGATATAACCTACCACAAAAGGAATCAAAGTCCCGAGGTCGCCAAAGGCTCCTGCAAACTCCATCCTGTTATATTCGTTGCCCCAGAGTCGCATATAAACCCCGTGATTCGTGTCCCTGCCTACCGGCAGGCAGGCGTGATTCGTGCCTGCACGCCGAAGTGCCCGGCGTTTCGCCTGCCTTCGCGAAGCCGCTTCGTCGAAGGCAGGGCACGTAGGCGTGACTCGTCTTATTTATTAAGACGAAAATTTTAAAACGACCTTTTCTGAAATTTCTGCCTAACCCTCTTCTCCGCCATCGCCTGCAGTTCCTTGAAAAGAGAATCTGCCTTCTTGACGAAGGCCTTCGCTTTGGGGGTCAATCGAGCTCCGCCTCCGTCCTTCCCACCCAATTTCGTTTCCACCATTTTAAACCCTGCTCTCTGTTCAATCTTCTTAATGATCCCCCAGGCATGTCTATAGGACATCTCAAACTCGTCGGCCGCCCGTTGAATGGAGCCCAACCGATCGATTGCCAGAAGCAAGGCGGTTTTGCCACCCCCGAGTACAACCTCTCCTCTATTTTCGATCCAGAATTTTGTTTTAATCTCCATCGGACGCCTCCACAAAAAAAGTCGACTTACGATATGCTAATAAAAGCATATTGTCAAGTTAAAAGCGTATATCCCTTCCCTTTAAATTGGATATAATGTCGAGAGACTTAAAGGGGATTTAAAAGGGAGTCTTGATTTGGCCCTAACGTTTCTTTTAAGATGAGGGGGATGAAAGGCTTTTTTAATCAACTGCTCCGAATCGATCTGTCGAAGAAAAAGACGACTGTCGAACCCATTCCTGATTCGATTCTTCGTTCCTATCTGGGCGGAAAGGGTTTGGGTTCTTACCTCCTCCTTAAAGAAAATCCGCCGCATGTGGACCCTTTTTCACCGGAAAATCATCTGATCTTCACTCTGGGTCCGCTGGCAGATACTCCTTTTTATGGCTCCAGCCGTTTTGCTGTCTTCACCAAATCGCCTCAAACAGGGATCTATTCCGAATCCTATTCCGGAGGGAAAATCACCCACTCTTTCAGCCGAACAGGCTATGACGCCATCATCATCGAAGGAAGATCGCAGCGCCCTATCTTTCTGGAGATCAGTGATGAAGAGGCCCTCTTTCATCCCGCATCAGGGGGGACCTCTTCCCTGTGGGGAAAAGATACTTATGCGGCAGAACAGGCCATTCTCAAAAGGGTTGGCAAGAAGGATGCCGGGGCCCTGGTCATTGGCCCGGCCGGGGAGAATCTCGTAAAATTTGCTGTGATCGAAATCGAGCGCTGGCGTTCCCTCGGTAGAGCGGGAATCGGCGCAGTCATGGGGTCGAAGAAGTTAAAGGGAATCGTTTTCCATGGCAAGAAACGGAGAGAGGTGGCTGACCTTCCATCGCTGAAAAGGTTGGCGAAGGATTTTAAAGATCGTGTTAAAGATAATCCAACCGTCCACATCTACAAAAAGTATGGGACTCCCATGCTTGTTTCCATCATGAATACCATCGGCGCCTTTCCCACCCAATATTGGTCGAAAGGGACTCTCGAGGGATGGGAAGGAATCAGTGCAGAAAGCCTGATGGAACGCTGCGAAGTCACTTCCTCAGCCTGCCCTCACTGCTTTATGGCCTGCGGAAAGATTTCTCAAGTCAAGAAGGGAAGGCATCGAGGCCTTCGTATCATGGGTCCTGAATATGAAACCATCTATGCCTTCGGGGGACTCTGCATGATCAAATCCATTGAGGAGATCATCTACCTCAACGACCTCTGCGATCGCCTGGGAATTGATACGATCACAGCAGGAAACCTCGCCGCTTTTGCCATCGAGGCTTCCCTGAAAGGGAAGATAAGGGACAAACTCCGTTACGGGGATGCCGATGCAATCGCTGAGATTTTAAAAAAGATTGCCTATCGAAGAGGCGTGGGGAGGATTTTATCGGAAGGGGTTCGCCATGCCGCATCCGTCTGGGGAATGGAGAACGAGGCGATCCATGTGAAGGGACTGGAGCCTGCCGGCTTTGACCCGAGGGTATTGAAGGGAATGGGGCTGGCGTATGCCACTTCGGACCGGGGAGCCTGCCACCTGAGGGCCACCTTCTACAAATCAGAACTCTCGGGACAGATCGATCCTGACCAGATCAAGGGCAAAGCCCGTCTCTTCATCGATTATGAAGACAAGATGACCCTTTTTGACGCGCTCATCCTCTGCCGGTTTTATCGGGACCTCATCACCTGGGCCGACCTTGAGGAGATCCTTCGGGCGACCTGTGGCCTTACCTTGAAAAAGAAAGATCTGAAAGCCATCGCCTCCGGGATTATCAATTTGGCCAGGAATTTCAACCGGCAAGAAGGGGTGACGAAGAAAGATGATAAGCTCCCCCGCCGGTTTTTCCGGGAAGTCCTGGAGACAGGGAAAACGATCCAACCCGGAGAGCTGGAGGTCATGTTGAAGGAATATTACCAGTTGAGGGGGTGGGAATGATACGCTTCCGGAGCCTGAAGACAAAGATCATTCTCGGCGTGATCATCGTGGTGGTGGTGATTGAAGGGGTTTTCCTCTACCTCAACATCAAAACCCTTTCCCAGCAGATGATCGAAAAAACTGAGGAGGAAGCCTTCAATCTCAGCGAAACCATCCGGCTGAGCATCCGTTATGCGATGATCAAAGACCGCAGAGACGAGTACCAGCGGATCATCGATGATGTGGCCCAGCGAAGGGGAATTTTGGAGGTCAGAATATTCAACAAGGCCGGGGAAATTACCGTTTCTTCGGATCGGACTAAAGTGGGAACGGTCGTGGATATGAAGGCCGAGGCTTGTTATGGATGTCACAGAGAAGATGAAGCCAAGGTGCTTCTTCCGTCGGACAGCAAGACCCGGGTTTATCAAACAGAAAAACAGAGGCTTCTCGGTCTCATCAATCCCATCTACAATGAACCCTCCTGCTATCCCTGTCATCCGAAAACCATCAATGTCCTGGGAGTCCTGGATACGATGATCTCTCTTGAAGAATTTGATAAGGAAAAAGCCCAACTCTATAACCGGATGCTGCTTTCAGGGATTATCAGTGTTATTGTGCTCAGCTTTCTGTCGAGTCTGCTCTTCACCCGCTTTCTGAACCGGCCCATCGATAAGCTCCTGGCGGCTACCAAAACGGCAGCCCAGGGCAATCTCGATCAAACCGTGGGCATAAAGTCCCATGATGAACTGGGAGAACTCTCCGATTCTTTTAACCATATGATCACAGAGCTGAAGCGTTCTCGTGATGCCATTGAAGGATGGACCCAAACCCTGGAACAGCGCGTTCAGGAACGCACCCAGGAGCTTCAGCAGGTTCAGGATCAACTCATCCGGGCTGGCAAGATGGCCGCCCTTGGAGAACTGGCCGCAGGAGTAGCCCATGAGATCAATAATCCCCTGACCGGTGTTTTGACCTTTAGTTCTTTGATGCTGAAGAAGACGGATGAAAACCATCCCTGGAAAAGAGATTTGGAGAACATCGTCCGGCAGACGACCCGGTGCCGAAATATTGTAAAGGGGCTTTTGGACTTCGCCCGTCAGAGGAAACCTGACAAGAAAGAGTCCGATATTCATTTCCTCATCGATCGAACGCTCACCCTTGTCGAAAATCAGGCCCGTTTCCAGAACATAAAGATGGTGAAGGAATTTAAGACCGGTATGCCGATGCTCTTCGTCGATGGAGATCAAATTCAACAGGTTTTTATGAATATCATTATCAATGCCGCCGATGCAATGGGGGAAAATGGCGGCACCCTGACCATTAAGACAGCCTTCAATAATGGAATCGTTGAAGTCTCCTTCATTGATACAGGGTGTGGTATGAGCAAGGACCATCTCTTAAAAGTTTTTACGCCTTTCTTCACTACCAAAGAGACAGGAAAGGGCACGGGATTGGGTTTGGCCATCAGCTATGGAATCATTCAAAGCCATGGTGGAGAGATTGAAGTGGAGAGCGAAATAGGAAAGGGATCGACCTTCCGGATCAAGCTTCCCGTGGAAAAGCCGGGCGAGGAGTTAGGGAGTTCAGGAGATAGGGAGATAAAAAAGGGCTAATCATATGATAGTCGAGGTGATTTATGAGGGAATATACTCAGAAACATGCTCGGGCGGGGATCGATGTTCTCCTTCCAAAAATCGAATGTTTCGAGAATCAATTTAAGAATTATGAGATCACCATCGCCATTCCTGAGTTTACCTCTATCTGTCCCCGGTCTGGGCTGCCTGACTTCGGGACAATTACCATCCGTTATATCCCTGATAAATGGTGCGCCGAATTAAAATCCCTAAAGATGTATGTCTTCGCTTACCGGAACTTGGGGATTTTCTATGAAAATGTGGTGAACCGAATCCTAAGGGATTTTGTCAAAGCTTCCAAACCGGTCCGGGCCGTTGTCACCGGTGAATTCAATGTCCGGGGCGGAATGAAAAGCACTATTGAAGCCGTCTATCAATCCAAATCATCTTCAAAGAAGAGAAAAGAATGGTAGAGGCTAAAAAGGTTCTCTTTCTCTGTACCGGTAATTCTGCACGGAGCCAGATGGCAGAAGGGTTGATGAGGTTTCTCAGCCAAGGCGATTGGAAAGCCCGGAGCGGAGGCATCTTTCCATCCTATGTCCATCCTCTGGCCATTCGTGCCATGGAGGAGATCGAAATCGATATCTCCGGACAGACCTCCAAATCTACGGATGAATTTCTCAACGAAGAGTTCGATTATATCATCACCCTATGCGACCATGCGGCCATGGCCTGTCCAAATTTTCCTGGTCAGGGGAAACGGGTCGCTTGGTCCTTTGAAGACCCTTCCGCCGCTATTGGAACGATTGAAGAAAGGTTGGTGGTGTTTCGAAGAGTGAGGAATGAGATTAAGGCAAAGGTCGAAGAATTCTTAAAATCTGAACCATCTTGATTGATCAAAAGTCCACCTTTATCTTCTCTTCCCTCAAGGCTTTCAGATGACATGTCTCATTCATGAAAGAAAGAACATATCTCCCTCGTTTATATTGAATCAAATTGATCGCCGCGGTATCCTGAGCAATCTGCCAGAAATGGGAATTATCAATTCCTAAAATCCCACAGATGAGCACCTTATTAACAACACGATGAGAAACAAGGACAAGCGTCTCTCCGGGATGTTTTTCGATCACCTCTTTCAGTGAAGCCATTGCCCTCTTCCGCACATCATCCAGGGTATCTCCTCCTAAAAGTCTGGCTAAATGGGGTTCTTCTCTCTACTGGCGATAGGTTTCGGGATCGATTCTCTCGATTTCCTGAAGGGCGTGCCCTTCCCAGTTTCCAAAACTCATATCGATGATTCCCTCCAGAGGTTGCACGCTTAGATTTTGAAACCGGGAAATCTTCTCGGCGGTCTGCCAGGCTCGTGAAAGGGGACTTGAATAGACCCCCTGGATCACCATTGCCTTAAAATATTCCCCTGCCAGTTCCGCCTGTTTCAGACCTGTCTCATCCAGGGGGATATCGGTCCTCCCCCGGAAAATCTCCTCTTTATTCCAGGCCGTTTGCCCATGCCGAACCAGATAGATTGAGGTTATCATGATTCCTTTCTCTAAAATTACCTGCCAGTTGCAAAAAAACAATATTGAAACCGGGCGGAGGTACTGTAAAAGCCTTGCAGCGGCACCTTCGTAAGTTTGCTACATGCGTTTCCAGGTAAAACCGGGACTTCACATAAAGTGAGATCCTCCGTAACCCTTAATTTTCGATAAATCCGCAATTGCAAGGGTTTGGAAGTACCTCTGCCCGGGTTCGATATTGTAACATCTGGGTTTAATCAGGCATTCTTAATACACAGGAGCCTTGAATTCTTCCTTGCTTTAATAGAATGAGGGCCTGATTTGCCTCTGCCAATTGAAATTCTTGAACTTCCGGAATAATGGGAATCTCAGCGGCCAGTGAAAGAAAATCCTCGGCATCCTTCCTGGTGATGTTGGCCACACTCTTTATCTCCTTTTCATCCCAGAGGTGCTTTGAATAGTCCATGGATGGAATCGGGTTTTTCTTTCTAATCACTGCCAATATCAACCTGCCTCCCTTTTCTAAAACCCTTAAGGCATTCGGCACAGTTTCTCCAACGGGAGTAAAATCAATAGCACAATTAAGTTTCCTTGGAGGTTGATCTTCCGAACCTCCTGTCCAGGAAGCCCCTAACTTTTTTGCCAATTCCCGATGTTCCTCATTTCTTGTAAAGACGAAGGTCTCGCACCCCCAATATTTTGCCACCTGAATGACGATATGGGCAGAAGCGCCGAATCCGAAAAGCCCTAAGGTCTGGCCCCGTTGGATGCCTGAAAGCGCCAAATCCCGATATCCGATGGCGCCGGCGCATAAGAGTGGGGCGGTTTGGGAATCAGAAAATCTTTGAGGGATTAAATAGGCATAATCTTCCGGGACCACCGTATATTGGGCATAGCCTCCATTGACATGGCATCCCGTGCCTTTGAAATCCAAACACAAATTCTCATTCCCTCCCTGACAGAAATGGCATTTTCCGCAGGCGGAGTAGATCCAAGCAATGCCCACCCGATCTCCTAATTGAAATCTTTTGGCCCCTGAACCCAAGGCTGCCACCTTTCCAACCACCTGATGACCCAAAACAACAGGAAGTTTGGACTGGAGCCTTCCTTCAATCTCATCCAGTTCGGTGTGACAAACCCCGCAGACAGAGACCTTGACTAAAATCTCTCCGGGACCGGGAACAGGATCGGGAAGGTCTTCCAATCGGAGAGGTTCTCTTTCGACGGTCGAAATCTCCTTCAGCACCATTGCCTTCATCTTGTGATTCTCCCTCTCTTCGAGCCCATCCTATAACATCAGAGGAATGTTTTTCAATTATTCCGGCTTCTCAAAATAGGTTTTTCCCGCGCCCTTTCAAAAAAATAGTCCAAAACCCTCTTCGACGTCACCTCTTTCTGAATTGAAAATTCTCTCTCCGAATTTATTCTCAGGCTGAAAAACGATCTCTCCTCGAATAGCATCAAAAGTAGATCCGCCCATAGAGTAACACCATCCTCAACCTCAACCTCAGCCTCAGCCTTAACCTTATCTTTATCTTTTCGTCCCTGAAATAACTCTCTCCAGGTGATTCCCTCCTCCAACTCTCCCCTGTCCATCTTTCCTTTGACAACATTAATGACCCTCGCCAATCGTAGGAGGGTAACCATATCGAGACGGTTAAACCCTTTTGTTTCGATGGGAAGTCCGCTGGAGCGCCATTGAGAGATGTTGGAGGGTAAAATGCCATCCTCTTTGCATCTCTGAAAAAGAGGAGTTCCTGGGACGGGATAATAGATGCTCGGGCCGACCAGAACCTTCTTCCCCATCAGGTAGATAAGGGTGTCCACCATCTCTTCAATGGTTTGATCAGGCATCCCCAAAATGGCATAGGCAATCACCTTTAGGCCAACCCCTTCGGCCTTCTTCAGAATTTGATTAAAATCTGTCCTCTCCTGAGGCCTTCTCATTCTTTCCTTGGTGGAAGGATTTGAGCTGACATAGGAGAGGTTGATGGTATGAAAGCCTGCTCTCTTCATCAATTCTAAAACCTCTCCGTCCAAAGAGGCAAAAGAGACACCGTTCATAGCGGTGAGCTCAATATTCTTTTCTCCAAAAGCATCCATGACGAGTTTCATCAATCGCTTCGCCCGCTCAAGATCATAGGTGAAATTGTCGTCCTCGATATCGAAGACCTCGATCCCATATTTTCTATGGCATTCTCTCATCTCCTGAAGGATATTCTCTGGATTTCTCACTCTAAAGGAAGACCCCATGACAAGATGGGTTGAGCAGTAAGCACATCCATGAGGGCACCCCCTGCTGGTGATCATCATGGTGGATCTCTTCCGATTGATCCTGTATCGATCCGGATCGAGCAATCCTCTCTCTGGGAAAGGGAGGGAGTTCAAATCTTGAATAAAATCTCGAAGGGGATGAATTCGTATTTCCCCATCGGTTCGATATCCGACCCCATCGATCCCTGATATTTCCTTCACCCTTCCCCTTTGAATCTGTTCCACGAGGGCTGGGAATCGGAACTCACCTTCTCCCAGGACGATATAATCGACATCAGGATTCCTCAGGACTCCCTCCGGCTCGCTGCTGACATGGGAGCCTCCCATCACGACCATATTCTTCTTGTTCCATTCTTTGATGATCCGGGCAACCTTAAGAGCTTCTCCATGGTAGGGAGTAAAGGAGGAGGAGATTCCGAAGAGATCCGCTTTCGAGTCCCCGACCTTTTTTCTAATCTCTCCCCAGCCCATTCCAAAGTGGTAATACCCTGTATAGAGTTTGAAAGGACTTCGGTCACCAAAAGGATAGAAATCGCGAAGGTAAGAAAGTCCAGAAGGGATAGGAATCGATTTTTTCTTCTCTGCCTGGCAATCGAGGATCTCCACTTCATGCCCATGGGCCTGGAGTGAAGCCGCAAGATAAGCCAGCCCGATCGGCTGGGTCCGTATAGAGGTTTGATAAAAATCCAGAACAGGCGGTTGAATGAGAAGGATCTTCATTTCTTTAATAAAGGAGCCAAGACATTATATGAAACCCCGTTAGAAGTTTTTCGACCTTCCGACGGGAGGGCAAACAACGGGGCTTTAAACTCCGTATTCGCTCTAAAAGGAATGCTATATTTTCATCACCGCCGCAAGCCCTGTACCGTGCTGGGGCAGGGCAAGCAGCAGCGGTTTCTAACGGGGTAAACCCAGGGCCAATTGTCCATTTCTGAAATAGGGATATTTGCAATTTAGACGCTGGACTTCAGACGTTAGACATCAGATTTTCCAGTATAGGATACAGAAAATTCAGACCACCCGAGGGTTGCAGAGGAAGACCCCTTAGAATCCTTTAAATCCTATGAGGTTTTTGTATAATCTCTAACCATTTCATCACCTTCAGTCTATGGTCTGAAGTCTATGGTCTACTGTCTACTGTCTGAATCACAGCAAAGGCTATTTAGTGCTTGACAAATAAGTTGATCTCATCATAATATTACCATCTACAGGGTAGAAAGGTCGTGGAGAAAAAGTATTCCAACTATCTTTTCAATCCAATTTGAATCATAAAGGGGGTGATAAACCTAGTTCATGGATAGGCACCGGTTCCAATCTCATAACAATCTTTACAATCTCTAAAAAGGAGGGTTCTATGAAGCGAATTTTAATTTTATCCATTGTATGTGCAGTAGCGATCTGCCTGGTGGCGGTCTCCGTACCAGCGCAGACGAAAAAAGAAGCGTTCAAATATGAAGACAAGATCGGCGTGGTGAAGATCAAAAAAGGCGATCCCATCCACATCGCCTGCTGGATGGTTGTCGCAGGACCCGATGCCTCTTTGGGAACCGATACCAAACGGGGTGTCGAAATCGCCATTGAAGACAAGGGCGGAAAGATTCTCGGCTTCGCCGTTAAACTATCCGTCCAGGATTCGGGCTGTAACGCCGAAGGTGGCCTGGCGGCTGCAACCAAACTGGCCGCAGATCCGACGATTGTGGCGGCGGTCGGCTCAAACTGCTCGAGCGAGGCCAAGCCCGGCGCCCCCATTCTCTGGAAGGCCGGCATTGCAACGGTATCGCCCTCCAACACAGCGGTCTTCCTGACCGATCCGAAACGCGGGTCGGAATATGATGGCTATCTCCGCACAGCTCACAATGATAAGGTCCAGGGAGCCGTGGCCGCAGAATATGCCTTCAAGCAATTAAAGGTCAAGAAGGCTGCCACCGTCCACGACGGAAGCCCCTATGCTGAGCAACTCCAGGCGGTCTTTGCCGAGAACTTCAAAAAATTAGGTGGCACGATCACTTCCCAGGAAGCAGTTGCTCCGACCGATACGGACATGCGGCCCGTGCTGACCAAGATCGCTACAGGCAAACCTGATATTATCTACTACCCCATCTTCATCGCAGCAGGTGGGCACGTCACCCGGCAGGCCAAGGAGGTCAAAGGCCTTGAGAAGACGATTATGATGAGCGCTGACGGTACCTTCTCACCTGACTTCCTTAAAGCCGCAGGGGATGCAGCAGTCGGAATGTATCACTCCAGTCCTGACTTCTCCGCTTTTGGCGCAGGCTACAAGACCTTCTTAGAAAAACACCAGAAGAAATATGGTGAAAAACCGATCGCTCCTTTCCATGCTCACGCCTACGATGCCGCAAAGATGGTCTTTGCCGCCATCGAAAAAGTGGCGAAGACGGCTCCGGATGGCACACTCCATATCGGTCGTCAGGCTTTACGGGACGCCCTCTACGCAACCAAAAATTTCAAGGGGTTGACAGGAAATCTCACCTGCACGGAGACGGGAGACTGCGCCGACCCGATGATCGCCATCTATAAGATAACAGCCGATAATGTCAAAAAACTGGCCATTCCGGATAAACCCATCTGGTCGCCTGCAGTAGCGGCGCCAGCCAAACCGGCTCCTGTTAAAGAAGCTCCTAAGAAGAAATAACCCGTCCGATTTTAATGGTCGGGGTGTGAAAAGATTCGAGAGGGTGGTCCGGGAACAAATAGCTTACCGGGCTCACCCTCTCAATTTAAAAGGGTGAAGATTCAACCTATTTTTAACCCAAAAATACAGGAAACCCTTATGCTTAAACGCTGGATAGAAAGAATTACCCCCACCGATGTGGTCATGTGGTTAATCGGAGGGGCGATTTTAATGATGATCTTCTGGGGCTCCACAGCCACTCTAACCGCAAAAACATACACTGTTCACCACTGGTTCGATTTCATCATCTTCGGCCTGGCTCAGGGAAGCATCTATGCCTTAATCGCCATGGGCTACACCATGGTCTACGGAATTTTAAGGATGATCAACTTCGCTCATAGCGAAGTCTTCATGTGCGGTCCTTATACGGCCTATTTCGTTGCGGCCGCCTTTTATTCATCCGGTTTCCTCGATCAATATCCCATCATCAGCCTCATCATGATTTTTCTCGTCTCCATGGCCACCTCAACGCTGGTGGCAGTCCTTCTGGAACGGATTGCTTATCGTCCGCTCCGGACCGCGCCCCGTCTGATCCCCCTGATCACCGCCATCGGGGCATCCTTCTTTCTCCAGTACACCTTTCGGGGATTTTACGGCTCAGGCTTTCAGGCTTATCCCGTAGTAAAGATCCTTGAGGGAGAATGGGCCTGGGGAGAATTTCGCATCCTGAAGTTTCAGGCTGTGGTCATTGTGGCGGCCGCCATCCTGATGGCCGCTCTCTACTCTTTTGTGCAACGAACCCGTTTGGGCAAAGCGATTCGCGCCGTGTCCGAAGACAAAGAGACCTCTGCCCTGATGGGAATTGACATAGATAGAATGATCGTCACGACCTTCGTCATCGGAGGTATGTCTGCCGGAGCCGCAGGCATCCTATATGCTCTGATGTTTAAGCAGGTCCACTTCTTCATGGGTTTTATTCCAGGAATCAAAGCCTTCACCTCAGCCGTCTTGGGCGGGATTGGCAATATCCCCGGAGCCATGCTGGGCGGAATCTTTCTCGGCCTCGTGGAGTCGGTGGGACCGAGCCTCTTCCTCGATGGTTTGGGCATTGTGGCTCCTTACCAGTTAAAAGACGCTATTGCCTTCACCATGCTCGTCCTGGTTCTGATCTTCAGGCCCACGGGCATCCTGGGAGAGCGTCTCGCAGTGAAGAAAGCTTAAAGAAGTTCGGAGTATTTTACTTCAGTTATACATGACGATATAAGTGTTAAGTGGTTTGTCATTCCGGGCTTGACCCGGAATCCAGTGTTTATCTGGATTCCCGCTTTTGCGGGAATGACGTTAAATATAATCCGAATCCTTTAAAAAACAATGAAACAGTCACTAAAAATCGGACTGATTGGCGGTGTGGTTGAAATCCTCCTCTCTCTCATTGGGATGGTCGAGGCCTTCAGCCAGCGTGACATCATTGCTCATGTCATTTCAATGGGCCATACCCTCCTCGTTATTGTTGCCCTTTTTATGGGTTATCTCGCAGCCAAGCGGACTCCCACCGCCGGATCACTGAAGGTTCTTGCCAACAGCTTCATCTCAGGACTGATCGTGGGAGGCTTAGTGTCCCTTCTCGTCATTGTGGGGAGTCTGATTAATCTCCGTAAGGTCTTCGTCAATGCCATGCCTGTCCTTTACGAATTACTCACTTTTAAACAAGGAACACAGATTGGCGTTTTCCTGCTTCTTGGTGCTGGAGCCCTGAGTGGTGCACTGGCAGGTCTATTCTTTCTCTCCCCTAAAATTCTTCGCCGGGTATTGATCATTTCACTGGGAAGCATTGTGTCCGCAGGCGTCCTGCAGGATCTGCTCCGTCCTACTTTCGCCCTCTGGGGACCTCTTGCAATCATCAATGAATGGCTTTTTACAGCTAATGGCCTGACGATTCAGGGTGCCATCGGATTATTCATTCTGATTGCCGCCTTTTCCCTCCTCTGGTCCAGGAAGGGAAGCGCTATTCAAACCGGTTTTCGACAGCTCCCCCCTGCTCCCCAGCGAATCTTAAAGATGGCCAGCATCCTCATCCTGGTCTTTATTCTCCTCATTCTTCCCCGGGTTCTCGGACTTTTCCTGAGCGAGGTCCTAACGATTGTGGGCCTCTTTGTCCTCCTGGGCCTTGGACTCAATATCGTCGTGGGTTACGCCGGCCTTCTCGACCTCGGTTATGTGGCTTTTTTTGCCATCGGTTCTTATACCTTAGCCGTACTGACCTCCCCTGAGCTCGGTTTCTTCAGCCTCTCTTTCTGGGAAGCCCTGCCCCTTGTGATCGTCATGGGAGTCTTTTCCGGTGTCCTCTTGGGCACCCCCGTCCTCAAGATGCGTGGTGACTATCTCGCCATAGCCACCCTCGGGTTTGGAGAGATCATTCGAATTCTGGTCCTTTCAGACTTTCTAAGACCATGGTTGGGGGGAGCTCAAGGCATCGGTAAGATTCCCAAGGCTTTCATCGGAGGTTTTGAGTTCGCTGGACCCCAACAGATTTACTATCTCATTCTTGCAGGCTGTCTCCTCGTCATCTTCATCTCCCTTCGCCTGAGGGATTCCCGATTGGGTCGGGCCTGGATGGCGGTCCGCGAAGATGAGGATGTGGCTCAAGCCATGGGCATCAATCTCGTTGCCACCAAACTGCTCGCCTTTGCCACGGGCGCCGGTTTCTCCGCTCTGAGCGGAGCCATCTTTGCCAGCAAACTCGGCTCGGTCTATCCTCACAGTTTCAATGTGATGATCTCCATCAATATCGTTTGCGTGATCATTGTCGGTGGAATGGGAAGTATTCCCGGTGTGATTGTTGGAGCCATTGCCCTCGTTGGCCTCCCGGAGCTCCTGCGGGAATTTGCAGAATATCGGCTCTTTGTCTATGGCGCTGCTCTTGTGCCCATGATGCTTTTCAGGCCCGAGGGGCTCTGGCCGGAGGCAGTGCACCGCCGCGAGTTTCACGAAGAAGAGGAAAAAGAGGCAGAATCGGAATCATCTCTGAAATTGAAATCAGGTTGATCAGAAGATAATATGGCCCTTCTTTTTACGAAAAAAGTGACGAAACTCTTTGGCGGGCTGGTGGCCGTAGGTGACCTCGACATCGACATCCGGGAGAAAAGCATCCATAGCATCATCGGACCGAACGGCGCCGGCAAGACAACCTTCTTTAATTGCATCACAGGCTTCTATCGCCCCGAAGAGGGAGAAATCCTTTTCAATAACCATTCTCTGGTGGGCCTCTTTCCAGACCGAATCGTTCGTCTTGGAATCTCCCGCACCTATCAGAATATTCGCCTCTTTCCCAATCTGACAGCAATGGAGAATGTCCTTGTCGGGCTCCATGGCCATCTCAATGCGGGGTTCTTCGGCATCGTGTTAGCCACCCCTGCCACCCGGAAGGAAGAGAAGGAGGCGGCAGAGGAGGCAAGGAGGCTTCTAAAATTTGTCAACCTTGCCGGCAAAGGCGATTTATTAGCGAAAAATCTTCCTTACGGTGATCAGCGCCGGCTGGAGATTGCCAGAGCGCTGGCGTCCCGCCCTAAACTTCTGCTTCTCGATGAACCCACGGCAGGAATGAATCCAAGGGAGACACAGGACATGATGGACTTCATCCAGCATCTCCGTGATGAACTGGGGATTACCATCCTCCTCATCGAGCATCAGATGAGAGTGGTGATGGGAATCTCTGAGACCGTGACCGTGCTGGACTATGGAGAGAAGATTGCAGAAGGGACTCCGGCCGAAATTCAGAAAAATCCAAAGGTCATCGAGGCCTACCTCGGCCGTGGCAGTGCAGAAGAAGCACCTGGAGTCGTATAGTGAACTAAAGTTGAGAGTGCCTAAAGTGACTAAAGTCAAAGGTGCAAGAAGGGAAAATTAGGAGCCAAAAACCAGGAACCAGGATCATAAATTTTGCGACTTGCAACTTTAGTCATTTGTAACTTTAGCTCACTTTAGTCACTTTGACTATAAGACTATACGACTAAGAGACTACATTATGGCTCTACTTGAAATTGAAAATATCCACACCTATTACGGCCACATCCATGCCCTCAAGGGAGTCTCGCTCGATGTGAACAAGGGAGAGATCGTCACCCTGATCGGAGCCAATGGCGCAGGCAAGAGCACAATGCTCAAGACGACGAGCGGATTGCTCCGGCCCCGTCAGGGTTCGATCCGTCTGGAGGGCGAAGATCTCACCCGCTATCGCCCTCATCAGATTGTGGTCAAAGGGGTGGTTCAGGTCCCGGAGGGCCGCCGGATCTTTGGCCGCCTGACCGTGAAAGAAAACCTCGAAATGGGCGCCTTCACCATCACCGACCAGCGTCTCATCGAATCCAATCTCGAACACGTCTTTAGCCTTTTTCCCAGGCTTCGGGAACGCCAAAAGCAGGTGGGAGGCACGCTCAGCGGCGGCGAACAGCAGATGCTGGCCACCGGTCGCGCATTGATGGCAAACCCGAGTGTCCTCCTGATGGATGAGCCTTCTATGGGATTGGCTCCTGTTCTGGTCGATATCATCTTTGAAACCATCCGCCAGCTCCATGCCGATGGCACGACCATCCTCCTGGTCGAGCAGAACGCCCGTATGGCGCTCCAGGTGGCCAGCCGCGGTTATGTTCTGCAAACTGGTACGATCCTCCTCAGCGACAACGCCGAAAACCTCCGGCGAAACGAGATGGTCCGCAAAGCCTACCTCGGCGAATCTTAAATATCATCTTTCGTATCAATTTAACTTTTTGAAAAACTACAGCAAACAGGGCATTTAACGGGTTTGTCATTCCTGTGCAAGCAGGAATCCAGTCTTATTCCCCCCATTTCTGGATTCCCGTTTTCACGGGAATGACAACT
>JASEHH010000042.1 GCA_030017685.1 Thermodesulfobacteriota bacterium | reverse complement strand
GCTCCGGGAGGACGGACCAGCCGGTTATTCTTCAAACCGCTCTCCGACTGGAGCGTATTGGTCTTGATCATCAGTGCAGAAACGCAACCAAAGGCGAACGATCCCAGGACATACCTCCTTGAGAGGTTTACTCCATCCACTGTCTTCCAACGGGGCATATTGAAATGAAAAGAAACGGCCCCGGGTGGACATTCGAGGCATTTGAAACAGGAGATGCAGTCCTGTTGGCGGTAGTTTTTAGGAGCCCTTTCAGGGATAGCTCCCACAGGACACTCCTTCACACACTTCTGACAGTCAGTGCAATTATCGGTGACAGATCGTTTGAGAATCCGGAGACGGGAAAAAACCGAGAAAAGAGTTCCAAGGGGGCAGAGATAACGACACCAGAACCTCTTCCGGATCACTCCGAGGGCCAATATGCCGATGAAAAAGATGAAAATGAAGAGATTGACTTTGAAGACGGGCAAGGTGATGTTCGACATGAAGAAAGGGTTTTGGGGAAGAAGGCCTTGAACCTGCGGAAGCAGATGGTTGAAGACAAAGATGGCGGGAGGATAGAAGGCGATCACCAGGGTCCTCGTGACCAGACTGATGGGATCCAAAAGATACATCACCTGGAAAGCCATGAGGCCGGCAATAACAGAGAAGATGAAGAGGCCATAGCGAAACCTCCTGAGTGGTTGATCGTCAAACGGTTTGGTCCGTTTCTTCTCCCTGAAGAGCAGTCGATCGAAGAAGTCGATGACCGCTCCCATGGGGCAAAACCACCCGCAGAAGAAGTTTCCGAAGATCATGACAAGGAGGAGCACCCCGAAGGCAGGAAGCATCCTCAGGATCACATCTTTCTTAGTCAGTACCGTAATGATTCCAATGAAGGGGTCGAGTCGAAGATAGAGATCGACCGGAATCTTTATCTCCATCGGAAAAGCGGTCTTGATGACCAGATAAAGAAGGAAGAGAAAGGAGAGGACCTGAACCGTTCTTCTCAGTAGAGGAATCCATCGGTTCATGTCGCGCTAACCTTTTTTATCCGAACTTTTGAAAGATCGATTTGGCCCAGACCCAGATCAAAAGCATTCTTGACAAACTTGATCTCCTCAGGTTTAAAAGGTTTCCCGGTCTTAGGGTGCTTAAAGAAGGCGGCGGCATAAGCATCAGCCGCTACGATATCTGTGGAAGTGATAACCTCCCCGATATCCTCTGTTTTCCCGGGTCCCTTTGGCCCATTGGTCGTAAGGATGCGGATGGCATCCATCACGACTAAATCCGGTTTCCGGAGCGTATTGATATCGGCGATACATTGATGGAGGTCGATTTTGTGTAATTGCTCCATATCCCAAACGATTCCAATGAAGTTCTTCATCCCAAGGGTGAGTTCTGTTGCAAAGTGATGCTTGGGGATAGGAAAATTGATGAAGACATCCGATTCAATCACATCCCTGAGGACTTCAGCGGTTTTAAGTTTCTTCGCTTTCGGAATCTCCACTTTTTTATAGACATTCCTGCCATGGCCGGAGAGGACATCCGCCCCTGCCTTCTGCCCAGCTTCTTTTAGCCCCGATCTTGAAAAACAAAACTGATAATTATCGCAGGTATGGTCCCATACCGCTACCCGTTTAGCCCCCGCCTCATAGCACATCTTGATCAGGGCAGATAGGAGCTCCGGGTTGTTCGTGCAGGCCTGATCGGGTGTTCTCGCCCAGGCAATGTTCGCCTTGATCACAACCCTCTGCCCCTTCTTCACAAACCGTTCCATTCCCCCCAGAGGAACCATCGCCGCCTGAAGGAGTTGTGAAGGGGACCCATTCTTAGCGATAACCAGATCAGCCTCATCTGAACCATGAGCCAGGGTTCCGTAAAAAGGGAGCGTATCTATCATCAAAGGAGCTGCTGCTGCAACCGCCGCTCCTTTAATGAACTGTCTCCGCGAGAGTTTTTTACCTAAAGATTTATCCATGAAATGGTTTCCTCCTCTTCTGCTCGTAGGTTTATTTTTTCAACTCCGAAATCCGCAATGACATTATGGGTTCAATATCAATCGTGAGGCCCCTTTATCCGTACCGAACCAGATGCCCCCTTTATCCTCTGCGGCACAGAAGACGTTATTGCTCAGGAGTCCATCCGCCATGGTCAGAGCCTCCCATTGTCCGCTTGGCAGGTCATAAAGGCTCACTCCGTTATCCCTGCTGACAATGACCTTCTCCTTGGTCACCGCAATGGACTGGATCCCCCCATTTTTCAATGAATCGGTCGGCTCCAGCCTCTTCCAGCGGTCTGAGGCAGAGTCATACTCAAAGAGATTGCCTCCGATTCCACCTGCCCAGATCCGTTGTCCAACCTTCACCAGGGCTTTGATCTCGACCTCTGTTAACCCTTCTTTCTGCGAGTAGCTTTTCCAGATATTCTTTCCTTTCGGGAGCCGGCTGATCCCGCCGCTCGTTGCCATCCAGACAAAATCGGGCTCAATCAGAATGGAGTTCACAAAATTTCCGGAAAGGCCGTCCTGGGTTGAATAAAACCTCTTCCACCCTTCTGTTTTTTTATCGAGAAGGGAGAGGCCTTTTTCGGAGCCCACCCAGAGAGACTCTCCGTCCACACCGATCGCATTGACCTTTTTGGCCCGACCGTCATTGGTGTTAAATGTCTTCCACTGGGGGCTTTTCTGGGGATGGTAGTAGGATATCCCTCCGCCCCCAAATCCGTAAAAATAGGTTCCAAACCAGATGCGGTCCGTATCCGGAGTAATCACGGATACGTGATTATAGGCGAGATGGTTCTTCCAGCGGATGCTGTCTCCATCGTCTATCTTGATCGCAGGTTCGCCTTTTGTCGTGTAATGTTTATAAATCTTCTTTGCTTTGTCGTAGAGGGTGGCCCCGCCTTCATAGGTGCCGTACCACACTTCTTCTCCCTGAATGGCAATCGAAAAGACCATATTGCTCGACAGCCCTTCTTTCTGCGTCAGATGCTGAAAGGAAAGGGGCTTCTTTAATGGTCCGGCCACGCAAGGCGCCCAAAAGGTAAGGAACAAAAAACAAAAAGTTAAGATGGATAACAGGAGAAATCGCTTCATCTCCTCCCCTTTCTCTATAAAGATTGTTAAATTATGTCCAATTATTCTGAAATTTTCAATGTTTGGCATTCAAATCTCTTAAAAATAAGTACTTGGGAGCCTATCGCACAGAGCCACTTGCCGCGCTTCGACAAGCCTGTCCTCTCCGAGCCAGAGGCTCTCTGAGCCGGAGGCTGAGCGAACCGTTCACCCTTCGAGAGCCTCCCCTGCCCGACCCGGCCCGGGACGGGCAGGGCGAACAGTTTTTCCCGAATGTCCTGAGCGAAGTCGAAGGAAGGGCTCGCCAAGAACGGAAAAAGCCAATGATTTCAATACAAACTCCGTTCACCCTGAGCCTGTCGAAGGGTGTTTTTAGGATTTGTGCAACAGGCTATAGAAAGGAAAAAAATTATATGATCCATCTTGACAATTCACCCTCAGATGATTACCTATTGTAGGATTCGATGTTTACCGGGTTTCTGAATATCCCCTGCCTTCAAGCAGTGGAGTTGCTAACCATTTAATTTCTAAAGACTTTTAAGGAGGTGGTGCTTAAAATTGATCATTTAAAAAATCCGCTTCAATACCAATAGTACTCTATTTTCAGAATTTTCCAAGAAAGGAGAAGTAAGAGATGAAGATCAGGCCATTGCAGGACAGAGTGATTGTCAAAAGACTTGAAGAAGAAGAGAAGACAAAGGGTGGAATCATCATCCCCGATTCCGCAAAGGAGAAGCCTCAGGAAGGAAAAGTGATCGCCGTCGGAAAAGGCAAGGTTACAGAGGATGGAAAGGTTATCCCCCTCGATGTGAAGGCGGGTGACAGGATCCTCTTCGGCAAGTACTCAGGCACCGAGGTGAAGATCGAAGGGGAAGAGCATCTCATTATGAGAGAAGAAGATATCTTAGGAATCATCGAAGGAAAATAATAGTGAAACTCAATTTTAAGAAAGGAATGGAGGGTAGTGACAATGGCAAAGGAACTGAGATTTGGTCAGGAAGCCCGTAATTCAATATTACGGGGAGTAAATATCTTAGCGGATGCGGTCAAGGTGACGTTGGGGCCCAAGGGCAGGAATGTTATTTTGGAGAAGTCCTTTGGATCTCCGACCGTCACGAAGGATGGCGTCACCGTAGCAAAAGAGATTGATCTCGAAGATAAATTTGAAAACATGGGAGCCCAGATGGTGAAGGAAGTCGCCAGTAAAACTTCCGACACGGCAGGAGATGGGACGACGACCGCCACGGTTCTGGCTCAGGCCATTTATCGTGAAGGGTCGAAGGTGGTCGCAGCAGGCGCCAATCCAATGGATGTGAAACGCGGGATCGATCTGGCTGTCGAGGAAGTTATTAAAGAGTTGAAGAAATTGAGCAAACCGACGAAGGATCAGAAAGAGATTTCGCAAGTCGGGAAAATCTCTGCCAATAATGATGAAACCATTGGGAACATCATTGCCGAGGCGATGAATAAAGTGGGCAAAGAAGGTGTGATCACAGTAGAGGAAGCGAAGGGAATGGAGACGACGCTCGATGTGGTAGAGGGGATGCAATTCGATCGAGGATATCTCTCCCCTTACTTTGTCACCGATCCTGAGAAGATGGAAGCGGTCCTTGAGAACGTCTACATCCTGCTCAATGAGAAGAAGATCTCCAATATGAAGGATATGCTTCCCATCCTGGAACAGATTGCCAAGATGGGGAAACCCCTTTTAATCCTTGCCGAGGATGTGGAAGGAGAGGCCCTGGCCACGCTCGTGGTCAACAAACTTCGTGGAACTCTTAAATGCTGTGCCGTGAAAGCCCCTGGTTTCGGCGACCGGAGAAAGTCAATGTTAGAAGACATTGCCGTCCTCACCGGAGGAAACGTCATTTCCGAGGACTTAGGTATCAAACTGGAAAATATTAAACTGAACGATCTGGGGCAGGCCAAGCGGATTGTCATCGACAAAGACAATACGACGATCGTCGATGGAGTTGGCGATAAAAAAGATATCGAGGCCAGAGTGAAGCAGATCCGCGCTCAGATCGAAGAGACGACCTCCGATTATGATCGGGAGAAACTCCAGGAGCGACTGGCCAAGATCATCGGAGGGGTGGCAGTGATCAATGTCGGAGCCGCCACAGAGACAGAAATGAAGGAGAAGAAGGCCCGCGTCGAAGACGCCCTCAATGCAACCCGTGCCGCCGTAGAGGAAGGGATCGTGCCTGGAGGCGGCGTCGCATACCTTCGCTGTCTTCCCGCACTGGATAAAATGAAATTAGAAGGAGATAAGAAGATCGGGGTCGATCTTGTGAAAAGAGCCTTAGAAGAACCTATCCGCCAGATCGCCAATAATGCGGGTCAGGAAGGTTCTGTAGTCACAGAGAAAGTGAAGAACGAAAAGGGATCTTTTGGATTCGATGCTGCACAGGATGAGTATACGGATATGATCAAGGCAGGGATCATCGATCCTACCAAAGTGGTCAGGTTGGCTCTTCAAAATGCGGCTTCCGTCGCATCGTTGATGATCACCACAGAAGCCATTGTGGCCGATAAGCCAGAGAAGAAAGCCCCTTATCCCCCGATGCCTTCGGGTGGTGGCATGGGTGGCATGGGCGGAATGGGTGATATGTACTAAAAATCGGGAAGTAAAGAACCCCGCAGCAGAGCTGCGGGGCATTAAAATTCAAAACCTATTCCCATGTTGTCATTCCTGCGGAAGCAGGAATCCAGTCTTTCCAAGCTTTTCTGGACTCCCGCTTTCGCGGGAGTGACAGTGATTTAGAGTTTTTCAGCAACCTTCTAAACCATTTCGCCTTCGGCGAACCTGTTTTCATCCGCCCAGCAGAGCTGGGCGGTATTCAACAGGTATTTTTATAAATCGGGTTAAAAAACGGCTTGGAAAACCTTCCAGGCCGTTTTTTTTATTCCCTGAGCCTCTCTCTTTGAAAATCTCATGAACTTTTTTAAAGTTCTGTTGTCTATCTAATAGTGGACAGGCGAAAACAGGAACAAATAGACCGAGAGCATTGGAACTATTGAATTCCATTAATGGAAGATAAATTTCTGCTTGCATTTGCATTCAAAGGGATTTAATATTCTGCTTGAAGTGGAAGAGAGAGATTTACCCATCGATTTCCGACATCTCGAAACATTCTGTCGAGTTGCCAGTTTAAAGAGTTTTTCGAAGGCGGCGGAAGACCTCTTCCTTACCCAGCCCACGGTAAGCGGTCACATCCTCACTTTGGAAAAATCCCTGTCGATCTGTCTCTTCGACCGAACCGGAAGAGAGGTCCGTTTAACAAAGGCAGGAGAACTCTTCTACCGACATGCCCTTAAAATCCTCGCCTCCCGCAAAGAATTGATCAATGCCCTGAGTGAATTTTCTCAGGGAATCAGGGGAGAACTCTCTCTGGGGGCAAGCACCATCCCTGGAGAATATCTCCTGCCCAAATTGATGGGTGATTTTAAAAAAGAACACCCCCATTTTGCCATCTCTCTCAGGATCGCCGACACCCGGGAGATCGTTCAATATGTGCTGGAAGGACTCGTTGAATATGGCTTAACCGGCGCAAAACTGAATCACAGTTCCCTTCATTATGAAAAATACACAGAGGATGAAATCATCGTCGTAAGCCCCCCGGATCACCCCCTTAGTCGAAAGAAAAGGGTGGAGATGGAAGACCTGCTGAGAGAACCCTGGATCATCCGGGAGGAGGGTTCGGGAACTCAGATGGCAGTCGAAAAAATGCTGAGGAAGAGAGGGAAGAGCCTGAAACAATTTCATGTGGCGATGGAAATGGGAAGCACCTCTTCGTTAAAGGAGGGGGTAAAGGCAGGATTGGGCCTGGCCTTCATTTCAAAGAGGGCCGCAGAAGAAGAATTGAACCGGAGACTTTTTTTAAGAATCGATGTGGAGGGAATGGATCCTATCCTCCGACAGATTTATATCGTTTCACATCGCGGGAGGACGCTTTCTCCCATTGGAATGGCATTTCTCCGGTTTCTCAGAAAGAGCAGGAGCGAGTAGGATATTGAGATGAGCTGGCTAATCACCCTGGGGATCTCCATGTTGTTCCATTTCATTCTCGTCCTGTTGCTCAGCCTCAATCTCTGGCCCACCCTTATTAAAGTTCGACCCGCTGCCTATACGGTGACCCTCATGCCTGTTTCCATACCTGAGCCTGAAATTCCTCCTCCCACTGCCCCACCCGTTCCTAAGGAAGAAAAGATCAAACCCGTTGAAAAGGTAAAACCTATTGAAAAACCCAGAAAGGATGACATTGTTGAAAAGGTAAAAAAGAAGGAAAGAGATAAAGAGTCCCTTAATCGCCTTCAAGAAGCCCTCGAGGAAATTCGGAAAAAGGCTGCACTCGATGAGATACAGAAGCGAGTTTCTAAGCGGGAGGTGACGCCGGCTCCACCCCCCTCTTCTCCGATGATCTCTCCGGTCACTCCTCCGCCCATCTCTCCATCCCTCCGGGAGTCGAAACTGAACGAATATTATGGCCTGATATGGGCAAAGATTAAACAGTCGTGGACCATTCCAGAGCATCTCCTTAAAGAAAGGGTTGACTTAGAGGCCATTATTATCATAATAATAGAAAGGGACGGCAAGGTTCAAAAATCATGGTTTGAAAAAAAATCAGGCAATGCGCTCTATGACCAGATGGCCATGCGGGCCGTCATCAAGGCGGAGCCCCTGCCTCCCATTCCGAAAGAATTGAACCAGGAGAGCCTGGAGATCGGAATCCGTTTTACCCCGGATTGAAAGATGGTTAAATATTTTATCTATATCCTTATTCTGTTTTCCTTCTTCATCCCATCGGTCGAGGCAAGGGTCTACCTCGACATCAATGCTCCCACCTTTGTTCAGATTCCCATCGTCCTCCCGAAGTGGAAATCAGTTGAGAAAACGCCTCCGGCCCTCACGGCCAAGCTCTATGAGGTCCTGGTCAATGACCTCACCCTCTCCGGATTCTTCAAGGTGATCGATCATTCGCTTCTCCCTTTCTATCTTAAAGAGAAGGAAGGCATTCCCAGCATGCTCTCCATACAAGAATGGGCCTCTTCAGGCGGAGAGATCCTCCTCGCAGGAGAGGCGACCCTCGATGGGGATGGCCTCAATCTCAGGTTGAAATTTCATCTTGTCGATCTGGTGGAGCAGAAACACCTCACGGGAAAACAATTTGACGGCCAACTCCAGAACTTTCGAAATATGGTCCACCGGATCGCCGATGAGACCATCCTCCATCTCACCGGAGAGAAGGGAATCCACAATACGAAAATTGCCTATGTGATCCGACAGGGAGAAAGTAGAGAGATCTCTGTTGCCGATTTCGACGGCGCCAATGTGAGACCCATCACCCAGAATCAATCGATCAACCTCTCACCGATCTGGACGCCTGACGGCCAGAAGATCGCTTTTACCTCCTACCTCAAGCGGAATCCGGACCTCTACCTGATCGATCTAAATGGGAGAAACCTCCAGCGGTTTTCCTCCCATCCCGGCTTGAACGTTTCCCCTTCCTGGTCGCCTGATGGAAAACAGATCGCCCTGATGATGGGAATGGAGGGAAAATCGGACATCTATCTCCTCGACGCCAATGGCGGGAATCCGAGGAGACTCACCGGAGGGCATGGAAATGAATCCACGCCGAGATGGTCTCCCGACGGCCAGCAGATTGTTTTCTCCTCAGACCGTTCAGGCTCTCCCCAGATCTACATCATGTCTTGGGATGGCTCCAATGTCCGCCGCCTCACCTATGAGGGAAACTATAATACCAGCCCCTCCTGGTCTCCCAAATGGGACCGGATCGCTTTCTGTGGAAGGGCAGGAGGTCAATTCCATATCTTTACCATCGGAGCCGATGGATCCGGGCTTAAAAAGCTGACCCCCAATGGCAGTAACAATGAAGGCCCCTGTTGGTCGCCGGATGGCCGTTACATTGCCTTCAGTTCGACCCGGGCAGGGGGATCGAGAATTTTCATCATGAACGCCAATGGGTTCAATCAGAGACCACTCACTACATCGAAAGGAGGTGAATCAAGTCCGGCCTGGTCCAAGCGCTTTGAATAGACCCCGTTAGAAAATCGAGTCCTTACGACTTGAAACCGAGCGGTCCATTATTTCTAACGAGAGTAAAGAAGTTTAAAAACCATATATAGAGGAGGTTAACCATGAAGAGAAAAAGCTATATCGTTTCAGTCATTTTCATCCTCTGCATCGGCCTGATCCTGATGGGCTGCCCCAAGAAAACAGTGGTGAAGGATGAACCCTCGGCCAAGGCAGAAGCCGCAAAAATCGAAGCGGAACGGGTGGCCAAAGAGAAGGAAAGGGAAGTCAAGGAGAAGGAGGCGAAGGAGAGGGAAGCGGCGAGGTTAAAAGAAGAGCAGGCAAAAAGGGAATTTGAAAGAAGTCTCGTGGCCAAGAGGACGCCCGGCATTGAAGGAGAGGTCTTTGAAAGCAGTCTGCTCAAACCCATTCACTTCGATTTTGACAAATACGATATCCGGCCTGGCGATGTGGAAATCTTGAAAGCAAACTCCGCCCTTTTGAAGAAATTCCATAATGTGAAGATTCAGATCGAAGGCCACTGCGATGAGAGAGGAACCAATGAGTATAACCTCGCCCTCGGAGAGAGACGGTCTAATAGCACCAAGAAATATCTCATCTCCCTCGGAATCACAGCGGATCGGGTTTCCACGATCAGTTACGGTGAGGAGAAACCCATGGATCCCGGTCACAATGAAGAGGCCTGGGCCAAGAACCGGAGGGCTCATTTTTTGATCACTGCTAAATAGGAAGGTCCTCAACGGGAGAGTCGATATGAAAAAGGATGACCGTAAGAAATGGGGAATCATCTTTGGGGTGGTTTTATGCCTTTACGGGTGCGCTACCTCAGGCGATGTCCGGATTCTTGACAAGGATATCCAGAGGCTCGATTCACAACTGAGTCAGATTCAAAAAGAGAAGGACTCGATCAAAAAAGAGATGGAAGCGATCCGAACGGAATTGACCGCCTTTAAAAAGGAGACCGAGACGAATCACTCATCCCTGCAGTCAGAAAATCAAAAGACCCGGGCCGACCTTTTTCTTCGCCTCGAAACCCTTCAATCTGAGATGCGGACCCTCTCTACGGGCGTGGAGGAGTATAAAGAGTTTCTTAAAACACCTTCCAGGGAGATTTCGCGGATCAAAGAGGATGCCGAAGTCCGGTTAAGAATATTGGAGGAAAGAGGGAAAACCTTTGATGAGAAAAACCGATCCATTGAAGAGAGAAACCGATCCTATGATGAACGGTTGAAGGGAATGGAGGATCGCCTCAAAGGCCTGGACGCAAAATTGACTTCGAAGCTGACGGACATGGAGAAATCGATCCCAGCCAAAGAACCTCCGGTTGAACCGAAGGGGCCCTCCACGACAGCAGGAAATCTCTATAAGGATGCTTACGAAGCTTTCCAGAAGGGAGACCTGGACGGAGGCCGTAGAAAATTTGAGGCCTTTCTCAAACAGTATCCCAACATGGAACTCTCTGATAACGCCCAGTTCTGGATCGGGGAAACCTACTTTCTTAAAAAAGATTTTGAGAAGGCAATTCTCGAATACGAAAAGGTCATCGTCAAATATCCGGAAGGAGATAAGGTTTCCTCAGCCCTGCTCAAACAGGGTCTTGCCTTCCTGGAGCTGGGGGATAAGACGCATGCCAGAAACCTCCTCAAGCGGGTCGTCGACCGATTCCCTCAGACAGAACAGGCGGAAATAGCGAAGAAAAAACTGGAAACAATAAAATAAACAATCGAATGTTGAAGGTGGAATGTGGAGAGTAGATCTTTTTCACTACTGTCCACCTTCCACTCTCCACTTCCTAATCTCTGATCCCCTCATCAAGCTGCATGCCCAGTTCTCTCCCTTAAAAACAGTAGTTCTTAATCATATTCAGGTATCTTATTATTGATGCCCCATTCTTTTGCCTTACCTGCTGAGTTGCTTTAGAACCCACACCCCGTTTCCATCTAGTGACATTTTTGCAAAAACCGTACAATTATTGTTCTATTTTTCAAACAAAGACTCTGCAAAGAATCCCCCAAATTTTAAAAATACTTCTTTAAATTTAATAGGTTATACTAAAAACAATTTGAGTGGCAAGAAAATTGCAGCAATTTCAAATGGTTTACAAAGTTTACAAATTTTATAAGGTCAGCAATTAGATAAAATTAGATACCAGAGAAAAGGAACTTCAAAGATGGTTTCAATTAAGACTACACAACAAGGACTGCAAGACGGTTGGACGAGGGCAACGTTCATTCTAAAGAAGCATCATTTGGAAGAAATAAAAGCGTTGGCATATTGGGAGAGGAAAACCATTAAGGAAGTAATTGATGAGGCTTTAGAATCCTATTTGAAAGGGAAAAATCTTGAAAGGAATAGAGGAATAGAAAAATGAGGAAAATGCCTTTTTTAAAACTTATTCTACCTTTAATCTCCGTATTTCTTGCCTTGTCATGCACCCCGAGTCATCTGAAACACGAAGTGACTATAGAAGATGAGGTAGCTCAGCTCATCCATAATGTTCAATCTGCTGAGTTGTATCCTGATGCCGGTATCATCTATATCTTAGATGAAGCCGTCGTAGAAGTTTTTAAGGATGGAAGAAGTAAAGAGACCATCCATGTAGTTTTCAAAATATTAAAAGAAAGCGGTAAGGAGAACGGCGATATTGAGATTGGCTTTAATTCCCGCTCAGAGACTGCCTCTATCATCTACGCAAGGACTATCACCCCGGAAGGGAAGCTCATCCCCTTAAATGAGAACGCTGTAAAGGTTGTGACCCCTTACAGTTCATATCCCTCTTATAGTGACTATAAGGAACTTACCTTTTCAATGCCAGGAGTGACCGTCGGCTCGATCATCGATTATAAGGTTGTGATAGAAAAGAAACCTGAAATTGAAGGAAAGTTTTCAGATGGGTTCTATTTTCAGGTGCATGAGCCCACTTACTTCTGCCGGTATAAGGTCATCACCCCGAAAGATATGGATTTGAAATACCTCGTATTGAATCCTATCCAAGGTATCCAATTATCTCCAAATATTATTCATGATGGAAATAAAAAGACTTATCTTTGGGAGTATAAAAATATCCCTCAAATTATTAAAGAAAAGTCTATGCCCCCTGCGGATGAGGTGGCCTTTCGTATATTGGTAACTACCATGAATTCATGGGAGGAGTTTTTTAATTGGTGGAGGAAAAAGATTGCAGGAAAAACCGAGCCAGATGAGTCGATAAGGAGAAAAGTGGCTGAGTTGACCAGAGATCTCGCGACTTCTAAAGAAAAGATTGAAGCTATCTTTGATTATGTAAAAAGGGAAATCCGGTATGTCTCTATCGGTCTGGGAAAATCAGGTTATGAACCAGAGAACGCCCAAAAGGTGTTTGAGAACAAATACGGTGACTGTAAGGACAAAAGCACCCTCCTGATCAGCATGTTAAGGGTTGCAGGGGTTCCTGCTCACTACGTGTTAATTCCCACCAACGATATAGGGAATTTGATCAAGGATTTCCCATATCCCTTCCAATTTGACCACTGCATCGTGGGTGTAGAAGATGGAGACAAATATCATTTTCTTGATCCTGTGGCTGAAAATTATCGTTTTGACTATCTCCCCAGTAGTGACCAAAATCGGGATATTCTCATTTTCAATAACAAAGAGGTTGTTTTCGCCAAGACCCTTTTTGCCAAACCGGAAGAAAACGCATATTATAGCCAATCTCAAATAAAAATAAAGTTGGATGGATCCATAGAATGTGAAGTCAAAAATTTTGGCTTCGGTGGCAAAGAAGCATCTTTACGTTCGTTTTTCATAGACAATAGGCCAACGAAGATTAAAGAGTCTTTAGAAGAGAGGGTAGATGAAATATTCTCAGGGGCAAAGCTTTTGACATATACCCACTCGGATCCTGTGAATTTTAAGGAGAGGTTTGAGTTAAATGTTAAATACAACGCACAGGATTATTGTAAAAAAGCGGGGGATATTTTGATATTCGATGTGCCTGAAATATGGAGAAGTTGTCCTGCCACAGGCAAAAAAGACCGGAGATACCCCATCATAGTCTGGAATAATTCTTATAACAAAGAGGAGGTAGTGTTTAACGTACCGGAGGGATACGAAGTTTACCATCTCCCTAAACCAATGGAGGTAAACAATCCGTATTTTGAATTCCGATCGAGCTATCGGCAAGAAGGTGAGAGGATATTTTATCAAGGAGAGTATATCAGGAAGGCTATAAAGATTACTCCAGAGGAGTATTCTTCTTACCAGAAATACTGCCAAGGGATGGAAAAGAGTTTTAACAGGAGTGTGTTGTTTAGGAATAGAGAAAGATAGCGATAAATCTCAATCGCGATTTGACTCCATTTGGAGGAGTGAAACTGCAGAGTTTATCAAACTAGAAGGTGTATTGTATCTAACTCGATTTCTCTAAATTGTTGATTGTTTGGAAACGGATGTACTTTTAAGGCAACTGATAGGATCTTTTCCCGACAATACATTAAACACTTTGACTTTTTGAGTGGTGTTTAGTACACTCAGTTCAACTTTATTACCATGAGCCTGCTTAGCGAAGGTAAAATTATCAGTGAAACTTATGAGGTTGAGCGTTTCCTCGGAGAGGGGGCTTTTGCAGAGGTATATCGCGTTAAGCACCGCTTTCTTGGGCGCCAGGCGATGAAGGTTTTTAAGATCGTAGGGATAACCATCGAGGAAATTGAAAAAATGCTTGGAGAAGCTATCTTGTTATCTCGAATCGGTCATCCAAATATCATCAGAGTCTTTGATGCTAATATCACAGAAACGCCCAAAGGGTTATGCGGGTTTTTTACGATGGAATATGTAGCAGGAGGAAGTTTAGATCAATTTTGGCGGTCACATGGAGCACAATTTGTTCCAATCGAAACTGCAGTTGAGATTTTGAGGCAGGTATGCCGAGGGCTTACCATTGCTCATGACGAAAAACCTCCTATTATCCACCGAGACATTAAACCACAAAACATATTGATAGGGTATGATGCCACTGGCATCCGGGCACGGATTAGTGATTTTGGTCTGGCCAAAAGAGTGAATCCATTAACGCTTCTTGCAAGTGCGCGGGGTACCCGTTGTTTTAAGGCACCCGAAGCTTTCCGGGATTTTCAGAGTGATTCATGTGCAGGGGATGTCTGGGCACTAGGGTCAACTCTTTATCTTCTTCTAACCGACCAGCTGCCTTTCCCAGGAATTGCTGACATGGATATTCTTGAAAGTAAATGCTTTGAGCAACCCACCATTTTACCCCATCGGCTTAACCCTCGAATCGATACGAAACTGGAGAAAATCATTCTTAAAGCATTGAAAATAAAACCTGAGGAACGCTACTCAAACGCCAGGGAAATGCTTGGTGATCTTGAGAAATGGAAGATATGCCCCTTAGGTGAAACGGAGAAGCATAGTAACGAAAGATCAGGCTACATGTCTAAATCAGCGCTTGGTCAATTTTCTCAAACAGATGGACATATTGCACAAGGGATGGTAACGAATGCGACAAAGCTTTCTCGACAGGCGGGGAAACTAATGGAAGCTGCAGATCTTTTAGAAGAAGCTATGAATAAGTGGCCAAAACTACGCCACGAATATGAATATCAATTGAAATTATGGCGGCGTGGAGTGGTTATGTAATGATTTAAATTCAAGAGATATTAGATATGACAGATTATAATCGTTTTTCCTGCCCTCATTGTGGGAATGATAACAGGTTAGACCCTGGTCAAGACCCCAGTCAGTTTAATTGTGGTATATGTCATAATTCGCTGGTTCCAAAACCGTCAGATCTAAGATGCCTTTCTTGCGGAGTACTTAACTGCCTGCAACCAGGGCAGGATCCAAGCAAATTCATTTGTAGTAAATGTAAAAATCCACTGGCCTCCAAGCCGATATATTATATCTGCCCCCATTGTGGAATTAAAAACCGTCTAAAACCGGAAGACGATGTACATAACGCCAATTGTGGTAAATGTCATAACCCATTGGTTCCAAAGCCTATGGATGGAACGGTTACCATCATATGTCCTGAATGTGGAGAAAACTGGGAAGAGGGGGAAATTCCTGGATGTGTTGAATGTCCTGAATGTAAGTATGAATTCGAGGTGGACGAGGATGGAAACTCGGTTATTGATGAAAAAGAGGAAGAAGATCAACCCAAAACTTCCGCATCCTCACAGACACCGTTCACTAGTCAAGAACCATTTCATACGGCGGAATTTACCCCCCTTTTGGAAGCTGCTCGGCCAGAACTCTATAGCATGAATGCATTTCGAATATGTGAATCACCTATAGACGCAACGGTAAAGGACATTCTTCAACAGGCCGAGAGGATAAACCTAACAGAAAAATTCGGAACCGACCCTCATCATCTTCGCGGACCTCTCGCACTTAACCCAGTCCCCGATATGTACGCAATTCAGGAGGCCATGCAACGCCTCAACGATCCCGAACGGCGGTTAGTGGATGAATTGTTTTGGTTCTGGCCACATGAGCTCGGGCAAGGGAAAACCGATGATATTCTGAAGACACTTTCCCGAGGGAATATCAAAAAAGCAGCCGAGATGTGGATTAAACAGGAAAACTACCACAGTGAGAGCAATGTTTCCATGCATAACCTTGCCGTTCTTTATCACGCTGCAGCTCTTGATCTCGAACTATCCAAATCTGCCACCGGCGAACAGAAAAAACTGCGAGATCTCTACTGGCAGAGCGTGTTTAAGCGTTGGAAGATCCTTTTGGACTACGAAGGCTTCTGGAGCCGATTAGCCGCACGCATTCGCGACTTCGGCGACCCACGCCTGACAACGGGAACCGCCCGAAAAATTAGGGCATCACTCCCGTTAGCACTTTTGTCAATCAATGCTCAACTTGCCCTGCGCGCTGCGAAGAGCGCACACACTTCTGAAGTACAGCGCCAATCGTCCATAATGCAAGCCTCTGGTTTTGAAAAAGCCATAATTGATGAGGCTCTTCGTAGGATCGCTGAGCCAACACGAGAACAAATCAAAATTCTTTGTAAAAAGGCTCAAGAAGAGGCCAGTTCGACTCCCATAAAAGCCCTCGAGTTGGCACGGCTATTGATCGATCAAACAAAACCGCTTCTAACCATATTGGACTACCTGTTATCTCCAGGGAATGCAACAAGAGATGCCGCCCATGACCAAATCGCACTCCAAGCACTTACTTGTCTCGTGACCTATGTTAATAACACGGAAGGCTGGAGAGCTTCGCTTAGCCTTTTGAAACAGACCCTTTCTATAGCTGCCAGCGAATCTGTAAAGAAGAAAATCGAGGGAAACATAGAAATTGTTAACACCAACGCAGTCTACAAAGAATTTCTGGACCCTATATATAATGAATGTAATCATGCAGTTTCAAAGGCAAATGAGGGATACTCTACGGCCCAGCAGCAGCTGTACTACTTAAGAGACCATATACGGCCAAAATTCTACGCTTTCGAAAAAGATACCTCTTTCAAAGAAGAGGTCTACCAGATCGCAGCCAACATAATAGCAGGAGCGTTTAGAGAGCTCGCACTGTGTTTTAACAATGACCACAAGGATTACTCATTAGCCTATGAAGCGATTCAACTGGCAGACCTACATTGCCGCGATAAAGATTTGAGTGAAAGAATTAAGAACGATCGCAGCACCATAAATACCAACAAAAACATCGAGGAAACGCAGAAGAAGCCGACCACTCAGTGGTGCTTCATCGCTACGGCGGCCTATGGAGATCCTTATTCGTATGAAGTGAACTGTTTGAGGCGTTTTCGTGACAACATATTAAGCCAATCTTCGCCCGGCCGGATCTTCACCAGGATTTACTACCGTTTGTCACCACCGCTTGCATCCCTACTGTCCAATAACGAACAGGGTAAGGCCATTGCAAGATGGCTTCTTGGCCTCCTTGTAGCCGTCTGCGTAAGACACATGATAAAGAAGGGCCCCATTTCAAAAGGCCGAGTAGAAAATGAAAGACAATAAGTATAATCCACATTCTTCTAGCGTACGCCGACTTTTGGCACATCTCAAGGAACTGACTTTTCCAAAGGAGTTTCGTATCACCTTTCATCCCTGGCCAGAAAGTATAATAAATGCCATTCAAAACCTATCTTTATCAATACAGTTCCACCCCCTCGATGAACAATTACGAGGGCCTAAGGAGCATTTCCATCTCCTTGCTGATTTAGGAACAGGTTTATGGAGAATGCGCAACAAGATGGTAAAGCCTGGAACAGACCAACCGTTTGAAGAAATGCGTCGCGTATACAGGCACCTCGAGTCTACATGGGACGCCCTGACCCAGGCGGGCATAGCGATTCAGGACCACACCAACACACGCTACAACCCTGGATTGTCTCTCAAGGTAATGATTTTCCAACCTACCAAAGGGCTTGACCACGAAAAAGTAATCGAAACGATCAAACCCACGATTTATTATAAGGGGCAATCAATCCAGATGGGCGAAGTGATCGTAGGGAGGCCAGAAGCTGAGAAAGAAACGTAGCTGGCTGAAAGAATCAGTAATCATAAGGAGGATAAAATGGCAAGAGCAACAATCGATTTTGGCATCGATCTTGGTACGACCAACAGCAGTATAGCCGTATGGAAAGGGACAGGAGGGTATGAGCTCATCAAGAATAATGACAACGTCGAGTACACACCGTCAGTAGTTTGGATCAATAAGAAAAACAACCTTTACGTAGGTCTTCTTGCAAAGCAGCAATTAGAACTCGACGTTGAGAACGCATTTGCGGCCTTCAAGCGCCAAATGGGCACCGACGCAAAATATCATTTTATTAGGAGCGGGCGATGGATTAAGCCCGAGGAACTCTCTGCAGAGGTGCTAAAAGAATTGAAAAAATATGCCACACGTAGTTTGGGTGAAGACGTCCAGGCAGCGGTCATTACCGTACCTGCTGCTTTCGAGCTCCCGCAGTGCGAGGCAACCGATAGGGCGGCTAAATTAGCAGGTATTTCCACCAGCATACTTCTTCAAGAACCAGTAGCTGCGGGTCTCGCCTATGGCTTTCAGAGCGAGAGTGACAAGGTCTTTTGGTTGGTCTATGACTTTGGTGGCGGCACTTTCGATGCCGCAGTGATTCAGGTGAGAGACGGCCTCATACAGATCGTTAACCACGGAGGCGATAATTTTCTTGGCGGTGGTGACATTGATTATGCAATTGCGGACCAAATCCTGGCACCGGCGATCATCAAAGAGTTTCGCATCTCTGATTTTAATAGAGGTAATAAGAGTTGGCGAAGCGCCTTTGCCAAACTCAAATGGGCCGCAGAAGCAGCAAAGATCCGACTTTCCAACATCGAATCTGTTCCAATTAACATCGATAACCTTTTTGCCGGCTGCCCTGGGTTCAAGGACGGTCCTGTCGAATTCAATTTTGACCTGGAGCGTATCGCCATCGAACCCCTGATAGAACCACTCGTAGAACAATCTGCAAACATCTGTAAGAAAGTTTTGACCGAGAAACGCTTGGCGCCGGCCGACATTGAGAAAGTTTTATTAGTGGGGGGGCCAACGTTAACCCCTTATCTTAGAGACCGTCTTGCAGACCCCAATATGGGCTTAGGAATCTCCCTAGAGTTCCACATCGATCCCCTAACGGTTGTAGCAGCGGGAGCAGCAATCTTCGCCGGGACACAACGAATCGAATGTATAGCTCCATCAGCCACGCCAAATCAGTACACAATAGAACTCGACTATAAGCCAGTTGGCTCTTCCACGGAACCGGATGTTGGCGGAAAAGTTTTAGCCTTAAAAGGTGAAAACCTCTCCGGCTTTACAATCGAATTCACCAACATCGAGGCCCGTCCGCAATGGCGAAGCGGTAAGATTAATCTCAGCTCAACCGGATCCTTCATGACCACTCTCTGGGCGGAAAAAGGACATCCGAATACCTTTCTCATCGAACTCTTTAGTTCGACAGGAGCAAAATGTAAAACTGTGCCTGATAGGATTAATTATACAATAGGGCTCGTATTCACATCTCCACCACTTACCCACTCAATCGGCGTCGCAAAAGCCAATAATGAGGTAAGACGGATCTTTGAAAAAGGGACGCCATTGCCTGCAAAGAAGCGAATAACTGATTTAAAGACGGCTTACCTAGCCAAGGCAGCTCAAGATCCCATCATAATCCCTTTGGTCGAAGGGGAAAATAGAAAGGGGGACCGCAACATCAAGATTGGCAATCTAATAATTAAACCTGAGCAAATCAAGCGGGATGTCCCACCCGGGTCTGAGGTCGAAATCACTGTTGATATCGACCAATCCCGTCTAATTAGAGCGAAAGCTTATATTCCTGTCCTTGATGAGGAATTCGAAGATGTTCAGACCCTGGTCAAAGAAAGTTCCGACCTTAAAAAATTACAGGAGGTTATCGATCAAGAGAAGAAGCGCCTGGCGGAAGTAAGGGAAAAAGCGCAACAAATCGAGGATTCAAAAGCTCAACATTCTCTCCAAAAAATCGAACGAGAAAATGTCGAGAACAACTTAGATTCCTTACTTATCGCTGCGAGCGCGGACCGAGACGCTGTCAATCAGTGCCATAAAAAGCTTCTCGATTTCAAGGCAGCCATAGATGAAGTCGAAGACGCACTGGAACTTCCAAGCCTCCTTTCGGAGGCCAAAGAAGCCATCAAATTTGCAAACGACATCGTGGAGCAATATGGTAACAGCAAAGACAAACAAAATTTCAAGATTCTAGAGCACGAGACCTATAAGGCGACCCAAAGCCACAACATCGACTTTCTCCAAACCAAGGTCTCCGAGTTACGCGATACCGCCTTCCGCCTTTTGAGAGAGCAACCAAACTTTTGGGTTAGTTGGTTCCAATACCTTGAAAAAGAGAAGACTGTCATGAGAGATCATGCCCAGGCCGAGCTATTGTTAAACCAAGGAAGACGCGCCATGGAAAATCAGGATCTCCAAAGTTTACAAGCGGCCGTTCGCCAGCTTTATGCCCTTCTCCCGGTAGAGCAGCAAAGGGATGGACAAAAAGCCTTTGGATCAACGGTAATATAAAAGGAGGAAATCGTAGGTAAGATGCCCAGTTTGGACGATGACCGTCAGGATAAAGGAACAATCAACATATCTACGGAGAATCCAGCAGACATAAAGACATCCGTTTCGCGTCTGCTTCTCCATATCGTCCTTTTCAGGGTGGCCACCCTGGCCAGACACGGCCACTACTCAGAGGCGGAGAGCCTCCTTAAAGGGACAGTGGGGGGCGTCGAGGAAACACCTGCATGTTTAGACCTTCTCGCGCGTATCCGTGCCCAACAAGGGAGGCTATTAGAGGCTAAATCTTTATGGACCCAGGCCTTAGTGCTAGACCCTAATAACGAAACATATAAAGCTGGGCTTGAGTGCATTGAGAGAGTTCAGAGTCATTCGTTATGGCTGACATGGCTAGTAACAAATTTCCCCTTCATCATTCGCCTAGCCGTGATCATTGTTATTTTTTTTGCTGGATTCTTCATTGGGGGCAATATACTAAATTTCAATCAGTCTCCCAAGAGGGGGGTAGAAAAGATTGTGGTAAAAAGAGATGTTCCACCAGATTTGAAGGTCACAGTTCCCGGAATCTCTGTGGTAACTGAAATGAATGAAATCAAGATTAGTTTCAACTCCGGCTTGTTTGGTAATGGTATTGAAATCACACCTGAAAACAAAAAACTATTGACGACTTTTGGAAAACAACTCGAAACGCATGCCGATCATATTTTATTGAAAGTAGTTGGCCATACAGACAACATTCCAATAGTGACAGGCAGCAAATATAAAGACAATTTAGCATTGGGAATGGCCAGAGCAACTATTGTGGCTGAGCACCTGAGAACAACAACAAAACTTAAGTCTGACATATTTTTAATAGGAAGCCTTGGAGAATCTATGGCACCGTATCCTAACGATACTCCCGAAAACCGTGCTCGGAACCGCACAGTGGCAATAAAGATTTCAAACACTGGAAAAAGATGATTTAGAGGGATCTTTGAGAAGACTTGATATTCACACCTCACTTCAATTTGTCTGGGCAATTGCCAATATTGAAGCTTGCCTTTCAGGGAGTCCCGTAATAAAACCCGTTCACTTCTTGGTGGCCATCCTCAAGATCATTGATGAAGCATTTCATCAAGATGCAAGAGATATGGGCCTTCCGCCCCATGTTATCGAAGGGCTTGGCCCAATAATAACTCAAGGCCGAAAAGTTATAGGAATTCCAGACGACGAAATAACCAGCGCGCGTCGTGGCTTACGTAAGCTGCTCCATCAAGTTAATGGAGGACGTCAAGTAAACGAAATGCTCCATCGTTCTAAGGAATCCCGTTATCTTTTCCAGGAGGCAGGGAAGCAAGCGCTTGAAGAGGGTTCGGAAGAGCTGACTCTTGTCCATTTACTTAGACAAATCATGGAACATCTCCCTGACGAGACCTCCACTTTTTTCAAAAACCGGACGGCTTCACCTACGCACTCTCTTAAATCCGACGATCAAACAATGGAGCCTGGAGATAAATTTGAGCGGGAAGTTCTTAGGAAAAACACGCCCACCCTCGACCAAATCGGTCGAGATCTTACAAAGTTAGCACGGGAACAAAGATTAACACCCGTCGTAGGGCGTAAAGCTGAGATGCTTGCCCTCGCACGCTACCTTCAGCGGACAACCAAGCGCAACGTGATTCTTCTTGGCGAAGCAGGCGTGGGTAAAACAGCAGTAGTGGAAGGCCTGGTGCAGAAGCTCGCCTCAGAAAATGCGCCTGAAGCCTTGCGCTCAACCAGAGTTATCCAAATCAGTGCCGCCGATTTGGTTTCAGGAACTCAGTACCGCGGAGCGATGGAGAAACGGGTTCAGCAAATCGTCAACGAAGCATCTGCTGATCCTAACCTTGTACTTTTTATAGATGAGATTCATATGGTGATAAAAGCAGGTTCGGTGGGCGAAGGCTCAATGGATATATCCAACATCTTAAAGCCTGCTTTGGCAAGGAACGACTTTCGATGTATTGGAGCAACAACCATTGAGGAGTTTGAACGCCATATCAAAACTGAGACAGCGTTCATGCGACGATTTCAAGTATTACGGGTAAATGAACCCACGGAGGAAGAATCAATTCAAATATGCAGAGAGTGGGCTCGCAGGATTGAGGGAATCCAACAAGTTCTGATCGAGGATGAGGCCGTTGTTGCTGCCGTAGATCTTTCCTCAAAGCTCATTCGAGGGCGTTGGCTACCTGACAAGGCAATTGACCTCCTTGAGAATGCATCAGCTTTTGTCAAAATATCCTCGCTATCGTTTCGCAATGTCCTTCCAGCCAAGGAACCTCCGAGGATCGGTCGGAGTCTCATAGAATCTGTTTTGGAAGAACAGTATGGAATCTCTGTTAGTGCAGCAAAAGCCTTGGACGCAACAAAAGTTGAGTTTGTATTGCGATCTTTATTTGCTGGGCAAGACCAAGCCATTACGGATTTGGTCGAGGCTCTGGGCACTCTCGAAACGAGGGAACTTGGGACATCCCGCCCTTTAGGTATTTTTATGTTTACTGGACCGACCGGCGTTGGGAAAACTTTTGCTGCAGAGTGTATCGCGAAGGCTCTCTTCGGAGATAGTCGTACCCTCGGTCGCTTTAATATGAGTGAATATAAAGAACGGCACGAATTGGCTAGATTAATTGGTGCGCCTCCAGGCTTTATAGGCCATGAACAACAAGGCGCCCTATTTCGATATGTAGAAGGGCACCCCCAAGGCCTTATATTGCTGGACGAAATGGAAAAAGCCCACCCAGAAATTCAGGACTACTTCCTCCAAATATTCGATAAAGGGGAGGCTAGGGACCCCCGTGGGTTGCAAGTCGACTTTCGCAGGCAACTTTTTGTGATCACATGCAATGTAACTACCAGCGATAGTGTAAAATCGAAAATCGGGTTTCAAACGGATGAAGAGAGGTCGACACCGGACCAATTAAGGACCATTCATACAAAACTCCTGCAACATTTTCGTCAAGAATTTCTTGCGAGAATCGATCGGATCATTGTATTCCGAGATCTCACACAAGAGGATTATCGGACTCTTCTGGAACGCGAGATTACAAAGCTTGTTGACATAGCACAGACAAAATATAAGACATGTCTTGAGATAACTGAAGAAGCTAAGCAGCATATTAGCGATCTCTATGTTAATCAAGAAGAGGGAGCCCGCGGTTTTATAAGGCTTCTTGAGCGTACCCTTGTTTCCCCTTTTTCTAATTATATTAAGAACCATCCGAAAAAAGGATTAATTTGCATAGATTGGTCAGGTAACCAATTAACTTTTCGTAACTCGGAATGCTAAGATAACAAAATTCAACTAAATCTCTCAAAGGATATTGTTAAACTTTTATCGGAGATTAAAAAAGAATGAAAGGAGGTTATTGCCAGAATAATTTGAGTTAAAAAATCAAATTGGCAAAAAGGGATAGCTTGATGAGTGAAATAGATCAATATTATCAACTTCTTGGAATAACACCTGGTGTAACTGAAGAAGAACTTAAGCACGCATATGATAACTTAATACAATTGTGGCATCTTGACCTTCTCTCCCCTGATCCTCGTCTGCAGCAGCAAGCACAAAATAAATTGAAGGAAATAGCCCGAGCTTATGAGGAGGTAAGTTCTTACCTTTCTGGCAAACCTAAAAAGTTTAAAGAAACAGAAGAAGAAAACCAGGCTGAAACAAAACTATCCCAAAATGAAACCTCACCCAACTTAGAAGAGGTAAAACCTAAAAGAAAGTTAGAGCACTTATACCCAGTTTCTGAAGAGTTGGAACAAAAGAATGAAAATAAAGAGATAAAGTTTACGGCAGGCTCTGAATCATACCAACTGTCTGGATCAACCCCTGATTTAAAAACTTTTCAAAAAGGAGGAAATAAGGCGTTATTTTGGGTGGTCGGGATTGTCGCCTTTGTTATTATCATTATTTGGGTCCTTTCAAAAGATCAACAGAATAGGGCAATCCGGGAAGAAAAGTCTGCTGAGTTTTATAATAACCGGGGAGTTACCTTTATTAAAGAAGGACAAGATGAAAAAGCGATTGAAGATTTTAGCAAGGCGATTAGTATAGATCCAAATAATTCCCAGGCCTACGCCAACCGCGGATACGCTAACTACTTAAAGCTAGATAATACCAAGGCTATTGAAGATCTGAACAAAGCCCTCAATATTAGCCCAAATTTCCCTAGAGCATATTTCCTTCGGGCACTTGTACACATGAGTAATACCGCATACGAAAAGGCAATAGAAGATCTGAATAAAGCGATAGCATCGGACCCGAATTTTGATATAGCATATGTTCGACGAGGATTTATCAAATTTATTAAAAATTGGGATGACGAAGCACTGACCGATTTCAATAAAGCTATCGGCTTGAACCCAAAGAATGTAAAAGCTTATTTATACCGCGCAAGGGTTTATATCAGAAAGATGGACTACGAGAGCGCAAACAGTGATTTTGAGCAAGCAATCTCCATAAATCCCAATGATGCTGAAGCCTATTCATCAAGGGGGTATATGAATTATAGAAGAGGACAAGTTTACAAGGCCATTGACGACTATACAAAGGCCATTGAAATAAACCCAAAGCATAGTGGAGCGTATGACAACCGGGGCTACATATACCTTGATTTGGGGAAGTATCAATCGGCGACAAAAGATTTCAAAAAGGCAGTTGAACTGGATGATAAATACGTGGATGCTTATATAGGTCTATCGATAGCTTTTTTCCGGCAGAAGGCATTTGAACAAGCAAAGACACATTACCAAAAAACCATCGATATCGAGCCACTAAGCCGAGAGGGAGCTGACGCCCTGGAAAGAAAAAAAGGCTACTTCTACAGTGAAAGTCAAAAGCGATCCATTAAGGCAATCTTAAGCCTAATAAAACATCAAGAGAACCAGGGGAAAGAGGCTAAATTTCAAAAGAAGGATTCACTTGAGGAACGACCACAACCCTTAAAGAAGGAAGGATCAGCCGAGTCTTATAATAAACTTGGGTCCAGTTATGTAAAGAGTGACCAATATGACAAGGCAATCGAACATTGTACCGCAGCCATCTCAATAGACCCCAGCTTCACTACTGCCTACCTCAATCGTGGGTATGCTTATTACAAAAAAACCGAATACGATAAAGCGATCAACGACTTTAAAAAGGCGATCTCAATAGAACCGCAAAACGCAATAGCCTATGGTTGGTGCGGGAACGTATACCTGGCAAAAAAGATGTATGAAGAAGCGATACATTACTTTAGCAAAGCAATCGAAATAAATCCAAATAATTCTGTGTACTATTTTAATCGAGGGCTTGTATACGATGTAAAAGGTGAAACAAACAATGCGATACTCGATTTCCAAAAATCTTGTTCTAAAGGAGAAGCAGATGGTTGCAAGAAATTAAAAACTTTGGGGCGTATCATAGATTGCCCCAAGTGTTCTCGCAAATTAAAAGTGGCAGTCGGTATTCACGGGAGAGTATCTTGTCCTTTTTGTAATTATGAGTTTGAGATACCTGAGAATTAAAAAGAGAGGCAAGAGGGTCAGGTCCCAACATTCAACAAGTTAAGTTTTTACCCCGTTAGAAATAATGTCCTGCTACTCCCTCCGGGCCGGAGGCCCTATGGGCCGGCGGCCAAAGAGGGGTAAAGAAAGAGAGAACTTTGATAAAGAGAGGGGAGTGAAAAGGCAAAAATGACCCACTCGACTACGCGAAGAACCACAAAAAAAAAGCCCATTCCGAAACAATGCGGAATGGGCCCATCATTTTCCCAACATGAGAGAGGCTCAGGCGAACCTTTATTTAGAGGCTTCTCCTTAACCTTCCGCCATCGCCTCCTCTTCTGAATACCCTTCTATCCAGAGATCCCGTCCCTTGTATTTGGGAAGCCCGGTTCCAGCAGGAATCAGACGGCCCATGATGACATTCTCCTTCAATCCTTTCAAATGGTCGATCTTCCCCGCCACAGCAGCCTGGGTCAGGACCTTCGTGGTCTCCTGGAAGGAGGCCGCAGAAATAAAACTGTCCGTAATGAGGGAGGCTTTGGTAATACCCAGGAAGAGAGGCTCTGCAACTGCCGGTTTGCCGCCCTCTCTGAGTGCCCGTTCATTCTCCTCCTCAAAGGTCAACTTTTCCACCTGATCGTCCACCAGGAAATGCGTATCACCTACCTCTTTGACCCTCACCCTCTTGAGCATCTGACGGACGATCACCTCAATATGTTTGTCGTTAATCTTCACGCCCTGGAGTTTATAAACCTCCTGGATTTCGTCCACCAGGTATCGGGCCAGGGCTTTATCGCCCAACACTCTCAGAATATCATGGGGATTGGCTGGGCCATCCATCAACGCCTCTCCGGCTCTCACCATATCCCCTTCATGGACGCTCACATGCTTCCCCCTCGGCATCATATATTCCTTGGTTTCACCCACCTCCGGCCGGATGATCACCTTTCTCTTCCCTTTCAGGTCCTTGCCAAACTCAACGGTCCCGTCGATGTCGCTGATCAGGGCGAACTCTTTCGGTTTTCGAGCCTCGAAAAGCTCGGCGACCCGGGGAAGTCCTCCCGTGATGTCCTTTGTCTTCGTGGTCTCCCTTGGGATTTTCACGATCACATCGCCTGCCTCCACCATACCCCCTTCTGAAACAAAGATATTCGCTCCAACGGGAAGGAGATACCGGGCCTGGGAGGTCAGCCCCGGAAGGTTCATCGTCTTGCCTTTCTCATCCTTGATCGAAATCCTTGGCCGCAGATCCGGGTCTTTCGATTCGGCGATCACCTTTCTCGAAAGGCCGGTAAACTCATCCACCTGCTCTTGCATGGTCACCCCTTCGATGATATCCCCGAACTTCACCTGGCCCGTCACCTCGGTGAGGACAGGGATGGAGTAGGGATCCCATTCCGCCAGCATCTCCCCTTCCTTCACCTTTTGCCCAT